>NZ_VDEV01000002.1:0-341082 GCF_006151685.1 Arthrobacter sp. BB-1
TGCCTCGGAGGCCACGTGGGCGGCTTCCTCCTTGGCCGTCTGGGCAACGCCTTGGGCTGCGGAGGCGGCCTCGCCGGCGACGTGCGAAGCTTCTTCCTTCGCCGCCTGGCTCCTGGAGCCTCCGGCGGAACCCGCAGCCGGGGACGTGCCGAAGCCTTCGTCAACCCCTGCTTCCGGTGTGCCGAAAGGATCGGTGGTAGCAGGGCTGGATGTCTGGGGCCATTGGTTCTCTGTCATCGGGCTCTCTTTCGTGAAGGGTTAGCTGGCGATCAAGAACCAGCAGTGCTGGCTAGTAGTAAGCATGGTTACTAATTAGATACTAAGCACACTTCCCTTTTGGAATGCAAGGGGCTGCCGGATAAATGGCCATGGGGCGGGGGCTTTGGCAGCAGCGATAGTAAGCCTACTTGCGAATCTGATGCTAAGCATGCTTATTGTAGAGAATGTAGCGACGCAAAAAGAGGTGATCACACCCTGCACTTCGCCACCCACAGGAAGGCCACGGCCCGATGACCAGCAATCTTGATCCAGATGCCCGGACCAGCTACCGATTGATTACGGTGGCGGCCCGGCTGGTGCAAAGGCGGCAGGACGATGCCCTGGCGCACTTGGGCCTCACGAGGGCTGCCGTCATAGCACTGGAAGGACTCGCCGCGGGGCCCCTTAACCAGGAACAGCTCGCGGAGGCCATCCGCGTCCAGAGCCAGACCCTGGGACGCGTACTGATCCGGCTCGAAGGTGCCGGGCATATCACCAGGACCCGCCAATCCACGGACAGGCGCCAGTTCAAGGTTGAATTAACGGAATCCGGCGCTGCTGCCCTTGAGGCTGCCCGCCGTGCCGAAATCAACGCCTACCCGGATGATCCAAGCATCGACTGGAAGGTCCTCAGCGGGGAACTGGCAAAATTTGTGCGTGCCCTGCCTGCGGACCGGGACCATGACGTCGTCCCGTTTGCCGCGCCGGAACACCGCACTGTGCGGCGCCCCCAGGGCGGACGCGGCACCAGCCTCCGCGGCGTGGACCAGCCCCGCCTTTAACCGCGGCTGATTATCTTACGGGGCATTACCTTTGCGGCGCGGAAGTAACCGTGCCTGTGAGGTGGTGCCCGACGCCGGCGGGGCGGCTAAGCGGCGCAGGCGTCCTTGAGTGCCTGGACGGACTCGCCGGGCACTTCGTCTCCCGCCGCGGCGATCTGGCCCAACGGCGTCGTAATTTCTGCGGGGACTCCCGCCGTGCGGGCGGCGGAGACCAGGCCCGCCAGCGCCTGCTTGTCCTCCACGCTGACCAGGCCGTCCTGCACCACTGCGCAGACCTGCCTTTTCACTTCCGCGGCGCCTGCGGACGCCACCTTCGAGGCGGCGTCACTGGCAGCATTGCCGGCAGCCTCCTCAACGGCACCACAGCCGGCGAGGAGCAGGAGCAGGGGAGCGGCGGACAGGGCGGCAAGGCGGCGTTTCATCAACCCAGCCTATCGGCTCAGCGCAAACCCGCGCCGGAACGGCACCTTCTCGCAGGATCCTGAGCGAAGCCGGGTAGCGGATCAGCGTCCGCTTGGCGCTGGCACGCCCAGGACGCTGTCCAGCAGGCCGTTCCGGAACTTCCCGCCGGGATCCTGTGCCGATGCCAGCGAGCGGAAGTCGGCGAAGCGCGGGTAGAGCAATTCCCAGTCGTAGCCCGTGGGGGAGAAGAGCTTGCCCCAGTGCGGCCGGGCTCCAAAGGGCCGCAGCACTTCCTCGAGTTCCGGCAGGACCGCCTCCACCTCTGGCTGCAGCGGCTTCCACGTGAAGTGCAGGGCCACGCTCTGCTGCCGGTAGAAGGGGCTGAGCCAGAATTCATCGGCAGCGCCGGTGCGGATCTCGGACACAAACAGCAGCGGCGCGAGCTTGTCCGCGAGGCCGCGGACTGCCTCAATGGCCGCCGGGCCGTGCTCCAGGGGCAGGATGAATTCGCTTTGCAGCTCCTCGCCCTTGCTGGGGGTGAACTCGTGGCGGAAATGCGGCAGGCGGTCCAGCCACTGGCCTGGCTCGTCCAGTTGGAGCGTGCAGTTCTCGGCGGACATGTCAGGCAGCGGGTGCCTGGGGCTGCTGGCGGCCCTGGCTCCGAAAAGCCCGCCCAGCGGCGGTTCCGAATCCAGTGCCTTCAGCCACACCTGGCTGACGGAACCGCCGGCGTAGTCCGTGAAAAGGCTGACGCTGTAGGCGCTGGACACGATCTCCGTGAAATTGGCCAGCGCGCGGTCCCACGGCAGATCCTCCAGGACACGCTGGCGCATGCGGAAGCTCGGCCGGACGGAGAGTTCCAGGCCGGTGATGATGCCCAGGGCACCGAGGCCCACCACGCTGGCCAGGAATTCATCACCGTCAGCGCGGGAGAGGGACACCTGTTCACCGGAGGGCCGCACCAGGTCGATCGATTCCACGGCGCCGGCCAGCGACTGGTTGCCCACGCCGGATCCGTGCGTTCCGGTCTGGACAGCGCCTGCCACGGAAATGTGGGGAAGGGACGCCAGGTTGTGGATGGCGACGCCGGACTGTTCCAGGGAGCGGCACAGCGTTCCGTAGCTGACCCCGCCGCTGACGCGGACGGTTTGGCGTTCAGGGTCCAGTTCGATCCTCTGGGGCAGGGCGTCCAGGAGCACGTGGACGCCGTCGGTGTCCCCCACGCGGTTGAATGAGTGGCGTGACCCCAGGGCTTTGACCCGGCGGGCCCCCGCCACGATGCCCGCGAGTTCTTCCACTGACGACGGCTGACGGACCTCCGTTGAGGCGTACTGGAGGTTCCCTGCCCAGTTCTTCATTGAGTCGGCTTTCCGGTCGGAGGTGCAAAAGGCTCCCTCCACTGTCAGCGCTAACAATCAGGCTGTCAAGGAGCGTCCGTTCCCTGCGCGCCCGGCTGGGGAACCCCCCACGGAGCTGGTCCGGGGCGGCGGCACACGGCGGCTGCCGGTGGCTTCGAAAGCAGCCGCAAGATGCAGCAGTCCGGTGTCGCCGTAGGCCCTCCCGGCAAAGGTCAGCCCCACCGGCATGGCGATGTCCGCGGCCAGCCCCATGGGGACCGTCACCGTGGGGATGCCCAGGTGCCGCGGGACCAGGTTGCCGTTGGACACCCAGACGCCGTTGCGCCAGGCAAGCCCCGCCGAGTGCTCGTTGCGGTCCGCGTCGGCGGGGCCAACATCCGCGGCGGCCGGAAACACCACCGCATCAAGGGCCAGGCCGTCCATCCACTCCTCCAGGTCAATCCGGCGTGTTTCCTCAAGCCCGCGGAGCCCCTCCGCCAGCTGGGGTATCCCGGACAGGACAGGCACCCCGTTGTCCCGAATCCACGCCGGATAGTCGCTGATGTCGTCCTCAAACCCGTGGTACCGGTCCGGCAGCGAGCCGTCCGGGGCGGGGAAGATGCTGGCGCCGTCCACGTCGGACAGCCGGGAAAGGTTCGGGTCCCCATTGGCATCCAGGAAGTCGTGCCAGGCCCAGGCCGGGAGGTCCACGATTTCCCTCCGGAGGTATTCGGGGGGCACCAGGCCCCTCGTGGCGATGGTGGGCGCGCCTGGCCGGTCCCCTTCGTAGTTGGTTACTGCCGGGAAGTCCACTTCCACAACGTCCGCCCCTGCCGCCTCCAGGCCGCGCCGGGCGGCATCCCACAGATCCATGATGGAAGCCCTGGTCCGGATGCGCTGCCCGGTGGGCCCGCCGATGCCGGGGGCGGGAGCCGTTCCGGCCTCCGGATCGGCGTTGACGTACATCCGCGGAACGCCCAGGCGCTTGCCTGCCAGGACGTTCGCCGCAGCTGCGGGGTCCGGTATGGCCAGTTCCAGATAGGAGGCGGGGCGCACCTCGGACGCTTTCGGCAGGTCAACCCATGGCTGCATCCGCCAGAAGTCGCCGCGGGTTTCGGCGTCGTCAGCCACCACCACGTCCAGTACTTCCAGGAGGTCATCCATGGTGCGGGCGTGCGGAACCACCACGTCCATGGTGGGAACCAGCGGCCAGTTGCCGCGAACCGAGATCACGCCGCGGGAGGGGGTGTAGGCGCAGAGCGCATTGTTCGACGCCGGCGCCCGGCCCGAGGACCAGGTTTCCTCTGCGAGGCCGAAGGCGGCGAAGCTGGCAGCGGTGGCGGTTCCGGAACCGTTTGAGGAGCCGGAGGCAAACGCCGCGGTCAGGTAGTCCGCGTTATAAGGGCTTTCCGCCCGGCCGTAGACACCGCGCTGCATCCCGCCGTTGGCCATGGGCGGCATGTTGGTAAGTCCGATCAGGACCGCCCCGCCGGACCGCAGCCGCTCGATGGTGAAGGCATCGCGCCGGGCCACCAGGTCCTTGAAGGCCGGGGACCCGGCCGCCACCGTCAGTCCGGCCACCTGGTAGCTGTCCTTGGCGGTGTAGGGGATGCCGTCCAGGGGGCCCAAGGTGGAGTTCCCCGCGCGCCGTTGGTCGGACGCCCTTGCCTCCGCAAGGGCCTGGGGGTTCATGACCACCATTGAGTTCAGCCGGATGCCGGACCTGTCGTACGCCTCGATCCGCTGCAGGTACTCGCGGACCAGTTCCTCACTGGAGACCTGCCCGGCTTCCAGTGCTTCGCGGAGCTGGCTGATTCCCGCTTCCACCACGTTGAACGGGCTCATGCTGCTGCGTCCTGCCGCCGGGCTGGCACCGGCTGCTGCTGGGTGATGCAGTGGATGCCGCCGCCAAACGCGAAGATGTCCCGCGCGTCCACCAGTTCTACGGTGCGTCCCGGATAGGCCCGTTCGAGGATTCCTGCCGCAACGGCGTCGTTCGGGTCGTCAAAGCCGCAGAGCACTACTGCATCATTGGCCACGTAATGGTTGATGTAGGACCAGTCCACGAACCCCTCCCCGTCTTCAAGGGCGGTGGGTGCGGGAACGTCGATGATGCGCAGCGGCCGGCCCTGGGCGTCCGTCTGCCCCGCAAGGACGGCATGGAGCTCCCGGTAGACCTCGTAGTCGGGGTGGGCGGGATTGTCCTGGCGGTGCAGCAGGACAGTGCCGGGTCCGGCGAAGGCAGCCACGATGTCCACATGCCCGCGGGTGCCGAATTCACCGTAGTCGCGGGTGAGCCCGCGGGGCAGCCAGATGGCCTTGGCGGATCCCAGGGCGGCGTGGATTTCAGCTTCCACGGAATCCTTGGTGGCGCCCGGATTCCGTCGCGGATCCAGCTGCACCGTTTCCGTGAGGAGGACCGTCCCCTCCCCGTCCACGTGGAAGCCTCCGCCCTCATTAACCAGCGAGCTCGGAAGCACCGGTACCCCGGCCTGCGCCGCGACAGACCGGCCCACGTGCCGGTCCTTGCCCCATTGCGCCCAGTGCTGTGCGCCCCAGCCGTTGAACGTCCAGTCGACGGCGGCCACGGTACCGTCGGGACGGCGGGTGAAGGTAGGCCCGCTGTCCCGCAGCCAGGCGTCGTCGAGCGGAATTTCAACTACGGTGATGCCCTCCCCGAGCCACTCCCTGGCAGCTGATGCGTCACGGGGATCGGCCAGCACGGTCACCGTCTCATAGCGGCTGATGGTGCGCGCAACGCTGGACCAGGCCGCACGGGCCCGGTCCAGGGCAGGGCTGCCGATCGGGCCGAAGGTGTCGTTGGGCGGCGGGAAGGCCATCCAGGTGCGCTGGTGGGTTTCCCACTCAGCCGGCATGCGGGCGGGGGCTGCCTCCAGCGTCAATGCAGGCGCGGCAGGCGGGACGGCGGCGGAAGAATAAATGAATGACATTCATTTATTATGAAGACGGTGCTGCTCCGGCGCAAGGGTTTGGGAAAACCTTCTGCGTGGTTGGGTTAGCGGTGCGTCCTTACCGCCCGGCGGGCTGGCCCGTCCGGTCCACTGCTGCGAGGATTGCCTGGGCAAGTTCCGCCGGCTTGGTGAACTGGGGCCAGTGTCCGGTGGGAAGGTCCACGAACTCCACGTCGCTGACCCGCGCCAGTTCGGCAACAAAGGGGTGGCCGGCGTCGATCCATTCGCGCAGCAGCGAGGAGGGGAACTCGCACGAAATCACTGTGGCGGGGACGTCGTACCGGCGGGTGTCGTGCAGGTGCTGCTTGCCGTAGGCCACTCCCTTGGGTTGCGGGATTGCACGTGCGCGGAATGCTTTCCGCAGTCCGTCGTCGAGGTCAATGAGGTCGGCGTCCTCGAAGCCGTCCCACGGCGGCAGCGGAATGTCGTTGCCATCGGCCGGCAGTTCGTTGTTGATCACGTCGCCTTCACCCAGCGGGCCGCTGTCCACGTAGATGGCGCGTTCTACCCGGTTGGGGCGCGCGTCCAGCGCGCCGTGGATGATGGCGCCGCCCCCGGAGTGGCCCACCAGGACCACCTTGCCCTCAAGCGCGTCAATGGCGGCAACCACAAAGTCGATGTGGTCCTGCAGGCTGATGCCCGCCCGGTCCGCGTCGACGGATTCAAGGCCGGGCAGCGTGAGCGGATGCGGCCGGTGTCCCGCGGCCTCGAGCGCCGGAACCACCTCCTGCCATGAAGAGGCATCCAACCAGAAACCGGGTACCAGGATGATGTCCATGCTGGAACCCTAACGTGTTGCGGGAGGCCCTGGGTAGGGTGAGGAGAACCTGTGCAGTGGCAACCTAGCGGGCCGGGGACAGGGGCGTGTAGTCGAGGGATTTAAGGGGTAGCGTCCCCTTGTCCGTGGCAACCCTGACGGCGTGCTCTTCCGAACGGGGGAAAACGAGCGAGGTCAGTGTTTGCTCTCCGTCGTTGATGAACACTTCGACGGAAGAGTAGTCAACAAAGACAGTCAGCTTCACAAGGCCGTCCTTCGCTGGGGCGGCCACGGTCCGCCTCTCGGTGAAGAGCGGGCCCAGGTCCGCATCGGGAGGCTGTTGCCGGTCCAGGAAGACGGCGCCGTCCCGGAAGTTGTAACCGAGGGTCGCAAAGGCAGAGCCGCCGCTTTCCAGGTGGATCCGCGCCTCAGGCTGGTCCTCGGGCCCCGGGGGTCCAAGCGTCGCGTCCAGTCGGTATGAGCCGCCTTGGGAGGCCGGAAGGTGCTTCGTGCCGTCCGGTGTGGCTCCTTGGAGACCTAAGGCTTCGCCCTCAAGCCGGCGCAAGGTTTTTGCCGGAGTGGAGACCAGGGTGGGGCGGCCCTGGACGGTTTTGAGGCGGACGTCCCGGATGAGGGTGTCCATGCCGCCGTGCCAGTCCCCGGTTGGGAGTTTGCGGGCATAGTCCCAGTTGTTCATCCACCCGATGGCCTTCCTGGACTGCATTTTCTGGCCTTCCGTGAGCCGGGGGTCGTCCCACGTCACGGCTGCGTAGAAGTCGGAGCCGGCGTCCATCCACTGGTGGTTCCCGTCCCGGGGCGTGAACTGGGTTCCGTCCCAGTTGCCGGTCCAATAGGCGACGCCGGTGGCTCTGCCCTCTTCTGTTCCGTTGGCACTTGCCGCGAGGACCCAGGTTCTCTTGCCGGGATCGCCGTCCACGTCCAACTGGAAGAGGTCAGGGCACTCCAGTGTCCCCAGGCCGGTCCGTTCGAAACCCGACGCGTAGTGCCATTCCTTGAGATCGGAGGAGGTGTACATGCCGATCTTGTGGCCCTCGGCCAGGACCATGAGCCACTGGCTGCGTTCCCCGTCCCAGACAATTTTCGGATCCCGCCAGTGCTCCGCTCCGGGGTTGTCCATCACGGGATTGCCCTTGTACGGGGTGAAGGTGTACCCGCCGTCGGTTGAGTAAAACAGTGACTGGCGCTGGACGCCCTGGTCCTGCTGGGTCAACAGGGAGATGACGGCGCCGTGGCCGAAACCGGCTGTGTTCCCGTGGTCCACCACCGTGCTGCCGGTCTCAATGTCACCCAGCCCGTTTTTGTACTTCTCAATGGCCACCCCTTCGTCCTTCCAGGTCAGAAGGTCTTCACTGGTGAGGTGGTACCACTCGGTCCCGTTTCCGTCCGGATAGTCGGCGTTGTAGAGGTAGTAGTAGTGCCAGAGCCCATTGAGGAAAAAGGGCCGTTGCGGATCGTTCATCCAGTTGCGTTCGGGAGTGATGTGGTAGCTGGGGCGGTACTTCGATGAATTCGGCGGCCGGTCAGCGGCTGCCTTTGGCCCAGGTGACTGTTCCTGCAGGCCAACGTCGGCGAGCATCTGCCGGAGGGCTTCATCAGTGACACACGATGGCCGGCGGAGGTCCCCGGCTCCTGCCGCAACAGCGCCTTTCCCGAGGTTTGACCGTACGTAGATTTCGCCGTCAACCCGGGCAGCCGCAACCCAACCATTGTCACAACTGATGCTCCTCAAGTCCGCTACCCCTTCCGCCTGGACCGGATGGACGGCAGAGAGGCTGTGGTCACCGCCAGTCAGCCAATAGGAGGCATAAACGCCCGCCGCATCCTTGGATGCGGACTGTGCTGTAGCAACATTCCGAAGGGCCTCTTCTGCGCGCACTTTGGCGCTCGACCCCTCGATCCGGACGACCGTGGAGACAAGGGCGGCCAGGATTGCGAGGGCTGCTGCTACTGCCCAGGCGGTGCGCCGGCTGGTGGTAGTACGGAGATCAGGTTTTTCCGACATGGTGACCATTTCAATTGGGCTGTTTGTCCGGGCGGCGGTGCGCCAGGGCAAAGGAGCGGGACGCCTGGGGATGGCGCCCCGCTCCGTACTGGTGCCAGCTACCGCACAGGCAGGGAACTGCCGGTGCGCCGCCTGCAAGCAGGATGTGTCGTCGAGGTGTTGGTTACTTGTAGTGTCCCTCGCCGCCGACGCGGACGTTGGTGGGCAGGTAGCCGAACGGGCCAAGGCCGTTCTTGCCGAAGCTCCGGTCAACCTGCGTGACGCCGTTCTTGAAGTTGATCTTCACGGTCGGGGACAGGGAGCCGCCGCGGACGCCGTTGACGTTGTCGATGAACGACTGCACGAGTCCATTGGGCTGCACGTAGTGCGAGTAGGCCTGGAACTGCCGTCCGTTCTGCTGGCCCGAGATGGTGCCGCTCGGGTTGTTGGCGGGCAGGTTGAGGTCGGTGGGCGAACCGAGTGCCAGGCCGGAGTTGTTGACCGGCTGGTAGTCGGAACGCACGCCGTCACCCACGAAACCATAGACGCCGTCGGGGCCGCGCATGCCGGCCGCGTAGGTGAACTGGTGGCTGATCGTGTACAGGTAGTACTTGTTCTTGCCGTCCTCGTTCTGGATGAAGATCTGCGGACGCTCAGTCTGGTCGTTGACACAGTTGGCGGAGAGGATGGGAGGCAGGAAGGACCATTTGGTCAAGTCCTTGTTGTCCGCCACGGCGAGGCCCACGTTGCCCGTCTGGTACTGGGCGCCGGAAGCGTTCACATCCGCCACGGACTCGGACTTGGCGTCTCCCTCGCGGTAGCCGAGGTCTTCCTCGGTGCACTGGTATTCGCCGCGGTTCCCGGCAGTGTTGCCCTCGAAGACCATAAAGGTCTTGCCCGGGTGGGCCGGGTCGGCGAACGTGAAGGGGTCACGGAAGGCGAAGCCGGGGTTTTGTTCCTTGGTCTGGTACATCTGGCCGTCCGGCTCCAGCAGCTTGGTGTGCTCGAACCCGTCGAACCAGACGCGCTCCTCGTCGGCGTGGATGTTGCCGAGGGCCTTGGCAATGGCGGCGTCCGGGGCGATGCCGCCGCCGCCGGCGTTCCGCTCGGCCACGTCGTGGAACGTGGTGGCCGTGTAGAACACGTTCACATGGTTGCCCTGCATGAGGCGGGTGGAGCCGGACCATTCGGTGTTGCCGACGGAGGCGCCGTCCACGAAGAGGTGTCCGCCGTAGTTCCACTTATCCGTGGCCGGGTCGGCGCTGGTCTTCCGGAAGAAGAAGCCGATGCGGGCGTTCCAGTGGCGCTGGTCGAAGTTGTAGCCGGCGTGGCGGTCAGCGACGAGCGAGAAGATCACGTCGTAGCCCTTGTAGCTGATCTGGTTGGCATTCTCGTCCGTCAGGGACCAGGTGTCCCAGACCCAGACGTCCTCGTTCATGGTGGGGAAGTCCTCGGGGATCTCCGGCATGGTGACGTCCGGGCTCATGGAGTTCTGGCCGGGAGCCACCGTGGGGTCGCTCTGCGCCATGACCTGCTGCGCATCCGCACGGGTCCACTTTGAGGTGAAGTCCGACGCCGGGTCGAAGGCTTCCTGCGTGTGTTCCGTGGGAAGGGGGAAACCGGGGGTGGGGGCGGGCAGCTGCTCACTGGCGGGCGGGTCCGCAGGCTCGTTCGCCTGAGCCGAGGGAACGGCGAGGAAGGCCGAGGCGGCTACTGCTGTTGCCAGCGCTGCGGCGGCGGACCGCCGCCGCAGCATCCGGGGGATTTGGGGGTGCTTGTGCATTATTGCTCTTCTCGCGGAGTTGTAACTGTTCGTGGAAGACGGGCATCTGCCCTAATTTCCCGACACTCCAGCGGCCCCGATTCCGCAGGCGTCATCAGGGACGCCGTTGTTCGGAGGTGATCCGGCGTGGGATCGCCGGTTCAAAGGCCGTGAGATTTGTGGGCTCCCGGCTGCACCACCGTAGGGAGACCCGGAGACCATGCGCAAGTATGTTTCCACGCACCCCGGACGGGTGCGCCATCAGGAATGTAAGCGCTTGCATTAAGCAATGGCGCGCGCGTACTCGGACTGATGGAGCAAGTCAAATGTTTCGTTCGACGCGATTCCGTCCTGGCGCGGACGGGGCCGGAAGCGCCCCGTCCGCGCGCACCGCCTACGGGAAGCTGGGAACGTAGCTGGGAATTCCGACGGCGTCCGTTGACACTGGTGCGCCGGTGTCGTTGATGACGTGGTCCAGTGTGCCCGCGCCCAGGTTGACCGTCAGCAGGCTGTGCAGCTTCACGCCCGGGGTCACCGGCACTTCAAAACCCCGGGTGGCGTGGATGGTGGGGTCCACGTTGTTGTAGACGTAGCTGCCGCCGCCCCAGAGTTCGTGGGTCTTCACGGAGTCCGCGACCTTGTAGCCGGCCCAGCCCAGGACGCCGTCGTGTTGCCATGCTGCCTGGTTGGGTGCATCGTAGGGCAGCTCGTTCTGGAAGAAGACGGTCCTGCCGTTCTCGCCGTTCCAGATCATGTTGTACTCCTGGTAGTGCTCCACGAACAGGCCGGTGGCCGTGACGTTGTCACCATTGATGATCACGCCGTTCCTGCCGGTGTTGGTGGTCCAGCCCACCCCGTTGCCGTGGTCGGCGCGCCAAGCCCAGATGTGGTCCAGGAGGACGTTGTCGCTGTTGACCTCAAGGCTGACCGAGGCCTTGCCCACGTGCGGACCGCCGATGCGGAAGAAGACGTCATGGAGAGTGGTGGGGTTGGCGGGATCGCTGTGCATGCCGGAGTTTGCGGCGCCGCCGCCCTCGCCGTTCGCCGCCTTGCCCAGCCGCATCAGCGCGGGGGAGTTCACGGTACCGGCATCCACGGTCACTGCGGCGATATCCACGCCCGGAACATCCGCGACCGTCAGGGGGACGGCCCCGTTGACCGCTGTCAGGGTTGCCATGCCGAGCCCGAGGACCACCGTGTTGGCGCGCTTGACCTCGATGCTCTCGTCAATGCCGTAAACCCCCGGGGTCAGCAGCAGGTTCTTGCCGCGCGCCAGCTGGGAATTGATGGTCTTGGCTGAATCGGCGGGGGTGGCTACGTAGAAGTCTGAAAGCGGCAGGCTGCGTCCCGCCGTCGGCCCGTTCTCCCAGGTTGTTCCGGCGGATTCCGTGCGGACGGCGGGGACGAACACGCTGTACTGGCCCGCGGAGTCCAGGGTGAGGTACGGCTTCTCGCGGCTGATGGGGGTGCTGTCAAGGGTGGTGTACGGCGGGTTGGGGAAGGATTGCGCCGGTGCCCCGTCCACGCCGGAGAACACCTGGTTCCAGACTCCGTTGGACCAGTTGCCGATGCTGCTGTCACGGACAAAGTACTGCTGCTGGGAGCCGTTGATCACGGCGCCCGTCTTCGAATCGGAGATGAAGCCGCCGCTGGCGTACTGCGGGCCGGCGGTGCAGTAGTCCATGAGGGAGAGGTTGCCGCCAGTGATATTGACCCGCCGCATGGGTGATGCCTGGGACGCCGCCCAGAAATTCGCGGAGCTGCGGCATCCCTCGAGGCCGGTGACGTTGATGGTGAGGTTGGACAGGGACCGCCAGAAGTTGTTCAAGGCGATGCAGTTGTCCGCGGTGAGGCAGCGGTTGTAGACGTCCACGTGCCCGTTGATGATGACATCCGTGGGGGAAGCGCCAAGCCCGGCGACCTCCGTGGAGTATCCAACCTGGACGATGAGCGGTTCCTCGGCCGTGCCGTAGGTGCCCGGCTTGAACAACAGCGAGTAGCGGTTCGAACCCATCTCGTCATCCACCTGCTGCGCCGCAATGGCGTCCACGGTGGCCTGGATTTCTGCCACGGGCATGCCCGGATCAAAGACGTGGACGTTAGTCCCGAACGGATGTGCCGCGGTTTGTGCGAAGCCGGTTACCGCCGGCTGGGGCGCCGCCGGTGCCTCTGTTACGGACATCTGCTGAACGGCCGACGGCGCTGCGCCGGCGGGGCTGCCGACGGCGCCTGCGAGGAGACCGGCCAGGAGGATGGCGCTGCCGGCAATGTGCCGGCGGCGGTGCGGGGTGGGAGCGGCCTGGGCGGGACCTGGCGGGAGGGAATGGTGGGCTAGCGGCATTGCTGGTCCTGTTCGTCAGTTGGGGTAGGGGCGCGCGGGTCCGGGTGTAGCTGGCCTGCTGTGGTGCAAGCGATCCGCCGGGTGTGGGAGCGCTCTCGTCGGGGAAGCGTAACACCGCCCAGAGAGTGCGGCAAGGAAAAGTGGAATCGCTCCCACCGATGGTTGACAAGGGGACGTGATGTGGGACACCATGGCGTGAGAGCGCTCCCACCATGTTCGCTCCGACTACTCATCCAGCCGGCCCATGTGTCCCTGCGCGCCCATACCGCAACGGTTCGCCGGTTTGCGGCGTGGATCCATTTGACGAAGGAGTCTTCCCCTGTGAATAAGCCCAGCAAGTTCATTGTCCTTTCGGCCGCCGCGGCGTGTCTTTCCCTCTCGCTGACAGCCTGCGGGCCCTCCGCTCCGGAGAAAGGCGGTGTAAACGAAGCCACCGGTTCCGATCCGGTCACCCTGACCGTAGGCACCTTCAACGAATTCGGCTACGAAAAGCTCTTTGAGGAGTACCAGGAGCTGAACCCCAACGTCACCATCGAGCACAAGAAGGCGGCCACCAGCAACGAGGCCCGGGACAACCTCACCACCCGCCTGGCTGCCGGATCCGGCTTGTCCGATATCGAAGCCGTCGAGGTGGACTGGCTCCCTGAGCTCCTGCAGTACCCGGACCAGTTTGCGGACCTCAGCGATCCGGCTGTGGAGGGCCGCTGGCTCGACTGGAAGACCGAGGCAGCCACCACAGCCGACGGCAAGCTGGTGGGGTACGGAACCGACTCCGGTCCCGAAGCCGTCTGCTATAACGCCGAACTGCTGAAGAAAGCCGGGATGCCCACCGACCGCGGTGAAGTGGCCAAGATGCTTGGCGGCACCTGGGACAGCTACTTCGACGCCGGCCGGAAGTTCACGGCCGCCAACCCGGGCGCTGCCTGGTTCGATTCCGCCGGGGCCATCTACCAGGGCATGAGCAACCAGCTCGAGAAGGCCTACGAGGAGGTGGACGGCACCGTCATCGCCACGGAGAACCAGAAGGTGAAGGACATCTACAATCAGGTGCTCAAGGCGTCCACGGAGGACGGCCTGTCAGCCCATCTCAAGCAGTGGAGCGATGACTGGGCTTCCGGTTTCCAGACCAATGCCTTCGCCACAACCCTCTGCCCCGGCTGGATGCTCGGCGTCATTGAGGGCAACGCGGCGGGAGTCACCGGCTGGGACGTGGCCAACGTCTTCCCCGGGGGCGGCGGCAACTGGGGCGGTTCCTACCTGACCGTACCCGCCCAGGGCGATCACCAGGCCGAGGCCAAGAAGCTGGCGAACTGGCTGACGGCACCTGAGCAGCAGATCAAGGCCTTCACCGCCAAGGGCACCTTCCCCAGCCAGAAGGAGGCCCTGGAAAGCAGCGAACTGCTGGGACAGACCAACGCCTTCTTCAATGGTGCACCTACGGGCGAGATCTTTGCCGAGCGCGCCAAGGCCGTTGAGGTGACCCCCTTCAAGGGCACCAAGTTCTTTGCCATCAACGACGCCATGCAGCAGGCCCTCACCCGCGTGGACGTTGACAAGACGGACGACGCCGCCTCCTCCTGGGAGAAGTTCGTCACCGCAGTGAAGTCGCTCTAACCATGGCTGTCACCGACCGGGTCAACCCACCCAGGACCGGACCCAGCCCCCGGCCCGCGAACGACGGAAGGAGCGTCCGGCGACTGGCGTTTTCACAGCAGGTCTCCAAGTGGGACGTGAAGTTGTCCCCCTACCTGTACATCTCCCCGTTTTTCCTCCTGTTTGCCATCACGGGACTCTTTCCGCTGGGGTACACGGCTTGGGTATCACTCCACAACTGGAACCTCATCGGCGGGCAGGGAAAATTCGCGGGACTGGACAACTACGCGTTCGTCATAGCCCAGCCCTACTTTTGGAACGCTGTGGGCAACACCTTCAGCATCTTCATCCTTTCCTCCGTTCCGCAGGTTGTCATCGCCCTTGTCATTGCGGCCGTACTGGACGCAAACCTGAGGGCCAGGACGTTCTGGCGGATGGGTGTGCTGGTGCCGTTCGTCGTTGCACCCGTAGCGGTGGGGCTGATCTTCAACAACCTCTTTGCAGACCAGTTCGGCCTGATCAACGAGATCCTGAAGGTTGTTGGGCTTGACCCGGTCCGGTGGCACAGCGATTCGCTGGCAAGCCATGCTGCCATCGCCACCATGGTGAACTTCCGGTGGACCGGCTACAACGCGCTGATCTTCCTTGCCGCCATGCAGGCGATCCCCCGCGACGTGTTCGAGGCGGCAACCATTGACGGTGCGGGCCGGCTGCGGCAGTTCTTCTCCGTCACCGTCCCGATGCTTCGCCCCACCGTGATCTTCGTTGTGATCACCTCAACCATCGGCGGGCTGCAGATCTTCGATGAGCCGCGGGTCTTTGACCAGTCCGGCCTGGGCGGGGCTGACCGGCAGTGGCAGACGCTGACCATGTACATCTGGGAACTCGGGTGGGGCCAGCGCAACTTCGGCAGGGCGTCCGCGGTGGCGTGGCTGCTCTTCCTGATCATCGTGCTGATCGCCCTGCTCAACTTCTTCATCACCAAGCGCATCGCCAGCCAGGGAGGCCGCAAGTGAGCTCCGTTCCCATGATCGAACAGACGGCCGGCAAGGGCGCGGCCAGGGCCGCCGCCCGCCGGAATGCCGGAGGGAACCGCAAAACCGGCTTCGGTGGTGCCCGCCGGCCCGGATTCCTGACCTACGGTTTCCTGGGCGCCGTTCTCCTCGCTTCGGTGTTCCCGCTGTACTGGTCCTTCCTGGTAGGCAGCCATGACAACACCGTCCTGAGCCGCGGCATCCCGCTGCTCCCGGGCGGAAACTTCCTGGCCAACGCGGCGAAGGTCTTTGACAGCATCCCGTTCTGGAAGGCGATGGGCAACAGCCTGATCGTCTCCGGCGTCACCGCGGCGTCCGTCGTCGCCTTCTCCACCCTGGCGGGCTTCGCCTTCGCCAAGCTCCGCTTCCGCGGCAGCAAGGGCCTGTTGGTGTTCGTCATCGCCACCATGGCCGTTCCCACCCAGCTGGGCGTGGTCCCGCTCTTCATTGTGATGTCCAAGCTGGGCTGGACCGGATCGCTCTGGGCCGTCATTATCCCCGGCCTGGTCACCGCTTTCGGAGTGTTCTGGATGACCCAGTACCTCCGGGACGCCCTGCCGGATGAACTCATTGAGGCTGTGCGTATGGACGGCGCGTCCATGATCCAGGCTTTCTGGCACGTCGGGTTCCCGGCTGCCCGGCCCGCCGCGGCCATGCTCGCCTTGTTCACGTTCGTGGCCACCTGGACGAACTTCTTCTGGCCGTTCATCGTCCTGGACCCCTCGAATCCCACCCTCCCGGTGGCACTGCAGCTGCTCCAGGCGGCCCACTTTGTTGACTACTCGGTGGTGCTCGCCGGTGCGGTCCTGGCCACCGTCCCCCTCTTGCTCCTGTTTATTGCGGCAGGCCGGCAACTCGTATCAGGAATCATGCAAGGAGCAGTAAAAGGATGAGTACCACCCCACTTCCGTTTCCCGAGGGCTTCCTGTGGGGAGCGGCGACGGCCGCCTACCAGATCGAAGGGGCCGCGCATGTTGACGGCAGGAAGGACTCGATCTGGGACACCTTCTCGCGGGTGCCCGGCGCCGTGGCGGACGGCCACAACGGCGACGTGGCCTGTGACCACTACCGGCGCTACAAGCAGGACGTGGCGCTGATGAAGAGCCTGAACATGAAGGCCTACCGCTTTTCCACTTCCTGGGCACGCTGCATGCCGGACGGCGTTACCCCCAATCCGGAGGGCATCGCCTTCTATTCCAGCCTGGTGGATGAACTGTTGGCGGCCGGCATCACGCCGTGGCTGACCCTTTACCACTGGGACCTGCCGCAGGCACTGGAGGACAAGGGCGGCTGGGCCAACCGGGATACTGCGTACCGCTTTGCCGAGTACGCCGCCGTGATGCACGAGGCACTGGGGGACCGGGTCCGGTTCTGGACAACGCTCAACGAGCCGTGGTGTTCGGCGTTCCTCGGTTATGCTGCAGGCATCCACGCCCCCGGACGGCAGGAACCCCGGTCGGCCCTGGCGGCTGCCCACCACCTGCTGCTCGGCCACGGCCTGGCGGCAAGGGAACTCCGCCGCCTGGACGCCGACGCCGCCCTGGGCATCACCCTGAACCTGACGGTGGCGGATCCCCGCGACCCGGACAACGGCGGCGACCGCGACGCGGCCAGGCGGATCGACGGCCAGTTCAACAGGATCTTCCTGGACCCGCTGTTCAAGGGGGAATACCCGGCGGATCTGTTGGCTGATGTGGCCCACCTGGGCCTGGACGAATTCGTCCAGCCGGGGGACCTGGACATCATCTCGGCGCCGCTGGACCTGCTGGGCGTGAACTACTACCACGGTGAATCCGTCACCAAGGATCCCGCGGACCTGTCCACCGGTGTGGAAGCGGACGCGGCGGCCGCCGGCGGACCCCGCCGTCCGGCGTCGCCCTTTGTCGCGGCGGACGGGGCGCGTTCGGTGCCGCGCGGACTTCCTGTGACGGGGATGGGCTGGGAGGTCCAGCCGGAGGGCCTGCGGCGGTTGCTGAACCGGCTGCAGGACGAGTACACGGGGCCCGCGGGAATTCCGGTGTACATCACCGAAAACGGCGCCGCCTACCATGACGTCCCTGATGACGCGGGCTTTGTGGACGATCAGGACCGGCTCGCTTTCCTCGCCGCCCACCTGCGCGCGGTGCATGGGGCCGTTACGGACGGCGTGGACGTGCGTGGCTACCTGGCCTGGTCCCTGCTGGATAATTTCGAGTGGTCCTTCGGCTACCACCAGCGCTTTGGGCTGGTCCGGGTGGACTACCGCACCCAGGAACGCATCCCGAAGGCCAGCGCCCTATGGTACTCGGCCGTGGCGGCCTCCAACGCTGTCCCGGACGCAGATCCGGGCGTGTCACCCTCGGGGGCAGGTGTCGTATTGTCTGTGTAATGAACCAAAAGACCCACCGTCCTGCCCAGTTAAGGGCGGGACGGCCCAGTCCCACGCTGGAGGATCTTGCCACCGCCGCCGGTGTGTCCCGCTCCACTGCGTCCCGGGCCATCAACGGCGGACTGAAAGTGAGCCCGGAGGCCCAGGCCGCCGTGGATGCGGCGATCGTGGCGCTTGGCTACACCCCCAACCGTGCCGCGCGGAGCCTGGTCACCAAACGCACGGCCTCCGTGGCGCTGGTCATTCCGGAGCCGGATGCACGCGTCATGATGGATCCTTTTTTCGCGGCCGTCATTACCGGCGTGAACGAGGCTCTTCGCAGCACGGACATGCAGCTGGTGCTGCTGATGTCCCGGGCCGGGGACGACTCCGAGCGGACCAAACGGTACCTGCGCGGAGGCCACGTGGACGGCGCGATCGTCGTCTCGCACCACCGGGCGGACAACTGGGTGGAGTCGCTCGGAAGCACCGGCCTGCCCACAGTTTTCATCGGCCGGCCGTGGGACACGGGTTCGGGGATTCCCTTCGTGGACCTGGACAACTTCGAGGGCGGCCGGCTGGCAGCACGCCACCTGGCCGCCATCGGCCGCACCAGGCTCGGGACCGTAGCCGGCCCCACCGACATGACGGCCGCCGCCGACCGCCTGGATGGCTGGCTCCAGGGGCTGCGGGAGGCGGGGCTTGAGCCCGGGCCCGCCATCCATGGGGACTTTACGACGGCGGGCGGGGCCGAGGCCGCCAGGAACCTTCTGGCCCGCGAACCGGAGCTCGACGGCATCTTCGCGGCCTCCGACCTCATGGCGCTGGGGGTCATCGACACCCTGCGCGGCGCGGGCCGGGAAGTGCCGGGGGACGTGGCGGTGGTCGGGTTCGACAACCACTCCCTGCTGGCAGCCAACGGGCTGGGCCTGACAACGGTGACCCAGCCCATGGTGGACATGGCCGCCACGGCAGGGCAGCTGTTGATCCGGGCGATCGACAACCCCGAGGAGCGGCTGGACCCGGTGATCTTCCCGGCGGAGCTCGTGGTGCGCGGCAGCAGCGCCGCCTGACCCTGCACCGTTCGGGACCATCGGATAAGGGTGCCCGTCACCGCCGCTTCCGGGCCGCCCGTTCCTTCCGTTCCGCCGTCTCCCGTTCCGCCCAGCGCTGCGATTTTCCGGCACTGACCACCTTCTGGTGCCACTCCCGCTGGTAGGCCCGCTGCGCCGCGGCGTCGCTGCGGCGGGCCAGAGCGGCAAGTTCCCGCTGCAGCTTCAGGTAGTTGTGCCAGCGGCGCTCCTCCAGCGTGCCATCGTGGATCGCCGCCTGCACCGCGCAGCCCGGCTCACCCTGGTGGGCACAGTCCGAAAACCTGCAAGCGGCGGCCAATGCTTCCACGTCACCGAACATTTCGCCTAGGCCGTCCTCGGCGTCGAACAATCCGAACCCGCGCACGCCGGGCGTGTCCATCAGGACCGTCCCGTTCGCGAGCGGCACAAGTTCCCGGGACGTGGTGGTGTGCTTTCCCTTGAAGTCCCCGGAGCGCACCTCACCGGTGTCCTGGACCTTGTGGCCCACCAGGGCATTGATCAGGGTGGATTTTCCGGCACCGGACGGCCCCAGGAGCACGATGGTCCCGCCCGCCGGAATGTGCGCCAGCAGCTGGTCGATGCCGTCGCCGGTTTCCGCGGAGGTGGTGACCACGTCCACGCCTGCCGCCTGCAGGATGACTTTCCCGACGACGTCGTCCGCTACGTCCGCAAGGTCCGCCTTGGTGATGATCACCAGGGGAGTGGCCCCCGAGTCCCACGCGGCCACAAGGGTGCGTTCCAGCCGGTTGTGCGTCAGGGGCCGGTCAACCGGGACCACCACGCCGACCGCGTCCATGTTGGCAGCGAGGACCTGTGCCTCGGAGGAGGCTTCGAACGCCCGCTTCCGGCTCAGTTCCGAGCGGCGGGGGAGGACGCTGAGGATCTGGCGCTCGCCGGCCCGGTTGGGGCCGAGCCACACCCAGTCGCCGGTGACTGCCGGTTCTCCGCCCAGCGGGTACGGCAGGTGCAGCAGGTCCGGGCCCGCAGCCACCAGCAGCAGGTTCCTGTCGACGCGGACCACCCGTCCGCGCCCGGTGGCGGCCGGCACCGGATGGTCGTTGAAGTGCTGGGCGACGGCGGGGGTATAGCCGTACGGGAGCGGGCCGTCGCTTGTGTGATGGGTGCTGCTTGATGTGTTGCTGCTGTCCAGGGCGCTGCCTGTGGATATGTTCACTGTTGTACCTCACGGGAAACCCCGCGCACCGGCCTGCGGCCTTGGTGTTCGGCGCCCCGCGGAGAGGTCAGGCGGGGCCGGTGCGGAAAAGGGGAAGGGTCTGAATGAAAACCGCGGGGCGCGCAGGGCGCAGGGCTGGAACATTCATCACAAACACCTCCTTTTCCCACGTCGGGACGGAACACGTCCCGGTACTTCCCACAATCTCCTGGAGCGGAGGCTCATGGTCGGGTCCTACTCTAGCCACGGGCGGCACAACCGTCCATGGTTTTTCTCCTTCTATGCCATTGGCAACCGCATCCGCTAGCGCTGCAGTTCCAGCGCCCGCTTCTGCCGTGCGGAAATGCTTGAGACGTACCCGCAGTTGGTACAGGTGATCTGGTAGGAACGCGACGTGGTGAACACCGGAATGAAGAAGAGTGTGAACTTGGTGGCCCGCTCCTCAAGGTGGTGGTGGGCGAACGCGCGGCAGTACTGGCATGTGGCCGGTTTTCCGGGCAGCGCCTTGAGAACTGTCTTGAAACCAAAGAGAAGGAGCATGCGTCTAACCTTCCGGGATAGTCCTGCTGGCTGTTCCCACAAGACTAGGCCCTGGCCGAGGGCTTAGTCCCATCCTGACAACCTCCCGGACCGGTGCGATACTTGGGGTCGGCGCGGTATTCGGCAGTGGGGGGACCTCGGAAACATGGCTCTGGACACCACAACCCTCCGGATCGCCTTTGGCCTGATGGCTTTGGTGCTGGTGCTCCTGTTCTACTTCTCCGCCTACCGGACCACGCGCTCGCCCTACAGCGGCTGGTGGTGCCTGGCGCTGCTGTTTTTCCTGTCCGGATCCGGCTGTTTCCTCCTGGACGGAACGGCCCACCAGGTCTGGGCCAACCCTTTGGGCAACGTGCTCCTGGTCCACGGCGGCGTGGCCGTATGGGCGGGCGCCCGGTCGCTGCGGACCGTGCCGCCGCCAAAATGGGCGTTTACCGGCATCCCCCTGGTGACCCTGGTGGCCTCGGTCCTGGACAACCCGGCCACCAACACGTGGTCCGGCGGCCCCGTGTTCCTGGCCGCCATGAGCCTCACCATAGGCCTTGCCTCGCGCGAGCTTTGGCGGCTTGAACCAGGCTACTCGCGGGTGAGGATCCCCATGGCAGCTGCGGCGGGCGGGCTGTCCATCTTCTACCTGCTGCGCTGGGCGGCGTTTGTCCTGGAGGGGCAGGACGGCCCTGTCTTCACCACCGTGTTCGGCTCCGCTGTCACCACGCTGGTGACCATGGTCCTCCTGGTGGTGGTCTCCTTCAGCATGGCGGCACTCAGCAATGAGCAGCAGACCAGGGCGCTGCGCATGGTGGCCTCCCGCGACGACCTCACCGGGCTCCTCAACCGCAAGGCATTCTTGAGCCTCGCTGCCGAACAGCTGGCTGACCTGTCCATAGCCAGGGGCACCGGCGCCCTGGTCCTGGCAGACCTGGACCACTTCAAGGCCGTCAACGACACCTACGGCCATGCCGCCGGGGACGTTGCCCTGCAGACCTTCGCGGACGCCTGCACCGCCACCGTGCGGTCCACAGACCTGGTGGGACGCTACGGCGGGGAGGAGTTTGTCATCCTGGTCCCCGGCGCCAGTGCCGAACGGGCGGAAATCATTGCTGACGCAATCAGCCGGCGCCTCGCCGCGGCAGCAACTGTTGACGGGATGGAGATGCCGACAGTCAGTTACGGTATTTCCACCTACGACGGCGCCACAACGGACGTGGAGCGCCTCATCGCCTCAGCGGACGCCGCCCTCTACCGGGCAAAGTCGCTCGGCCGGAACCGGACCGCGCGCAGCGACCGGATGCTTTAGCCTCGAAGGGCAGCCGTAAGCCCGGCTGATAAAATGGCGGCGTTGCAGGGCGGCCTTATTGCTGGTCCAACCAGCGCCGTAACCAAGTAAGGGACCAGACAAACATGACGGCAGGCGGGTCACACCTCGGGACTTCGGAGACGCAGCCGGCAGCGCCGGCTAAAGCCTCCGGCCCGGCCACCGGCCGCGCCTACCTCGCCACCATCGAGGGCTTTGTTGGAGCCCTCATGATGTTCATCGGCTCCATCGGGACGGGGTGGATCGCCAACGGCTCCCCCATGATCCGGCAGCCGGTGGTCATCGCCCTGCGCACCGAGGGCTGGGGAGTCACGGTGTCCACCGTGCTCCTGACCGTGGGCGCCATGGTGCTGATGCGGTCCTGGCTCCGGCTGGGCCAGCGCCTGGCCGACTGGGGCAAATCGTCGCTGCGGTCCGTTGTCATCGCCATCTCCGCCTGGTCCCTGCCGCTGCTCTTCTGCGTTCCCGTATTCTCCCGCGACGTCTACGCCTACACCGGCCAGGGCCGGTTGGTGATGGAGGGCCAGAACCCCTACCAAGTGGGCATTTCCACCCTCAGCAACTGGTTCTCGCTCGGCGCCGATCCGGCCTGGGCGGAAGCCAGGACGCCCTACGGCCCCTACTTCCTCTGGCTGGCCCGCGGCGTGGTGGGGCTGACCGGCGCCCAGCCGGACGTGTCCGTCCTCCTGTTCCGCCTCCTCGCCGGCGTCGGGGTCCTGCTCTGCGTCATCTACGTCCCCAGGCTGGCGGAGCTGCATGGCATCAACGGGGCGCGCGCACTGTGGATCTCCGTGGCCAACCCGCTGTTCCTGATCAGCTTCATCGCCAGCGCCCACAACGACGCCCTCATGGTGGGCCTCGCGGTCGCAGGCGTCTACCTCGCGGCCACCCGCCACTACCTTGCCGGCATCCTGCTGGTGACCGCTTCGATCGGCATCAAGCCGATCACAGTGCTCCTGCTTCCCTTTGTGGGCCTGATGTGGGCGGGCCCGTCGGCTTCCTGGCCCCGCAAGTTCCTGATGTGGGGGGCGACGGCGGGCATCAGTTTCGGCGTGCTGGCCCTTAGCGGCATCCCCTACAACCTGGGGATGGGGTGGGTGTGGGCCATCATGGACCCCACGCCGGGCTACACCGGCTACTCGCCGTCGGGCTTCCTGGGCCAGCAGGTTGAGTTCCTGGGCAACGTGCTGGGGCTGCCCGGCGGCACGTTCGCCACCGTCCTGCGGACGGGCATGAAATGGGCGGCGATCGCGCTGGTCCTGGTCCTGATGTTCCGTGGCGACTACTCGCGCGCGGTGCGCCGGATGGCCTTGGCGTTTACCGCCGTCGTGATGCTCTCGCCCATCATCCAGCCCTGGTACATCCTCTGGTTCCTGCCGTTCCTGGCTGTCACCGGCATCCGGGACGACTGGCAGATCAGGTCGCTGTACGTGGGCGTGACGTTCTTCGTGGTGTTCGGCGCGCAGGACCAGCTCTCCGTGTGGTCCTTCGTGGAGCTGCCCATCGACGCATCCTCGCTGGCCTTCGTCACGGCCCTGGCCTTCACGTTCTACCTTTTATTCCTTGACGTGCATACACGGCGGCTGCTCATCGAGGCCAGGCCGCTTGACCTGGCAAAACGGGGGTGGCGCTGGGCCTTGGCCGCGGTTGCGGCGAGACGCGGCGCTGCCCGGCGTCAGCCGTGACCGGCGATGTACGCGATCAGCCCTCCCACCGTGGCCACCTGCGGATAGTCGCTTTCCGGGATGTTTATGCCCGTTGCGGCATCTACAGTTTCCACAAGCCGCAGGAAGTCCAGGGAGTCGAGTTCAAGGTCCTGCCGGAGCCGCGCGCCTTCCGTAAGGTCGCCAGGCTCAAGGTCAGGCGCCACTTGGCCGATAGCCTGGTGCACCGCGGTGCGCGCATCCTGTTCGTTCATAGTTCCTCCGGTTTCTGCAGCAGTTCGTCCAGCCGTGCAAGGTAGCGGGCGCCGCGCAGGCCGTCGCTGACCCTGTGGTCGGCGGAGAGGGTGGCCGTCACCACGGGGCGGATCCCAAGCATTCCCTCGTGGGCCCACGGCTGTTCCATCAGCCGGCCCAGGCCCACCATGGCCACCTGCGGCGGATAGATCACCCCGAACACGCTTTCCACGCCCAGGTCGCCCAGGTTCGTGACGGTGATGGTGGGGTCCGCCATTTCTGCCCGCTGCAGCCTGCCTGCCCGGGCGCGGGACACGAGGTCCCGCAGCCGCTCCATGAGGGTGTCCACCGGGAGCTGGTCGGCGTCGTGGATGGCTGGGGCCACGATGCCGCCTTTCCGAAGGGCGACGGCGACGCCAAGGTGCACGGCCTGGCTGGGCCGGAACTCGTCATCCACGTACAGGCCGTTGACCTCGGGAACGTCCCTGGCAGCAAGGGCGGCGGCTTTCAGCAGGAGTGCAGAGGGAACCAGCCGGGAGGAAACGGGGCGCTGGAGGTTGGCCGACTGCATCCAGGCAACGGCGGCACCCATGTCCAGCGTGGTGCTGAGGTAGTAGTGCGGAATCGTCTTCTTGGAGCGGGCCATCAGCGCCCCGACTGCCCTGCGCAGGCTTGCCTCGCGCTGCCGGTCCGCCGGGGCCGTGGCCTCATGTTCTGCCGGAGACGGCGGGGCGGCAGGTGCCTTCGGCTCCGGGGGTGCCGGAGCTTCCGGCGCCGCACCGGAGGGTGGTGCCGGCGGCGGCGTGGCCTCAGCCGCGTGGAGGACGTCGTCCTCCGTGACGGCCCCGCCGGGCCCTGTCCCCGCCACGGCCGAAAGGTCTACCCCCCGCTCGGCTGCGAGGCGCCGGGCGAGCGGTGAGGAGCGCACCCGCCCGCGGGTGCCGCCGTCGTCCTTCACCTGGGGCGGTGCGGCCGCCGGAGCAGCGGGCGGGGCTGAAGCTGGTGCCGCGGGCGCTGAAGCTGCCGCCGGCGCTGCAGCGCGTTCCACGTCCGAGCGCGTCACCGCGCCGTGCCTCCCCGTTCCACGGATGGTGCCAGGATCAACCCCCAGCTGGTGGGCCAGGTGCCGCACCGGGGGCGAGAGGAGCGCGTGCGTTTCCGCCGGCGGCGCGGCCCCGGTCCCGTCGTCGGGAGTGGCAGTGATCCGGGCAAGCGGCGTGCCGATGGGAACCGTGGTGCCGACGTCCACCAGCAGCTCGGCCACGACCCCCTCTTCGAAAGTCTCGATGTCCATGACGGTCTTCTCGGTGTCCACAACAGCCACCACGTCGCCGCGGTGGACGTAGTCGCCCGGCTTGACCAGCCACTCCACCATCTTGCCGTGGTCCATGTCCGCCCCGAGGGACGGCATGCGGAATTCACCCACGCCTGCCCGTCACCTCCCGCGCTGCCGCCACGATCCGGTCGGCCGAAGGAAGTGCGGCAAGTTCCAGGTGCTTGGCGTAGGGCAGCGGGACCTCGGCGCTGCACACCCGGCCCACAGGTGCGTCGAGGTCGTAGAAGGCGGCCTCCATGATCCGTGCACTGATCTCGGCCGAGATGCTGCCGCTGCGCCACCCCTCATCCACCACCACGGCCCGGTGCGTCTTGCCCACGGTGGCCAGGATGGCGGCGTCGTCCAGCGGTCGCAGGACCCGCAGGTCCAGCACCTCGGCGTCGATGCCTTCGGCTGCCAGCTGCTCCGCGGCGTCGAGCACGGCCGGCAGCGTGCCGCCGTAGGTGATGAGGGAGACGTCCGTCCCCGGCCGCCGGATGGCGGCGGCGGTAATATCCACAGGGCCGGCGTCGTCATCCAGTTCGCCGGGCATGTTGTAAAGCGTTCCGTGTTCAAAGACCAGCACCGGGTCAGGATCCTCCAGGGCGGTCCAAAGCATGCCGCGCGCATCCTCCAGGGTGGCGGGCGCAAGGATGCGCAGGCCAGGGATGTGGGCGTACCAGCCCTCCAGGCTGTGGGAGTGCTGGGCGCCCAGCTGGCGTCCGGCGCCGGTGGTCATCCTGATCACCAGCGGGACGTTGAACTGCCCGCCGGACATGTGCAGGAGCGTGGCAGCGTTGTTCACGATCTGGTCCAGGGCCAGCAGGCTGAAGTTGACGGTCATGATTTCCACGATGGGCCGCATGCCGCCCAGCGCCGCGCCGATGCCCGCACCGACGAAGCCGGACTCGGACAGTGGGGTGTCGCGGATCCGTTCCGGCCCGAACTCCTCGAACAGTCCCAGGCTGACGGCGAAGCAGCCGCCGTACGCGCCGACGTCCTCGCCCATGAGGAACACCCGGTTGTCACGGTTCATGGCGTCCCGGATCCCGGCCCGGATGGCTTCCCGGTAGGTGGTTTTCATTCCGGTCCCCGCTCGCTGTAGACAAACCGGGCCAGTTCCTCCACGGGTTCCGGAGACCCGGCCTCGGCGAATTCGACGGCGGCGGCCACCTCGGCATCGGCGTCACCCTGGATGCCGGCCCACTGGTCCCCGCTGAGCTGGCCCGCGGCCTCCAGGGCGTTGCGCAGCAGGGTGATGGGGTCCCGCTCGATCCAGTGGGCAACCTCGGCCTTCTCCCGGTAGCGTTCCGGATCAAACATGGAGTGGGCACGGAAGCGGTAGGTCCGCAGCTCCAGGAAGTGCGGACCGGCGCCCGAACGCACCGCATCCACGGCACGGCGGGCGGCCTCATGCACGGCCAGGACGTCCATCCCGTCCACCGCCCACGCTGCCAGTTCATAACCGGCGGCCTTCAGTGCAATGTCCGTCTGCGACTCGGAGCGGCCCAGTGCCGTGCCCATCGCATACAGGTTGTTCTCGCAGCAGAAGAGCACGGGCAGCTGCCACAGTGCTGCCAGGTTCAGGCTTTCGTGGAATTCGCCCTCCGCCACGGCACCTTCGCCAAAGAAGCAGACCGTCACGCGCGCGCGGCCGGCCATCTTGTCCGCCAGGGCAAGGCCGACGGCGAGGGGCAGCCCGCCTGCCACAATCGCGTTGCCGCCGTAGAAGCGGGTGGCGGCGTCGAACAGGTGCATGGAGCCGCCCCGGCCGCGGCAGCAGCCCTGGACGTTGCCGTACATCTCGGCCAGGATGGCGCCGGCGGGCACGCCCCGGAGCAGTGCGTGGCCGTGTTCCCGGTAAGTCGCCACCACGGCATCGCCTGCGTCCAGGTTGTCCAGGACGCCCGCAGCCACGGCTTCCTCGCCAATGTAGACGTGCAGGAAGCCACGGATTTTCGCCTCGCTGTAGAGCTCGACGCACCTTTCCTCCAGCCGCCGCACGCGGAGCATCTGGTGCAGGAGATGCCTCGCGGTGCCGGCCTGGTCCGCGCCGATCCGTTCCGGCGTGCCGGTCATGGTGCCTCCGTGGTGGTTTCGACGGTGGACGTGTCCCCCTCGGGGAGCCCCAGCTCGCGGGCCTTCAGGAGGCGCCGGAGGATCTTTCCGCTGCGGGTTTTCGGCAGCGCCGTGGTGAAGTCCACCATGCGCGGGGCAACGGCGGCGCCGAGCCGTTTGCGTGCGAAGCCGATGATGTCCAGGCGCAGCTCTTCGGACGGCTGCCACCCGTTCCTGAGCTCCACAAAGGCCTTGACCACTTCGCCGGCCACCGGATCCGGGACGCCGATCACGCCCGCCTGGGCCACGGCCGCGTGCTCCATCAGCGAACTCTCAACCTCGAAGGGGCCGATGAGGTGGCCGGAGGACTTGATGACATCGTCGCCGCGGCCCACAAACCAGTAGTATCCGTCCGCATCGCGTTTTGCGACGTCCCCGGTGAGGTACCAGCCCCCGGCGAAGCAGCGGCGGTAGCGTTCCTCTTCATTGAGGTAGCCCCTGAACATCGATGGCCAGCCCGCGCGCAGGGCCAGTTCCCCCATGGTGTCCGGCTCCGTGACCAGCACAGGTCCACCGTCGCGGAGCACCGGCTTGCCGTCGCCATCGCGCGCTACAAGTGCCGCCTCCACTCCCGGCAGCGGCCTGCCCATGGACCCGGGCCTGATTTCCGTGGCTGCGAAGTTGGCGATCATGATGCCGCCGGTCTCCGTCTGCCACCAGTTGTCATGCACGGGCAGGCCGAACGCCTCCTGGCCCCAGACCACCACTTCCGGGTTGAGCGGCTCTCCCACGCTGGCCACGAACCGCAGCGCCGAAAGGTCATGCCCGGCGGCCCTGTCCGCCCCGGCTTTCATCAGCATGCGCAGGGCCGTAGGCGCGGTGTACCAGACGGTAATGCGCTGCTCAGCCAGGATCCGGTACCACCGGTCGGCGTCCATCTCCTCCTCGTCCACCACCGTGGTGACGCCGTGCACCAGCGGTGCGATGACGCCGTAGGAGGTGCCCGTGACCCAGCCGGGGTCCGCGGTGCACCAGTAGGTGTCCCCGGGGTGCAGGTCCAGCGCGAACCGGCCCGTCGCGTAGTGGGCGGTGACGGCCTCGTGCACGTGGATGGCGCCTTTCGGGGTGCCCGTGGTGCCGCTGGTGAAGTGCAGCAGCGCCATGTCCTCACCGCTGGTGGAAGCCATGATGGGGTCCGCCGGCGCGGCCGCCATAAGTGCGGCGAGGTCGAGGGTCCCCGGCTCGGGATCGCCGTCCGCATCAATCAGGAGGACGTGCTTGAGGTCCGGGAGGTTCTCCCTGATGTGGGCCACTTTCCTGCGGTAGAGCGCCCTGGTGGTGACCAGCGCCCGCCCCTGCCCCAGGTGGAGGCGCTGCCGTACGGGTTCCGGTCCGAAGGCGGAAAACAGCGGGCAAAAGACGCTCCCGTTCTTGAGGGTGCCCAGCACTGCCACGTACAGTTCGGGGCTGCGGCCGGTGAGCGAGAAGATCCGCTCCCCGCGGCCGATGCCCAGCTGCCCCAGCAGCGCGGCAAAGCGGTTGGTTTGCCCGGCAAGCTCCAGGTAGCTCAGGGAGTGGGTGGATCCGTCGGCCCGCACGAAACGCAGGGCCTCATGGTGCGCCCGCGGCCCGGCCGCATGGCGATCCACGGCTTCATTGGCGATGTTCAGGCCGCCGCCCGGGAGCCCGGACAGTGCCCGGCGGGCATCGTCCCAGGAGAACTCGCGGCATGCGGTGCCGTAGTCCAGCAGGTTGGGCCGGACAGGAAAGCCTGGAACGTCCTTGGAGATTCGCTGCCAGCGCATGGGCCGTTCGGTTCCTGCCGTCATGTTCCTATCCGACGCCCCGCAGCCCAAGCAGGCAAGGGTAGAAAGTCCCCCGGGAAGCGCGGTGCAAACCCGTACCCGCGCCGCTCCGGCCGGGCCTTTCGGCACTGCCGCTGCGCTCCGGACAGGTGTCTACTGGAAGCGCACCGGGACCCGGCAACCGTCCTTTCCCGCTGATGTTTGGAGGCACCGCCATGACTGAAGTAGTCCGCTATGAAGTGGGATCCGGGACAATCCTGGTTGAAGTGGATGACAACAGCTACGGCGTGGACCATCCCGGCCGGAATGAGCAGGGGATCCTGGATGCCGGCCGCCGGCTGGAGGACGCGCTCGCCGCCGTCCGCCCCGCGGCCGCGGCTGCTGTGGACGCCATGCGGGAAATCGGGCCGGAGCACATGGAAGTGGAGTTCGGCGTGAAACTCGCTGGAACGGCGGGGGCGGTGATTGCCCGGAACATTGCGGACGGCCACTTTGTCCTGCGGATGTCATGGTCGGCCGCAGCGGAGATTCCGTTTGAGGAAGAGTAGCAGGCCCGCAGGGGAGGGCCGGGTCAGGGATAGACGGCTGGCGGATGCCTGGCAGATAACCGGTGTCCACGCGAAAGGGTGGCCTGATGTACGAATTCCTGGACAGGATTGATGCGGGCCGGAAGCTGGGGCTCGTGCTGGACCGGTTCCGGGCGGACGATGTGGTGGTCCTGGGGCTGCCCCGCGGGGGTGTCCCGGTGGCGGCCGAAGTTGCCAAGGCCCTGAATGCCCCGCTGGACGTCATTGTGGTCCGGAAACTCGGCCTTCCGTTCCAGCCGGAGGTGGCCATGGGAGCCATTGGTGAAGGCGACGCCCGGGTCCTCAACCAGCGCGTCATCTCGCTCGCCGGAGTCACGCAGGACGATATCGAGGCCGTTGAGCGGCGCGAGCGTGTGCGGCTGGAGTCCAGGCTGGAACGGTACCGGCAGGGGCGGCCCCGGAAGGACCTGGCCGGGCGGACCGTCATCATTGTGGACGATGGCATCGCAACGGGCTCGACGGCGCGTGTTGCCTGCCAGGTTGCGCGCCACCTGGGCGCGGCGAAGGTAATCCTGGCAGTTCCTGTGGCTCCGGCGGACGCGATGGGCTCACTGTCCGAGCCGGACCAGGCCTACTCCCTGATCAGCGCGCGGAACTTCCAGGCCGTGGGGTACTACTACCGCGACTTCTCGCCCACCACCGATGAGGAGGTGGTGCAGTTGCTCGATGCCGCCGCGCTGCGTGAACGCCTCGCCGGGGCGGGGACTGCCGGCATCGACCAGGATGTGGAAATCGAGGTGGACGGGGTGGCGCTCCACGGTGACCTGCACCTCCCGGAACCGTGCAGCGCGGTGGTGGTCTTCGCCCACGGCAGCGGGAGCAGCCGGCACAGCCCGCGCAACCGCTACGTTGCCTCAGTCCTGCAGGGCGCGGGCCTGGGCACCCTGCTGCTGGACCTGCTCACCCCTGCCGAGGAAGTGGACCGCGGGAATGTCTTCGACATCGGCCTGCTGGCCCAGCGGCTTAGCGCGGCAACCCGCTGGCTGAACAGCAGGAGTGACACGGCAACATGCAAGGTGGGCTATTTTGGTGCCAGCACCGGCGCCGGTGCCGCCTTATGGGCGGCGGCCGAACCTGATCCGGAGGTGGACGCCGTCGTTTCCCGCGGCGGCCGCCCGGACCTCGCAGGCCCGCGGCTGGCAGCGGTCCGCGCACCTACCCTGCTGGTGGTCGGGGGCGCGGACACCCAGGTTCTTGCCCTGAACCGGCAGGCCATGGACCGGATGCGGGCGCCGGTCCGCCTGGAAGTGGTCCCAGGGGCAACCCACCTGTTCGAGGAGCCCGGAACGCTCACCCAGGCTGCAACGTTGGCCAGGGAGTGGTTCGCGCGGTACCTGCTGCGGGAAACAGCCCCGGAACGCGCACCGGAGGTTCCGCTGTGAACAGGGCTACTACGTCAGTGCCGGTACGCCACGGGCAGGAGCTGGAGGAAATCCGCCGGCTGGCGCACCCCCTTGCAGCGCCGCAGGACTTGGACGCCCTGATCCGGCGGGCAGCAGGGGCGCGCTATGTCTGCCTGGGTGAAGCGTCCCACGGCACACGGGAGTACTACCGCTGGCGTGCGGTGATCAGCCGGCGCCTGATCGAGGAACATGGGTTCACCTGGATCGGTGTTGAGGGTGACTGGCCCGACTGCTGGCGCATCAACCGCTGGGTCCGGGGTCAGGAAAACCAGGACCTTGATGCGAACCGGCTGCTCGCCGGTTTCGAACGCTGGCCCACCTGGATGTGGGCGAACCACGAGGTGGCGGAGTTCCTGGCTTGGCTCCGCGAGTGGAACCTCGCCCGCCCTGAACAGCTGCGCGCCGGCTTCTACGGCCTTGACGTCTATTCCCTCTGGGACTCGCTGCGGGAGATCTTCTCCTGGCTGGAGGCCAACGCCCCAGATGCCCTCCCCGCCGCGACACGGGCCTGGCAGTGCTTTGTCCCGTTCGGAGAGGACCCGCACCGCTACGCGTGGAGCAGCCGGCTGGTACCCGCATCCTGTGAGGCGGATGTGGTGGGCCTGCTGACGGAGGTGCGGCGCCGGACGCTCGGCCGGGTCAAGGACGATCCCGCCGCGTTCGACGCCGTGCAGAATGCCATGGTGGCGGCCAACGCCGAACGCTATTACCGGACCATGGTGCGGGGGGACCGGCAGTCCTGGAATATCCGTGACTACCACATGAGCGACACCATCGATCGCATTGCCGCCCACCACGGACCGGGTTCAAAGGGGCTGGTATGGGCCCACAACACCCATGTCGGCGATGCCCGGGCCACGGACATGGCGCAGGGCGGAATGGACAACATCGGACAACTGATGCGCCTGCGGCACCCGGGGGAGGTGGTACTTGCCGGGTTCGCGTCCTACGCCGGCTCAGTCACCGCAGCGGAAGCCTGGGGCGCGCCGGAGCAAACAATGACGGTTCCGGCGGCCCGGCAGGGAAGCCACGAGGACCTGCTCAACAATGCCCTCGGCGAACCGTCGCTGCTGGTTTTTGGCAGCAACCGTACCGGCCGTTGGCTGACTGAATGGCGCGGGCACCGGGCGATCGGCGTGGTCTACGATCCGGAGCGCGAGGCCGGCAATTACGTTCCCACCCGGATGGCGGGACGTTATGACGCGCTGTTGTGGATCCCGCAAACCACCGCGCTCCGGCCCCTGCACCACGAGCAGAAGCCCGGCGAGCCGGAATTCGAAACCGAGCCTTCGGGTTTCTGACGGGCTAGGCGCTGGCCGGCACCGCCGCGGGCTTCCGGCCGAGTTCCGCCGTCCGCTTCACGGACCACCAGAGCAGCACCACGAGGAGTACGTTGCGGGTGGTGAGGATCGCCGCCATTACCGGGTGGGCGTGGATCAGCGGCGTGTAGAACAGGGGATAGATCACGAACGTGGTCATGGCGATCCCCATGAGCAGCGCCGCCGGAACCTTCCACCTGTTCCAGTCATGCGTGAGGCCGGCGATGATCACCGGCGCCAGCCAGATGATGAACTGCGGGGAGCCCACCTTGTTGAACACGATGAACGCGGTGACCATCATGAGCGAGCCCTCGAGGAACAGTTCCTCCCGCTCGGCGCCGCGGTTCAGTGCGCGGACGAGCAGGACGGCAGCGACGACGGCGGCGAGGATGAGGAGCGGCTGCATCAGGAACGCAGCCGTGCCGGCACCCGGGCCGTAGACCTCCGTGGAGTTGATGGCGGTGTTGTCCGCCATCCTCGAGCCGGCGATGTTGAAGACGCTCAGCCACACCCAGGGCGTGGAGAAGGTCGCCTCCAGCTGCATGCCGCGCTCGCCCTGGTTCAGGAGGAAGTCCAGGATGTGCGGCAGCCCGCCGGACAGCCACGTCCCCAGCGCCACAACGGCGGTCACGGCCACGCCGGAGAGGAGTATCCGGATCCGCTTCCGGCTGGCGATCACGATGGGCACCAGCACGGCCGCGGGCCACACCTTGATCCACGTGGCGATGCTGAGCAGGATGCCGGCCACCACCGGGCGCGTGGCCGCGTACAGCAGCGCGATCAGCACGATGGGCGCGGTGATGCCCTCCACGCGGGCGAAGCTGAGGTAGCCCATGAAGACAGTGAAGAACAGCCACCACCACGCGGGCGCAATGCCGGCCACCTTCCGCGGTCCGCGGGTGAGGAAGGCGAGGCCGACGGCGTTGAGGGCTGTGATGATCAGGAACCACACGAGCAGGTACAGGTCCGGTCCCGCGATGCCGGCAAGGAAAATGGGGATCTGCGCCAGCACCGGGTAGACCCAGGGGCTGATCTTGCCGTCCAGGTCCTGCGGGTTGTAGCCGTCCATGGCCCACTGGCGGTACTGTTCCGTGTCGCTGAACGTATCGCCGTGCAGGAAAAAGGACGCCATCCAGCCCAGGAAGTAGAGATGGACGACGGCGAAGCCCCACCACACACTGGACGGGCGGGCGAACCAGTCCACCACCTTGGCGGGCAGGACTTTCGTGCGGACGGTGACCAGCCGGTCAAAGAACTTCGTGGAAATCTCAGGACTCCTTCAGCGCGGGAGCCGCTGCGGGCGTCTTTTTGCCCAGCAGGTAGAGGCGGCGGACGCTCCACAGGAACAGGACCACCAGGAGGACGTTGCGGATGGTCAGCACCAGCGCCATCCAGGGGTTGTTGTGGCTCAGGGCGTCGTAGAAGAGCGGGTAGATGAAGTACGTGGCCACGGCGATGACGATCAGCATGGTGGCCGGGACGCGCCATTCCCGCCAACTGTGGGCCAGCCCGACGGCGACAGCCGGGGCGAGCCACACCATGAACTGCGGGGAACCCACCTTGTTGAAGACCACGAACGCGGTGGCCAGGGTGAGGGCGCCGGCCAGGAGAAGCTCCGTGCGGTCCACGCCGCCGCTGATTTTGCCGTTATGCAGCGCCCAGAACGTCATGCCGGCAACCAGCAGCGCGGCCAGGATCAGCAGGGGCTGCATCAGCACCGACATCAAGGCCGTACCGGGGCCGTCCACCTGCATGGAGTTGATGTCCGTGTTCATGTACATCCGGGAACCGCCCACGTCCAGGACAGACAGCCAGAGCCAGGGCGTAGTGAACGTGGCTTCGAGCTGCATGCCGCGGTCACCCTGCTGGGTGAGGAAGTTCAACAGCTTGGGGACGCTGCCCAGCGCAGCGGCAAGCGCAACGACGCCCGCCGTCGTCGCAATTCCCGCCAGTACCACCAGGATCCGGTTCCGGACGACGGCGAACAGTGCCAGCATGACCGCTGCCGGCCAGACCTTAACCCACGTGCCGATGGCCAGCAGGACGGAGGCGATGAACGGCCGGCCCACGCCGTATGCCAGGGCAACCAGCACCAGGGGGGCGGTGAGCCCGTCCACGCGGGCGAAGCCGAGCCAGCCCATCATGAAGGTGAAGGCGAGCCACCACCACGCGGCGGGGATGGCGCTCCGGTCGCGGCCGCGGCTGGTCAGTTTGAGGAGGGCCCAGCCGTTGAGCAGCGTGGTCATCAGGACCCAGAGGAAAAAGAACGGTCCGGGCCCGGCGACGCCTGCGATGGCCATGGGGATCAGCGCCAGGATGGGGTAGACCCACGGGCTGGGCCCGCCGCGGAGGTTGGCCTCGTTGAACCCTGCCATGGCCCAGTCGCGGTAAATGAAGGTGTCGCTGAAGGCCTCGCCGCGCAGGGACAGTGAGGCGGCGAAGACCAGGAAGACCAGGTGCACCACGATGAACCCGCCCAGCAGTCCGCGCCCGGTGTTCAGCCGCGTCCGGGCGGGTGCGGGAAGGATGACGTTGCGGATCCGGGTAAGTCTGCCGAAGAAAGCGTCCGTGGAAATGGCGGGATCCTTGTCAGGTTGTGGCACAGGTGTGGTGCTGCGCTGGTTGCTTGGTTCTGCCGCCTGGCGTTGTTCAGGGGCATGGGAGAGCCGTCAGAAACAGCGCCCACTCCTGTCCAACTCTAATTCACGGCCTTTGCGGCCCCGTAATTGCCTCCGCACCCGGCAGCGTCAGTGCTCCTGACCTGCGGCAACTTCTTTGGTTGATTTTTCAAGTTGCTGGCGGTGGGCTGCTGGGGGACCATGGTCCGAGGCGCACCAACTGCGCCGCTTCGTCTGCAGCCTTGGGGAGCGCAGGTGACTGCCCCTGACCCCCCTATCCACGAGGCTCGACCATGAACTTTCCCCTGACCCTGACCGTTGCCGACCGCCACAGCATGGACGCTGAACTCGACGCCGCCGTTACGGCCGCCAAGGCCCATGCCCTCGCCGGGAAGCGCCACGGCATCCTGGTCACCCGCCTCGGGGTCGATAGGTTCACTGTGGACCTCAGTGAGGCCGTCCCCTTCGGCCTCACCCGCGAACACCAGGCCTGGTAACCCCCTCTTTAACCATCGATTGCTCCGTACTTGTCGTTTTCAGCCTCGAAAACGACAAGTACGGAGCAATCGATGCTTAATTCCTGGACTCCTTCCATTTCCAATGTACCGCTGGGGGCGGGGCTTGCGGCAAGGCCGGTACCCGGCCGGATAATCGCAGGGCCGGACACCGGGAGAACGGGAGCAAGCGATGACTGGGCATGCGGTAGTGATTGTGGGCGGCGGCCCCACCGGGTTGATGCTGGCCGGGGAGCTGGCGCTGGCAGGAGTTGACGCAGCCATTGTGGAACGGCGCCACAGCCAGGAGCTCGCCGGTGCGCGGGCGGGCGGCCTGCACGCCCGGACCATTGAAGTGCTGGACCAGCGCGGCATCGCCGGGCGGTTCATCGCGGAGGGGCAGGTGGCCCAAGTGGCCGGATTCGCGCAGACCCGCCTCGATATCAGCGACTTTCCCACCCGCCATCCGTACGGGCTGGGGCTGTGGCAGAACCACATCGAACGCATCCTGGCGGGCTGGGTGGCGGAGCTGCCCGTGACGTTCCATCGCGGGACTGAGGTGATGGGCCTCGCCCAGGACAGTGCCGGCGTCGACCTCCACCTCCAGGACGGCAGGATGCTGCGCGGCAGCTACGTGGTGGGGTGCGACGGCGGCAGGAGCCTCGTGCGCAAAGCTTCCGGGATCGATTTCCCCGGCTGGGATCCCACCACCAGCGCACTGATTGCCGAGGTGGAGATGACCGGACAGCCGGAGTTTGGTGTGCACCAAAATGCTTTTGGCATCCATTCCTTTGGGCGGCGGGAGTACAAGATCGTGGATGGCAATGTTGTCTACGCGGACAGCGGGCCGGTGGGGGTCATGGTGACCGAGGAGCACGTGGGGCCAGCGACGGAACCCACACTGGCCGATCTCCGGGCGGCCCTGATTGCCGCCTGCGGGACTGATTATGGCGCCCACAGCCCCACCTGGATTTCCCGGTTCACGGACATGAGCCGGCAGGCGGCCGTATACCGTGACCGGCGGGTCCTGCTCGCGGGCGACGCCGCGCACGTGCATGCACCGGACGGCGGCCAGGGCCTGAACATCGGGGTGCAGGACGCGGTGAACCTGGGCTGGAAGCTGGGGCAGGTGGTCAACGGCGTGGCTCCCGACTCCCTTCTGGATACCTACCATTCGGAGCGCCACCCCGTGGCCGCCCGGGTGCTGCGCAACACCATGGCGCAGAGCGTGCTGCGCCGTCCGGACCCGCGGATCAAGGCGGCAGGGGAAGTTGTTGCCGAGCTCCTCGGCATGGAGGAGCCCCGGAAGCGGTTCGCCGGGATGCAGTCCGGCCTGGATGTCCGGTACGACCTCGGCGAGGGCCACCCGCTGCTGGGGCGCCGGATGCCCGACGCCGACCTTGTCACCCGGGAAGGACCCCGCACGGTGTATTCGCTGCTGCATGACGCCCGGCCGCTGCTGCTGAATCTGGGGGTGCCGGGTGCCTTCGACGGGTTGCAGCGGCCGGAGCGGATGAAGCTGGTGGACGCCCGCTGCGATGGTCCGTGGGAGCTTCCGGTGCTCGGTGACGTCATTGCCCCCGGCGCCGTCCTGGTCCGGCCCGACGGGTATGTTGCCTGGGTCGGGGAGGGAAAGGACGCGGACCTCAGCGAGGCGCTGGCCAGGTGGTTCGGACCCGCCCTAGGTTAGGAGCATGACCACCAAAACGGCCCTTGTTACAGGAGCATCCTCAGGCATCGGGGAGGCCGCCGCCCTCAAGCTGCAGGCGCTCGGCTTTACCGTGTACGGCGCGGCCAGGCGTGCGGACAGGCTGCAGGAACTGGCGGCGGAGGGCATCCGGCCGCTCGCCATGGACGTGACGGACGAAGCGTCCATGAGTGCTGGTGTCGAGGAGATCGTCGCCGGGACCGGCCGCATCGACGTCCTGGTGAACAACGCAGGCTACGGCTCTTACGGTGCGCTCGAGGATGTCCCCATCGATGAAGGCCGCCGCCAGTTCGAGGTGAACGTCTTCGGCGCCATCCGCCTGGCGCAGCTGGTGCTGCCGCACATGCGTGCGCAGCGTTCGGGCATCGTCGTGAACATCACCTCGATGGGCGGGAAGATCTACACTCCACTGGGCGGCTGGTACCACGGGACGAAGTTCGCCCTCGAGGCACTCAGCGACTGCCTCCGCCTGGAGGTTAAGCCTTTCGGCATCGACGTTGTGGTCATCGAGCCAGGCAGCATCGCCACGGAGTGGGGCTGCATCGCCGCCGACAACCTGGAGGAGACCTCAGGACACGGACCCTATGCAGCCCAGGCGAAAGCCGTGGCCAAGACGCTGAGGGCGGAGGCGTCCGGAAACCGGAACTCGCCGCCGTCGGTCGTGGCTGATGCAATCGGGAAGGCGGTGACCGCCTCAACCCCCAAGACCCGCTACGCCATGGGCTTCGGAGCCAAGCCGTTGATCACCGCACGCCACCTGCTCGGCGACCGCCAGTTTGACGCACTGATCAGCCGCGCCATCGGACTGCCGCGCAACTGACGGGGAAGCGGGACACCGGTCAGGAGCCGCCCGGGTGCGCCTCCCTGACAGCGGGCGGCGTGGCGCCCTGGAGGACCCAGCGGTTGCCGTCCGGATCGACGAAATGGGCGAACAAGACGCCGCCCATGTCCTGGACCTCGCTGATATCCGCGCCCCGGCTCACGAGTTCCCCGCGCGTTGCAACCAGGTCCGGCACCACCAGCTGCAGCCCCTCGAGGCTGCCGGGCGCCATGGCTGTCATTCCCGTGCCAATGACGATCGAAGCGGCGGAACCTGGCGGCGTCAGCTGCACTACCCTCATCCCGGGAATGTGCTCCACATCGTGGTCAAGTACGAAGCCCAGCTTCTCCGTGTAAAAGGACTTCGCCCTGTCCACATCGGACACGGGTACCTGCACAACCTCAAGGCGCATCTCCATCCGCCCACACTATCCCGTCAAAGCCGCTGGTCAGGAGGCTGCTTCGTTACGCCATGCTTCGGGGCATGAACGCGTAACTCTGCGTCGCCCCTGGGCAACCCCGTACTGGGCCAGGCGCTCGCCTGGGTGGACTGCGAACTGCATACCGAGTACGACGGCGACCACACCATCGTGGTGGGCGCCGTCCGTGCCCTGGGGGCGCGGGATGACGCCGAGCCCCTCCTCTTCTTCAAGGGCACCCATTTTGAAGGAGTGGAAACCCGCGCCAGCCGGCTGGAGAAGGTCGCGTAACGGGCGAAGAATGTTCATGGGCCGGACGCCAGATGTGCTCGCCAATACCGGATCTTCACGCAACGTAGATCATGACCCGGCCGAGACGCTCGCAGTGCGGAGCCATTTCAGGGCCTCCTGCTCGTCTGTGAAAAACCTGCTCGGGCACTGTGGCAAGGGCAGTCCGCGCCGTCCGTGGGCGATGACCCGGTCCACTGACGTGCTGCCGAGGATTGCAAAGGCTGTGACGGTAATGGCTTCGCTGAAGACACGGACGGCATCTCGGCTGACATGCTTAACGCCCGTTATCTGCAGTAAGACCGCACAGCCCGCGCCTCCGGTCAGGGTCAGGAAGCGCTCCCGCACGGAGGTTCCGTCCGCGGCAGTAATCTGGCTTCCGGGACGCAACGTAATCCGGAGAATACGTTCGCTTTCAACGGTGAGGGTGAAGTTCGTTTGGCCGGGGTCTGAGGCTGCGGGTCCGTCGCCTGAGCTCTCGCCAGCCAGGGAACGTTGTTCGACTTCGGCATGGACCTGTGTGGTCATCAAATCCCCCGGATGCGGTTCAACGGCGCCTCCGCCGGCGCAGTGAGCCCCGTTTACCCCAGGGCTTTGCAGGTCAGAGTACCTCGGGGTTGACCTGGGGTCCATGAAAGATCGGATACTGGTCCGAAGCCACGGTCTGGGCACCTGCCCACGGCGGCACCGTGCTGCTCATCGGCTCGCTCCTACAGCTACGGGACGATGTTCTCCACGCCCTTAAGCCGAGCAATCCTGCGGCAGCCTGGCCGCCTCAGGCAGGCTCCCGGGATGTACGCCGCCTCCTCAGCCGCTGAACGCCGTCGTCCTGGCAACGCCGTCGTAGCCACCGGCTGGTGCCTTGAGCCCGTACAGGGCGCCGACCGTCGGAGCCACGTCCACCGTCCGCGCCGGGTCAGACGACGTGCGGCCGCGGACCACGCGGGGGCTGCCGCCGGAGATGAAGAACGGGATGGGCTCGGTGGCTGGGTGGCCGTGGTTGCCGGGAATGGGGTTCGAGGCGATGTAGGGGTCCGAGAACCGCCAGCCGGCGCGGCAGAAGGCCACCAGGTCCCCGGCCTCCGCCCCCAGCCGAAGCTCGGCAGGAGCGTACACCGACAGCACGCCGGGGTGGGACTGGACCAGGGAGCGCACTGCCTGGAGGCCTGCCGCCTTCTCCTCCGCGGGGCCGGTCCAGTACAGCAGGTCCGCGCCGCCGTTTTGGGCCACCGTGATGGAGGACCGGAGGTCCGGCCGGGCCTGGAGGATGAGGTCCACCGAGACCACATTGGTGGGCAGGGACCAGTCCATGGAGTGGTCCGCAAGCACCACCAGGACGCTCGACTCCCATTTGCCGGCCTCAACCAGGTGGTCCACCAGCCGGCCCACCTGCAGGTCGGTGTCCGCGAGGGCGGCGCTGCGTGCTGCCTGGAGGGTGGTCCCTGTCAGGTCCGAGTGCCCCATGCGGTCAACATCGCCGAGGTTGGTGAACGTGAAGTCCGGATCGGGGCCGCTGACGATGGCCAGCAGCGCGTCCATGGTGGCGGCGTCCGGCGCGTGCCCTGTTACCGGCAGCAGCGGCGAAGGCTCCCAGCGGTAGCTCGCCCGCGTGCCGAAGATCCCGTAGAGGTACTTTTTGCTCAGGACGGAGGCGGTGGTGAGGCCGGATGCGCCCAGGCGTTCAAGGAGCGTGGGAAAGCGGAGGTCGGTTTCGCGGTCCATGTCCCGCACTGCCCCTTCGGCAGCATCGAAGACCGAGTTGGCGGGCACTCCGGACCTGTCCGGCCGGACGCCGGTCATCATCATGACGTGGTTGGGGATCGTCTCCATCACCGGCAGGGACCTTGCGGCCGGGAAGTTGGTGCCCTCCGCCCGCAGCGCGGCGAGCCGCGGGGTCAGCCCAGGCGTGATCTCGTCCGGCCGGCAGCCGTCCACCACAAGGACGTAGGTGCGGGTCCGCGCGGCGCCGGGATTCGCCGTCGGGCCGGCCCACGAGGTTCCGGGCGCGGCAGAAAGGACGACGGCGGCACTTCCGGCGCCGGCGAGACGCAGGAACTGGCGGCGGTCCGGGTTCACAGCGCGCCGCCGGTTGCCGGGACGGCTTTGCCGGTGCCGGCACCCACCCTGAACGAGGTGGACAGCGTGGCCGCCGAGGCCTGCGCAGTCCGGTCGGCAAGGACGTACCAGTCCATGCGGACGCCCGCAGGCGTGACGTCCAGGACGGAGTAGCCGTGCGAGTCGAAGTCGAGGTACTTCACGTGGGGGTTGGCCGCCCTGATGGCTGACTCCACCGCCAGGGAGGAGGTCCGCGGCGGCGCATTCAGGATGTCGTCAAGGTTGTCGCTGGTCACCGACGTGCAGACGAGTTCCGCCGCCACCGAATCGCCCGTGGTGGGATAGGTCAGGGGGTCGGCGGGGAGGTCGCAGGCCCACCCGGAGTGGATGTCGCCGGTGAGGAAGACGGTGTCCTTGATCGCCTGGTCCCGCAGGTGCCGGACCACCCGGCTCCGGTCCGCCTCGTAGCCGTCCCACTGGTCCACGTTGTAGGGGACGCCGTCGATGGTGGTGCCGCCCATGAGCTTCTGGACTCCCGCCACTTCCGCCAGGCTGAGCGTGGACGGAACCCGGACGGGTGCAATCATCACAGGATTGCCCACCAGCTTCCACTGCGGGCCGCCGGACGTGAGGTTGCCCAGCAGCCAGTCCATCTGCGCAGCTCCCGTGATGGTCCGGTCCGGGCTGTCCACCGCAGGGTCCAGCCCGTTGGCGGCCTGCTGGCTCCGGTAGGAGCGGAGGTCCAGCATGGACAGGCTGGCCAGCGAACCGAAGTCCAGGCGGCGGTACAGCGGACTGCCTGGCTGGTAGCGCACGGGCATCCACTCCGCATAGGCCTGGTTGGCCGCCGCGCGCCGTTCGGCCCACAGGCCTTCCGCGCCCTCGGTGTGGTTCTCCGCCCCTCCGCCCCAGGCATCGTTGGCCGCCTCATGGTCGTCCCAGGTGACGATGAAGGGTGCAGCCAGGTGCAGGGCCTGCAGGTCGGCGTCCGTCTTGTACTGGGCGTGCCGGCGCCGGTAGTGGGAGAGGGTGGTCATTTCGACGGCGGGATGGTGCGGGCGTACGACGACGTTCCTCGCCTGGTACTCCCCGGGTGCGTACTCGTAGAGGTAATCGCCGAGGTGCAGCACGGCGTCGAGGTCCCCGCGCTGGGCGAGGTGGCGGTAGGAGCTGAAGTAGCCTGCCTGGTAGTTGGCGCAGGAGACCACGCCGAAGCGCAGCTGCTCCACCTGGGCTCCGGCCGCCGGTGCGGTCTTGGTCCGGCCGGCGGCGGAAACCGCCCGGCCCACCGAGAAGCGGTACCAGTAAGCCGTTCCCGGCTGCAGGCGTCCGGCCACCACCTTCACGGTGTGGTCACGCTCCGGCCCGGTCTTTGCTGATCCCTTGGCAACAATCCTGCCGAAGGCGGGATCCGCTGCCACCTCCCAGTTCACTGTTGCAGCCGGGCCGAGTCCCGAGCCGGGCGTGGCTTCCGGGCTGGGGGTTACCCGGGTCCAGAGCACCACGCTGTCCGGGTGCGGGTCACCGGAGGCAACTCCATGCGCGAACAGCGGGTCAGCCGCCTGGGCAGGGCTTGAGACGAGGGGCGCTACCCCGGCGACGGCCGCGGCAAGGCCGCCTGCGCGGAGGACCTGGCGGCGGGTGGGCGATTGTCCGTACTGGCGGGTAACAAAAGGCATGTACTCCAGTATCAACGCCCCCTGCGGCGCAATCGGCGGATTTTGCCGGATGTTCACCGAACGTCCCACCGCGGTTCTCCTGCGGTTCCGCCGCCCCCGGCGCGGGGCTGCGTGCAAGCCTCCTAATAGACGGAGCCCTCGAGCAGTTCGGACAACCTGCGGGCGGCGCGCCGCAGCTCCGGCACATTGGCCTTGATTTTCTCTTCGGTCGTCGCCTCTGCCGGGCAGTTCAGTGCCATGGCCTCGTTGGCGCGGCCTGCCCTGTTGGTTAAGGCAACTCCGACGGAGAGCACGCCCACAACGCGCTCGTTCGCGGAGTACGCGTAGTCCACGCCTGGCCCGGGCAGCCGCGACCGCAGCTCCTCAACCGTGAATCCCGGCTCCTCATGCCCGGCGGCGATAGCGCCCGCCACGACCTGTTCGAGCTCTGCGTCAGAGGCGTCCGCAATCAGGATTTTCCCTGCCGCGCCGCGGGTGAGCGGCAGGCGCTTACCCAGGGGAAGGTCGTACTGCATGGGCGCCTCTCCTTGAACCCGCGCCACCAGGATCCGCTCGTTCCCGAGCCGGGTATGGAGAGACACGGACATGCCGGTCTGCGCTGCCAGCTGTTGCAGGACCGGACGTCCCGCAACCGCCAAGGGATCGTTCTCAAGGAAGCTCTTTGCCGCCGGAAGCACGGCCGGCCCGATCCGGTAGGACTTGTCTGTCTGGCTCACCATGCCGAAATCCTGCAGCACCCGCAGGATCCTCAGGGTTGTGGGCAGGCTCATGCCGCACGTCCTGGCGAGGTCGCTGAGCCGCTGCGGCCGTTCAGCCCGCTGCAGTTCCGCGAAGACCTCCATGGCCCGCGAGAGGGAGCGCATATTCGAGGCCTTGGGGCCCTCGTCTGCCGCGCTGTCCGCGGACGGGGGTGTCATCGTCGCCATCCTTTCATTGTATGTAAGTTCCTTGCGCTTGACAGCAGGTGTGTCTGCTGTCACTATTTCTCTGTACGCAATATAGTTTCATTGTATGAAATGCAACGACACAGCGTGAAAAGCACGCACAGTAAGAAGGAACCAATGACAACGGAGTCAGTGATGACCAAACCAGCGAGCACCGGCCGAGTGGCTCCCTCCGTGCTGGTGGGGATCGGCGCTTTCGCAGCCGTCGGCGCCTACGTCCTGGTCACCTCGATCGATCTCGGACTCTGGACGTCCCTGGGCCCCGGCCCCGGACTCTTCCCGTTTGCCATGGGGGCTGTCCTGGCAGCCATGGCGGTGGTGTGGCTGCTCCAGGAGCTCCGCCGGCCCAGCGAAGCCACTGAAGGCGTTGACCGCGGACTGGTGATCGCCGTGGTTCTCAGCCTGGTAATCCTCGCGGCCGTGATGGACCTGCTCGGCTTCCAGCTGAGCATGTTCCTCTTCCTCCTGTACCACCTGAAACTTCGCGGGCGCAGGACCTGGGTGTCCTCGCTGATCATCGCGGTGGCCGGAAGCTTCGGAGCGTTTTACGCCTTCAACTACGGCCTGAACGTCGCGCTGCCGGTGTCCGCCCTTCCCTTCCTTAACGCGATCGGACTCTAGACGTGGATGTCTTCAACGAACTGATGGGCGGCTTCGCGGCCGCCATGACCTGGCAGAACCTGCTGTTTGCCTTCCTGGGCTGCCTGCTGGGCACTATCATCGGTGTCCTGCCCGGCATCGGCCCCGTCGCCGGCGTCGCCCTGCTGATCCCCCTGACGCTGAACATGGATGCGACCGGGGCGATCATCATGCTGTGTGCCATCTTCTATGGCACCGCCTACGGGGGAACCATCACCAGCGTCCTGCTCAACACCCCCGGTGAAGCAGCTTCGGCCATCACCACCATCGACGGCTACGCCATGACAAAGATGGGCAAAGCAGGCGCCGCCCTGACCATCGCCGCCGTCGGATCCTTTGTGGGCGGCACCATAGCCACCCTGGGCCTGGTGGCTGCCGCCAAACCGCTGGGAGAACTCGGCCTGCTGGTAGGTCCGCCGGAATTCTTCGCCCTGATGGTGGTGGGCATCTCCCTGCTTGTCGCGCTCGCAGGCAAATCCATGGTCAAGGCGGTCATCTCCGGCGCCCTGGGCCTGCTGATCGCCATGGTCGGCATCGACCCGGTGGCCGGCGCGCCGCGCTTTACCTTCGGCGTGGACCGGCTCCTGGACGGGGTCAGTTTCGTGGCGGTGATCGTGGGCGTCTTTGGACTCTCCGAACTGCTCTCCTACCGCAAGGGCGACCAGCCGGCCGCGGTCCACGCACCCAACCTGCGCTCGCTGCTTCCCACCGGCAAGGAATGGCTCCGCAGCGCCCCGGCCATGGCCCGCGGCACCGGCATCGGCTTCGGCCTGGGCCTCATCCCGGGCATGACCGGCTCCGTGTCCTCGCTGCTCTCCTACGGTGCGGAAAAGAAGTTCTCGCGCAACCGCCACGAACTGGGGAAGGGCGCCATCGAGGGCGTCGCCGGTCCCGAAACGGCCAACAACGCCCACGCGAACGCGGCCCTGATCCCGCTGTTCACCCTCGGCATCCCGGCCTCACCCACCATCGCCGTGCTGATGGGCGCATTCCTGCAGCAGGGCCTCACCCCGGGGCCCACCCTTTTCACCGAGAACTCCGAGATCGCCTGGGCCATCATCGCCAGCCTCTTCATCGGCAACCTGATCCTGCTCCTGCTCAACGTCCCGCTGGTGGGCCTCTGGACCTCCATCCTCCGCGTCCCGTCCTCGATCCTCACCGCCCTGATCCTGCTGTTCATGGTCATCGGCGCCTACACCATCAACTTCAGCGTCTTCGACGTCTTCGTGATGATCGGCTTCGGCCTCCTGGGCCTGGCACTGCGCCACCTGGACATCCCGCTGGCACCCATGGTGCTGACCCTGGTGCTCGGGCCGCTGATGGAACGCTCCCTGCGCGAATCCCTCGAGATTTCCCAGGGTGACTTCAGCATCTTCACCAGCCGTCCCATTTCCGCCGTCCTGATCGGCCTTGGACTGCTGATCATCTTCAGCCCGCTCCTCAAGCTCCGCAAGCCGAAGGCGCTCAACGAAGACCCCGAAACCTAAACCCCAACCAACTCCACTTTCACCCATCCCCACCTTCAAAGGAGAAGACCCATGAAAACCCGTATGCGCCTCGCCGCCGCCCTTGCCGCGGCATCCCTGATCGGACTGACCGGCTGCGGTGCCAACGCCGGTGCTACCGGTGCTACCGGCGCCGCCAGCGACTTCCCGAAAAAGGGCAAGTCCATCGACCTCATCGTCGCCTTCGGTTCAGGCGGCGCGGTGGACACCGCCGCCCGGCTCATCCAGCCGGTCCTCGAAAAGGAACTCGGAACCAACGTCGAGGTCATCAACAAGCCTGGCGCCGGTGGCCAGATCGGCTACACCCAGCTCACCAGCGCCAAGCCGGACGGCTACACGATCGGTGCCACCGGTTCGCCGTCGGTAGTCGTTTCACCGCTGGACCCGTCCCGCGGTGCCAAGTACACCCGCGAAAGCTTCCAGCCCCTGGGCCGGCATGTCATCGACCCCGCGGTGATCGCCGTCCAGCCGGACAGCCCGTACCAGACGCTCAAGGACCTCCTCGACGCTGCCAAGGCCAACCCTAAGTCCATGACCGCAAGCACCACGGGACTCCAGACGGGCGAACACTTCGCCCTGGCCCAGATCCAGGAAAACACCGGCTCGGAGTTCGCCCCGGTCCACTTCTCGGAGGGCGCATCACAGGCAACCACGGCATTCCTTGGCAAGCATGTTGACATCCTGGTGGCCAACGTCAGTGACGTGAACGATCTCAGCAAGCAGGGCAAGGCGCGGGTGCTGGGAGTCATGTCCGAGGAGCGTGCACCTTCCCTGCCGGACGTCCCCACGTTCAAGGAATCCGGCTACGACCTGATCGCAGGCACCGCCCGCGGCTACTCCGCCCCGGCCGGCCTGCCCGCCGACGTGGCCAAGAAGCTTGAGGCAGCCATCCAGAAGGCCATCGAGGACCCCGCCGTGGTGCAGAAAATGAAGGACCTTGGCCTGCAGACCAGCTACCTCAACGGCGCCGACTACCAGACGTTCTGGGCAAGCCAGGAAGGGGACTTCAAGAAGGTCCTTCCGCTGGTCCAGAAAAAAGACTGACTCCCGCAACGTAAGGAAAGACCCGCCATGACAACCCCCGCCATCGACGCAATCGATTTCCCCCGTCCCGACACGGACGTGGTCGAGCGCCTTGCCAAACTGCCCGCCGCCAACATCGGCGACGCAGTAGACCGCCTCGGCGTCGCGGACTCCGCGATCCAGGCCGTCTGGCCAGGGGCCCGGCTTGCCGGGCCGGCCTTCACCGTGTGGACGCGCCCCGGCGACAACCAGGGCATCCACAAGGCCCTCGAACTCGCCCGGCCGGGAGACGTCATTGTGGTTGCCGGCGGCGGGGATGAGTCCCGCGCGCTGCTTGGGGAGCTCATCGGTGAACGTGCCATCAACCTCGGCATCGCCGGCTTCGCGCTGGACGGAGCAGCGCGCGACGCCGAAGCGCTGGGTGAGATTGGCATGCCCGTCTTCGCCCGGGCTACTTCCCCCGCAGGCCCCTACAAGAACGGCCCGTACCGCCTGGGGACGCCGCTCGCCTTCGGCGGCGTCCCCGTCCTCCCGGGCGACGTGATCATCGGCGACTCCGACGGCGTGGTGGTCATCCCCCGAGCGCAGGCGGCCGCCGTCGCCGAGGCTGCGGAAGCAGTGTTCGCCGATGAAACCAACCGCCGGCAAGCCATCGTCGCAGCCCGCGGCTAACGCAAGAAAGACAGAGAAAACCATGACAGCGGTAACCGTCATTGGCCTCGGCGAAGCCGGAGCCACCTACGCCGCGGCACTCCACGCCGCAGGCCACCGGGTCACCGGGTTTGATCCCGTTGCCCCCACTACCCCAGCCGGCGTTACCCGCGCCGCATCCGCAGCCGAAGCCAGCGCAGGAGCGGACATTGTCCTGGTGATGACGGGCGCCGCCGCCGCGCGCAGCGTCGCCCAGGAGTGCCTCCCGGTCCTCGAAGAAGGCAGCTGCTACGCGGACTTCACCTCCTCCTCGCCCCAGGTGATGCAGGAACTTGGACAGTTCGCCAGCAAAGCCGATTTCGCCGACGTCGCCATCCTCGGGCCGGTCTCCGCGCTGGGAGAGAAGACCCCGCTGATGGTGAGCGGACCGGGTGCGCAGGCTGTGGCTGACCTCCTCGGCCCGCTTGGCGTCGACGTCGAAATTGCTGAAGGGGAACCCGGGGCGGCCATGGCCCACAAGCTCCTCCGCAGCGTCCTGATGAAGGGCATGGCCTCCGTGGTGGTCGAGGCCGTCACTGCCGGCCGGGCGGCCGGGCTTGAGGAATGGATCCGGGCCCAGATCGCGAGCCAGCTGGCCGGTGACGGGCAGGCAGTCATTGACCGCTTCCTGACCGGCACGGCCAAGCATGCCGTCCGGCGCTCGAAGGAAATGCAGGACACCGCCAGCTACCTGGGCGATCTTGGAGTGCCTGCCGAGATGACCACCGCTTCCGCGGCTGCGCTGTCCCGGATCGCCCTGGAAACCGCACCGGCCTTGCGCTGACCCCAGAGTCCGGCAGAATCAGGAACAGGTATTACATGACCCACCACATCACCGGCGTCCCGCCGTCAGGAGCAGCAGCATGATCGGCATCTGGGCACTCGGCGCCTACCTTGCCGTCATCCTGCTGTGGACCACCGTGCTCAAGCGCAGCGTGGGGGAAGCCATGATCCTCGGATTCCTGGCCGTACTTCCGTTCACCGGGGCGGCAGCGGCCCAGATCGGCTGGGATGCGCTGTACTCGGCCATCACGGACGAGATCGTCTACGCCACCATGGCGTTTGTGTTCATGGGCTACCTGCTGGACAAAACCGGCGTCCTGGACCGGCTGATCGACCTGCTCAACTCCCTGATCGGCGGGGTCAAGGGCGGGCCGGCGTGGGTGTCCACCGTGGCGTCCGCGGGACTGGGCAGCGTGGTCCACAACCAGGCGGCCATCGCCGCCACGGTGGGATCCGTGACCATCCCCTGGATGGAGAAGTCCAAGCTGGACAAGCCCTCGGCGGCCACGCTGGTAGCGGGCAACGCGGGAATGGGCATCACGTTCCCGTTCAGCGCCTCGATGTTCGTCCTGGTCGGCTCAGCAACCGTGGGGCCCCTGCTGGACATCAACGCGCTGGTCCTCCCGCTGCTGTTCGGCGGACTGTGGTGCTTCCTGCACCGGCTGATCGTCACCTGGCTGCTGGTCCGCAAGAGCGGCATGGCCCCGCTTGACGCTGCCCACCGGCTGCCGGTTCGGGCTGCGTTCGGCCGGGGCTGGGCCACCCTGCTGCTGTTCATTGTGGTGGCCATCCCGCTGGTCATCACCTCGGGTGCCATCGCCAAGGCGCTTTCGGACTGGACCGGGGGAGATGTCTCCAAGTCCGTCAGCGTGATCGTCTGGATTCCCGTCGTCCTCATCATCACGGGCCTCCTGCTGGGCCGGAAAAAGCTGCCCAGCGACGGCCGGGCGTGGTGGACGCTGCTGCAGGACTCCGCGCCGCGCTTCGGCATTGTGGGCGTCACCGTGGTATTCGCCTTCGCCGGCGCCAACGCCCTGGCCGCCACCGGCCTGCCCAAGCAGATGACCCAACTGCTCAACGGGATGAACCTGCCGCTGTGGATCCTGGCCATCCTGATCGGCCTGATCGTCATCGCGGTGGCAGCGCCCCTTTCCGCCACAGCGACCATGGCCGCCGTCGGAACCGTGGGCGTCGCAGCCCTGGTGGCGGCCGGCGTCCCGGCCACCACTGCGGCCGTGGCAGTCCTGGTCTTCTCCTCCTGCGAGGCGGCGGTCCCGCCGGGAGGTGCACCGCTGTATGTGGCGTGCGGCATCGCGGACGTGGACCCGATCAAGACGTTCCTCCGGCTGCTGACCCACTACGCCCTGCCGCTGCTCGGCATCGGCGTGCTGATCATCCTCGGCGTCCTGCCCATCTAAAGGAAGTCCCCATGCACTCCATCCGAAGGGCCGTTGAAGTCCTCTTCGTCCTCACCCTCGCAGCGCTCCTGGTTGGCGGCGTGGTGTTTGTGGCCGGGCAGGCCATAGCCCTCGTTGCAGGCCAGGGTGAGTGGCTCGCCCTGCTCAACAGCACCATCAAGGCGCCCATCTGCATCGCGGCCTCCATCTGTGCCATTGCAGGGTTCCTGCTCAGCTACAAGCGCCGCCAGAACCAGGAACAGCCGCAGAAAGCAGGGGCGCGGTGACGCCTGCCGCCGGCGACGGAAGGTACCCGACGTTCGCCGAACTCCTCCGCCGGGAGGGCGCATTGGCGGGCACCTCCTGGGGCCTGTTTCCGGACCCAACCCGCGGGACGCCGTCGTTCATTACTCCCCAAACGGTGCTGGACGCGCGGGACTCCATCCGGACCGGCACTGCCTTTGGCCTGGACTATCCGGCGGACGCCTTCGACCCCGGCATGTCGCTCAAGCGTGGCGCGCCCCGGCACACCATCTACTCCTCGCACCCGGCCCACCGCGACGACTTCCTGGACGGCTACTACCTCCAGGGGTCCTCTCAGATTGACGGTCTGCGGCATCGCCGGGCGGACGATGCAGGTTTCTACAACGGCACGCCGGATGACCTCGTCAGGGAAGGCAGGCCGGAGCTGGGCATCCAGGAATGGGCGGACCAGCCGATTGCCGGCAGGGGAGTGCTGCTGGACCTGGCCGGATACCGGGCCGCCCAGGCCGCTCCGATTGACCATGCCGCCGGCGAGCCGTTGGGCCTGGACCTGATCGAAGCGGTGCTGGACGCGCAGTCCGTGAGCCTCCGCCAGGGCGACATCCTGATGCTGCACACCGGCTGGTGCGAGTGGTTCCTTGGCCTGCCTCCGGACGGGAAGCAGCGGATGCGGGAGAGCCGCCGCGCCACCGGTGTTGCCCAGTCGGAGGAGTTCGTCGCCTGGGCGTGGAACCACCGGCTGGCGCTCCTCGCCGCAGACAACTTCGCCTTCGAATGCCTGCCCGCCCTGCCCTCCAGCCCCTACCGGAACTCCGCCCCGAACGACCACGGCATGATGCACCAGCAGCTGCTCGCCAAGCTGGGCATGCCGCTGGGGGAGCTGTGGCGCCTGGGCCCGCTCGCCCGCCACATGCGGACTGCGGGCCAGTGGGACGCCTTCATCACCATCAAGCCGCTGAACATCACCGGCGGCACCGGATCACCCGCGAACGCCACCGCGCTGATGTGATGCCGGGCGGGCTTGGTTAGGCCATGCGTTCTCCGGTGACGCTTGCCAAGTGGTCCAGGAGTCCGTTCTGGAACCGTTCGTCGCGGACGGCGTGATGCGGATTCTCCCGTTTCTGGTGGTACCAGTAGCCGCCGCTGGTGAGCGCCGCCGGGTCATCGCTGGTGGCCAGCCACTCCTGCGTCAGGTGACCCAGCCGGAGATCGTCCGGGGCGCCGGTGCCGCCCATCCTGGTGGGCACCCAGCCGGGATCCACGGCGTTGCTGAGGACGTCCGGCCATAAGCGGGCGACGGCGGCCGCGAGGGCTGTGAGGTAGAGCTTGCTGTCCGAGTAGGTCACCTTGGCATCGCGGCCGAGCCGTGCCGGATCGGGGCGGCCCCCGCGGTGCATGCCGCTGCTCAGGTAGACCAGCCGCCGCGGGCGGTGGACGAGTGCGGTGAGGAGGTAGGGGGCCACAACGTTGACTGTGAAGATGTCCGGGCCGTGCAGCACGCCCGCGTTGTGGATGACGGCGTCCACCGGGCCCATCCGGTTGACCTGTACGGCGACGTCCCGTGTTTGCTCCGGGTCAGCGAGGTCGCCGGTCACCACAGCGGCGCCGCGGTCCACGAGGTCCTGGACCGCGCCAAGGCGGGCAGCGCTGCGTACGTGCACGACGACGCCGTGCCCGTTCTCCAGCAGCGTTCCGGCCGTGTGGCGTCCCAGCCCGTCAGCGGAACCGGTGATGAATATGCGCGGCACTGCCCCTCCAGAGCTGTTGTGGCTTCCGCCGCGTGTACTTGTATACAAGTATAATAACCGTGGAGGTTCCCCCATGCCAGATTCACGCGCCCGGAACACGGGCGCCCATCTTGTCTACGCCGAGCTGAAGCGCAAGATCCTCACCCTCGAACTGAAGCCGGGGGAGCGCCTCTACGAGCCCGCAATGGCGTCCGCGCTGCAGGTGAGCCGCACGCCGCTGCGGGAAGCCATCCGCCGGCTGATCTCGGAGGACCTCCTGGAACAGCAGCCCACTGGCGGGGTGCTGGTGCCGGTACTGGACGCAGCAGTGATTTCGGAGCTGTATGAAGTCCGCGCGGCGATCGAGTCCCTCATGGCCCGGAACGCCTGCATCAAAGCAACAGCGGCGGACCTCGAAGCCCTCCACGCCATCCTCGCCCGCAACGCCGCGCTGGTGGAGTTTGCCGACGACGCAATGCAGCAGGGCATGGCGCTGCACGCAAAGATCGCCGCGATCGCCGGCAACTCGTGGGCCCGGCGCTTCCACGGCCAGGTCTCCAGCCAGATGGAGCGGTACCGGCATTTCACCAACAGCACGCAGGAACGGCGGGACCAGGCCCTCGTCCAGCACCGGACGCTGGTGGACGCCCTCGCTGCCGGCAACCCGGACCAGGCCGCGAAAATTGCCTTCGAGCACGTGATGGGAGCGCGGGATGCGGCGCTGAAGGCCATCGCGGGCAGCGGCCTGGCCACCTCATGATCGGGGAGCTCGGACGCCGCTCGGCCACTGCCCTCCTCATTCACTCCGCGCTGATCCAGGCCGTGACCTTCCTGGTCCGGCCGGCCGCCACCTACCGTGCCCTGGAGCTGGACGTTCCCGGGTTTGCCCTGGGCCTGCTGGCGGCCAGCTACGCCGTCTTCCCCCTGCTGCTTGCCGTTCCGACGGGCGGCCTGGTGGACAGATTAGGTGAGCGCTGGCTCATGGCCATGGGATCCGCCGTCGTCCTTGCCTCGTCTGCCTTCCTGTTGCTGTGGGGTTCGTCGATCGCAACGCTGGTCATTGGAACCGCCCTGCTGGGCGCGGGCCAGCTGGCATGCGTTGTTGGCCAGCAGGCCGTGGTGGCCAACAACGCCGCCGCAACCCGGATGGATTCCGGCTTCGGATACCTGACCTTCGCGGCGTCCCTGGGCCAGGCCCTGGGGCCGTTGGCCATCTCCCTGGTGGGCGGGGCCGCCGTCCGCCCTGACACCCAGGCAATCTTCCTCCTCTCCGTCTGCATGGGCCTGGTGCTTTTCCTGACCACCTTCGCCGTGTCCGCCAAGGTCAGCGGCGGGAGGAAGGCCGCTGCCAAGGGCACCAACGGCAGCGCTGTTTCGCTGCTGAAGACACCCGGTGTTGCCCGTGCGCTCGCCACCAGCGCCACCGTCCTCGCCGTTGTGGACCTGACCATGGTCTACCTCCCCGCACTCGGAGCCGACCGCGGACTGAGCGCGGCAACCGTGGGCGCCCTGCTGACTGTCCGGGCCGTGTTCTCGATGGTTTCCCGGATCCTGCTGGGACGCGCATCCCGGAAACTGGGGCGGATGCGGCTCCTGCTGCTGAGCCTCGCCCTGTCCACCGTTGCGCTGGCGGTGGCCGCAATTCCCATGCCGGCGTGGCTGCTGTTTGGAGTCATGGCCGTGCTGGGACTCGGCCTCGGAATCGGCCAGCCGCTCACCATGTCCTGGCTGTCGTCGCAGGCGCCGCCCGGCCAGCGCGGCAGGGCACTGGCCCTCCGGCTCGCGGGAAACCGGGTGGGCCAGGTGATCCTGCCCAGCGCCATCGGCGGGGTGGCGGCCGGACTTGGCGCAGCCGGAGTTTTCCTGGCGTCGGCAGTTGTAGTGGGCGGGACACTCCTGCTGCTCCGGGGCGTCGAGCTGGACTAGCTACGGCAGCCGGCCGGGCCGCAGCAGGCTCGGCACGCCTGCCTGCCCGGGATCCAGGGGAACCGGACTGACCAGGACGGCAGGGCCCCGGTACAGGATGCCGCTCGACACCACGCGGCAGCGGATCCCGCCCCTGCCGCGCATCGCAGCATGGCCTCCCGGCGCCAGCACCTCGTTCATCCAGGCGCAGGGGTGCGCGGGACGCCCGCCGTGGAACCCAACCCCGGAACCGCCCCATTCCAGCGTGAAGTCCTGCCCCAGCAGCGGAGCAAGGTGCGCTCCGCGGAGGATCACGTTTCGGCGGGTGGCCAAGGGGTCAAACGGCCCGGCCGCAAGTTCCGAGGCCATGGCTTCCAGGGCTTCGACGGCGAACAGCGTCACGGCGGCGTCCATATGGGCGGCTTTTCCGAAGAACCGGTCGCCCACGATGCCCTTGCCCGCCACCACTTCCGCGGCCTGGGCGTCGAACGTCGGCACATCGGCGGCACCGTCCCGCGCCCGCCCAAAGTAGGCGTGCCCTGGTGACACCAGCAGGTGCAGGATCTCCACGTCATACCGGTAGTGTTCGGCCATACCGCCAGCCTAAGGCCAGGGCGGATAACGTCGGCAGAAAGTCATCCGTCATACATCCCGGAGTAACCTTGCCCCGGGAGAATTCGGGGTGGGGGGAACTTTCCGGAACAGTCGAGAGGACCCGTCATGACACGCAATGACCGCATATTTGTCGACTCCTGCCCTGAACTGGCACCGGGGGACGCCATCGAAGCGTTCCACAGGGGCGCCCTGGTCCACCGCGGGCCGGTCATGGATTCACTCCCGGACCATGGGCTTTTCTGGATCCTTGACACGGTGACGGGTGACCGGTGCCTCCTGGACATGTCTGAGCTCACCGTAGTGCGCATGCCAGCCCATTACCGTGAAGTCAGGGTCGCGGCAGCCGGGCCCTAGCCAACATATGCCGCCAGGTGCCTGCCGGTGAGCGTGGAGGCGTCAGCCACCAGCTCGGCCGGCGTGCCCTCAAAAACGATCCGGCCGCCGTCGTGCCCTGCTCCCGGGCCCAGGTCGATGAGCCAATCGGCGTGCGCCATGACCGCCTGGTGGTGCTCGATGACAATCACCGATTTGCCGGAGTCGACGAGCCGGTCCAGCAGGCCCAGCAGGTTCTCCACATCGGCGAGGTGCAGGCCGGTGGTGGGCTCGTCCAGCACGTAGACGTCGCCCTTCTCCGCCATCTGCGTGGCGAGCTTGAGCCGTTGGCGCTCGCCGCCGGAGAGCGTGGTGAGCGGCTGGCCAAGGCTGAGGTAGCCCAGGCCCACGTCCTCCAGCCGGTCAAGGATGGTCCGGGCAGCCGGTGTTTTGGCCTCGCCCTCGGCGAAGAAGGCGGCCGCCTCGGTCACGGACATGGCCAGCACGTCGGCGATGTTCTGCCCGCCGAGGGTGTATTCAAGGACGGACGCCTGGAAGCGCCGGCCTTCACAGTCCTCGCACGGGGACTCGACGGTGGCCATGACACCCAGCTCGGTGAAGATGACACCGGCGCCGTTGCAGGTGGGGCACGCGCCCTCGGAGTTGGAGCTGAACAGCGCGGGCTTCACCCCGTTGGCCTTGGCGAACGCCTTGCGGATGGGCTCCAGCAGGCCGGTGTAGGTGGCCGGGTTGCTGCGCCGGGAGCCCCGGATGGCGCCCTGGTCGATCACCACCACGCCTTCGCGCTTGGCCACCGAGCCGTGGATCAGCGAACTCTTTCCCGACCCGGCCACGCCCGTCACCACCGTCAGGACGCCCAGGGGGATATCGACGTCGACCGCCTGCAGGTTGTGCGTGGACGCGCCGCGGACCTCCAGCGCCCCGGCAGCCTTCCGGACACCGTCCTTCAAAGACGCGCGGTCCTCCAGGTGCCGCCCCGTGATGGTGTCGCTGGACCGCAACCCCTCCACGGTGCCCTCGAAGCAGACCGCGCCGCCGTTGGTGCCCGCCCCCGGTCCGAGGTCGACGACGTGGTCCGCGATGGTGATCATTTCAGGTTTGTGCTCCACCACCAGGACGGTGTTTCCCTTGTCCCGCAGCTGCAGCAGGAGCTGGTTCATCCGCTCGATGTCGTGCGGATGAAGGCCGATGGAGGGCTCATCGAAGACGTACGTGACGTCCGTGAGGGAGGACCCGAGGTGCCGGATCATCTTGGTGCGCTGGGCTTCACCGCCGGAGAGGGTGCCGGCGGGCCGGTCCAGGCTGAGGTAGCCCAGGCCGATGTCGGAGAAGGAGTCCAGCAGGTGCTGGAGGCCCTTGAGCAGGGGAGCCACGGAAGGGTCCCTGAGGCCGCGGACCCAGCCGGCGAGGTCGCTGATCTGCATCTGGCACAGCTCGGCGATGTTCTTGCCGTTGATCCTGGAGGACAGGGCCTGCTGGGTGAGCCGGGTCCCGTGGCACTCGGGGCAGGTCTGGAAGGTGACCGCCCGCTCCACGAACCGGCGGACGTGGGGCTGCATCGCCTCAGGGTCCTTGGACAGCATGGACTTCTGGATCTTGGGAATGATCCCCTCGAACGTCAGGTTGATGCCCTCCACCTTGATCTTGGTGGGCTCCGCGTAGAGCATCGTGTCCAGCTGCTTCTTGGTGAACTTGGCGATGGGCTTGTCCATGGGCAGGCCCATGCCCTCGAACAGGCGTCCGTACCAGCCGTCCATGGAGTAGCCCGGAACAAGGAGCGCGCCCTCGCTCAGGGACTTTTCGTCGTCGTACAGTGCGGTGCGGTCAATGTCGCTGACGTTGCCCATCCCCTCGCACCGCGGGCACATGCCGCCCAGGTACACGGCCTGCTGGACCACGGCTTTCTCGACACGTCCGCCCTTTTCCGTGGACATCACGCCGCTGGCCTTGCGCGTGGGAACGTTGAAGGAATAGGCCGTGGGCGGGCCCACATAGGGGGAGCCCAGCCGGCTGAAAAGGATGCGCAGCATCGCGTGGGCGTCGGTGGCCGTCCCCACGGTGGAGCGCGGGTTGGCGCCCATGCGCTCCTGGTCCACGATGATCGCCGTCGTGAGCCCTTCCAGGAAGTCCACCTCGGGCCGTGCCAGCGAGGGCATAAAGCCCTGGACAAAGGCGCTGTAGGTTTCGTTGATCAGGCGCTGCGACTCTGCGGCGATGGTGGCGAACACCAGCGAACTCTTGCCGGAGCCGGAGACGCCGGTAAACACGGTCAGCCGGCGTTTGGGCAGCTCGACGCTGATGTCCTTGAGGTTGTTCTCCCGTGCCCCCTGCACGCGGATAAGTCCGTGGGTGTCAGCGATGTGCACGCCAGTTGTTTCGGTATGGCTGTGGGTGCCTGTGTCCGTGCTCATGCGTCTCCCTGTGCTTGGTGCGGCTTACGGCTGCTGGTTGATGCGGACGGTGTTCCCTGCCGGGTCGCGGAAGGCGCAGTCGCGGATCCCGTACGGCTGGTCCACCGGCTCCTGGACCACGTCGGCCCCGGTCGCCTCGACTTTTGCGAACGCCTCGTCCACGTCAGGTGCGGACAGGATGACGGTGGCGTAGGTGCCCTTGGCCATCATCTCCGCGATGGTGCGGCGCTCGTCGTCCGTGATGCCCGGGTCCACGGCCGGCGGGTGCAGGACGATGGACACATCAGGCTGTCCGGCGGGACCCACGGTGATCCAGCGCATGGTGCCGCGGCCAACGTCGTTGCGGACCTCGAAGCCCAGGGCGTCGCGGTAGAACGCCAGCGAGGCGTCCGGATCGGTGTGCGGAAGGAAGGTTGAGGAAATGCTGATGTTGTTCATGGCAGTCATGCTAATTGCGGCTCCGGCGCGGGCGCTTCTCGATTCCTGACCGGTCTGGTGACCTGTTTCGCCACGCACGCGGGGATGCCCGCCGTGGACATCGCCGCTTCCTGTTTGTAGGTGCTGGGCGGCATCCCCACCAGTTCGGTGAAGCGGGTGCTGAACGTCCCCAGCGAGGAACAGCCGACGGCGAAGCACACCTCCGTGACGGAGAGGTCGCCGCGGCGGAGGAGCGCCATGGCCCGTTCGATGCGGCGGGTCATCAGGTAGCTGTAGGGGGATTCCTGGTAGGCGAGCTTGAACCTGCGGCTGAGGTGCCCGGCTGACATGTGGACTCCCCGGGCCAGGGATTCGACGTCCAGCGGCTGCGCGTACTCCCGGTCGATCCGGTCCTTGACGCGGCGCAGCAGCATGAGTTCGCGCAGGTGCGGGTCAGTAGCTGGATGGGGGGTCACAACTCAGATCGTGCTACTCCTTGGCGGAGTTGTCCAGAGGCCGGGGAGGCCCCCGCCGTGCGCGTTAATCTCATGTTCGCGCAGGGTATGATTATCCCGCCGACCAACAAACGAGGTCCTCGCCTGCTTACGGGCTCGAGTAAACGGTTTGTCCGGCAAGGCCTGATCCAGCCAGCAGTGGCCTCCGGCAATAACCCACCCCCAAAACCATCAACACCCTTTGCCTGGCCCCTGCCTGCCGGGCACAACCCCTGAGAGGACTCCATGGAACTGCTGTGGGAGATTGCCGGCTGGGCCGGCGCGGTTGCGATCCTCAGTGCATACCTGGCCGTTTCCATGGGTTGGTTGAAGGCCGGGAAAGGTTTCCAGACCGCGAACCTCCTCGGCGCCGTCGCCTTCATCATCAACGGATCAGTCCACGAAGCATGGCCTTCCGTGGTCACGAATGTGGCCTGGTTCCTCATTTCCGCCATTGCGCTTGTGCGCATGCGGTCGGGGGGCCAGCCGCCGGTGGTGCCGCCTGAGGACCCGCAGGTTCAGTTCCCTGGCGTCCCGGACACCACCGGCCAAATGGCTGTTGTTGAGGTTCTTACTGGTTCCGTTCACGGCGACGACGGCGGTCACCGCCCGGTGCGCTGAGGCGCTCAGCGCGCTGACCGGCTCAACGCGCTGACCGCCTCAACGCGCGCACGTCCGGGGGCGCAGGCCCTTTTAGGAAGCTTCCTGGGCCTGGAGCGCGTCCACATCCTCAGCGAGGACGGTCAATTCCACGCTCGTCGGCCGCTCAACCGTGCTGCTGATGCGTACGGCCGCACCGCTGTGCGCTGATTCGAGCACTGATTCCATGACTTCCAGGGCGTGGTAGGCGAGGGTGCCGCCTGCGCGGGGCTCAGCGCCCTCAGGGGTGGAGGCAAGGTCGGCGATGCCGAAGCCGCGCCCGGCGTCGACGTAGCCGGCGGACACTGGAAGGGTTTCCCAGTCCTCGGCACCGAGGGAGAACAGTTCCACGTCGCCGTCGAAGTGGTTCGGGTCCGGCACCACCAACGACCCGCGCTCGCCGTGGATTTCGATGTTCGGGGACTTGGACTTCACGGCGTCGAAGCTCATGAACAGCGTGGACAGCGCACCGGAGGCGTGGACCAGGACGCCGGTGACGTGGGAGTCGATGTCCACCGGGACCTTTTCGCCCTGGCGCGGTCCCGAACCGATGGTGCGCTCATTGCGCGTGTGGCTCGCTGCGCCGATGACCGAGACTACGGGGCCCAGCAGGGTGACAAGGGCGGTCACGTAGTACGGACCCATGTCCAGGAGCGGCCCGCCGCCGGGCTGGTAGTAGAAGTCCGGGTTCGGATGCCAGCGCTCGTGGCCGGGCGTCACCATGGTGGCGCTGGCCGAGATCGGCGCACCGATCAGTCCGTCATCAATGGCCTTGCGTGCCGTCTGGATGCCGGTGCCGAGCACCGTGTCAGGGGCGCAGCCGACGGCGACACCTGCCTTGCGTGCCGCGTCCAGCACCTCACGTGCTTCGGCAGTTGTTGCAGCGAGCGGCTTCTCGCCGTATACGCTCTTTCCGGCGGCGATCGCTTTCAGCGCCACTTCGGCGTGCGCGGCGGGGATGGTCAGGTTCAGGACAAGTTCGACGTCGTCCGCGACGAGCAGTTCGTCCACGGACAGCGCCCGGACGCCCTCGTACTGCTCCGCCACAGCCTGCGCCCGCGCCGGGTCCAGGTCCGCCACCGCCACCAGTTCAATCTGGTTGAGCTTGCGGAAGTTGGCGAGGTACTGGGCGATGATGGCTCCGCAGCCAACGATTCCCACTTTCAACGGCTTGCCCACAGCAGGCCCCTTTCGATGATGGTGCGGACGTTCTGGTCCTGGAGGATTTCCACACGGTGCCCGGGGGTGACCACGAAGATGCGGCCCTTGCCCCACTGGCGGGTCCAGATGGCGGGGGAGGTGACTTCGCGGTTCCAGGGGTCCCACTCGCGCACCTTCTGGGTGGTGGTGGCCAGGACGTCGATGTAGTCGTCGGAGAGCACCCAGTACTGTTCAGTCACCAGGTCAAAGTCCTTGATGCCCTTGGTGATGGGGTGCTCCGCGGCGGCTGGCAGCATGTTGACGGTGTAGGGCACGTAGTTGTCGGACTGCTCGCCGATGCATTCGTCCGGGTGCTTGCCGGGGTGGCAGGCGAACTGGCCGCCGATGAGGTGCAGGTAGTCGGAATTGTTGCGGTAGGAATCGGCGATGCCGCCGTGCCACCCGGCCAGGCCTGTGCCGTTTTCCACCGCCGCGCGCAGCCCGGCGAACTCGTCTTTTTCAATGGTGGTCATGGTCATGCACTGCATGACCAGGTCCACCCCTGCCATGTAGTCGGCGTCCGCGTAGACCTTGGGCGACTCCTCGATCCGGACGTCGTAGCCGTTGTCTTTGAGGAAGGGGATAAAGAGCTCGGTGGCCTCGTACGGCTGGTGGCCGTCCCAGCCGCCGCGCACCACCAGGGCACTCTTGCGATCTGTCATTTCGGGTTTCCTTTTGTTTGGCTGCCGGCCGCAGGGGGCCGGTGAAAGCAGGTGGGCCGGTGAAAGGTAGGGTCAGCGGCTGGCGAAGGCGGCGTCGAACGCGGCTGCCGGCGGGGCGATCCTGGCCAGTTCCTTGACCATCGCCAGGGCCTGCGGGGCGCCGACGAGTCGGTCCATGCCGGCGTCCTCCCACTCGATGCTGGTGGGGCCGCTGTAGCCGATGGCGTTCAGGGTCCGGAAGATCCGGTTCCACTGCACGTCCCCGTGCCCCGCGGTGACGAAGTCCCAGCCGCGCCGGGGATCGGCCCAAGCCAGGTGGGAGCCCAGGCGGCCGTTGCGGCCGTCCAGCTGGCGGACGGATTCCTTCACATGGACGTGGAGGATGTGTTCTGCAAAGTCCTGCAGGAACATCACCGGGTCCAGGTCCTGCCAGATGAAGTGGGACGGATCGAAGTTCAGACCGAAGCTCTTGCGGTGCCCGATCGCTTCCAGGGCGCGCTTTGCCGTCCAGTAGTCGTAGGCGATTTCGGACGGGTGGACCTCCAGGGCGAAACGGACGCCCACTTCGTCGAAGACGTCCAGGATGGGGTTCCACCGGTCCGCGAAGTCCTGGTACCCGGCGTCGATCATGGCCTGGGAGGCGGGCGGGAACATGGCGACGGCTTTCCAGATGGAGGATCCGGTGAAGCCTGTCACCGTTTTGACGCCCAGGCGGGCGGCGGCCCGGGCGGTGTCCTTCATGGACTCTGCTGCCCGGCGGCGGACTCCTTCAGGATCGCCGTCGCCCCAGATTTCTGCGGACAGGATGCCCTGGTGCCGCTCATCGATGGGGTCGTCGCACACGGCCTGGCCAGTGAGGTGGTTGGCGATGGCGAAGACCTGCAGGTTGTTCTTCTCGAGGATGTCCAGCCGGCCCTGGAGGTAGTTGTCGTCCTCGGCAGCGCGGCGGGGGTCCAGGTGGTCTCCCCAGCAGGCGATCTCGAGCCCGTCAAAGCCCCACTCGCCGGCGAGCCGGGCCACCTCCTCAAACGGCAGGTCGGCCCACTGGCCGGTAAAAAGCGTGATTGGTCGTGTCATTGCGGTTCCTTGGTTGTACTGAAGCTGGCGGCGTTGCTCAGACTTTTTGCCATTGGCTGGAGTTCGCGGCGCTGGATTCCACGGCCGCGAGGACCCGCTGGACCTGCAGGGCATCGGCAAAAGACGGTTCGGGCTGGCGGCCTTCACCGATCGCGGTAACGAGGTCCACCACCTGGTGGGTGAAGCCGTGCTCGTAGCCCAGTCCGTGGCCGGTGGGCCACCAGTTGCCCACGTACGGGTGCTCCGGTTCGGTGACGAAAATCCGGCGGAAGCCGGCGTCCGGGGACTCGGCCGCGTCATAGAAGGACAGGACGTTCATGTCCTCGAAATCAAAGGCCAAGGAACCCTTGGTGCCGTTGATTTCCAGGCGCATTGCGTTCTTCCTGCCCAGCGCGTACCGCGTCGCTTCGAAGACGCCGACGGCACCTGCGGAGGCGGCGCCGCCGTCGAACTTTGCACTGAAGATGGCCGCGTCATCAACGGTGACCTTGCCTCGGGGCGCGTCGCTGCTGAGGTCGCCGTGGCCGCCCAGGCCCACCAGGTCGCCGGCCAGCGGGCGTTCCGGGACAAACGTTTCCAGCAGTGCCGAGACGCCGGTGATGTTCTGCCCGGTAACCCACTGGGCGGCGTCAATGCTGTGCGCCCCGATGTCCCCCAGGGACCCGGACCCGGATTTGCTCTTGTCCAGCCGCCAGGTCATGGGGGCGTCGGCGTCCGAGAGCCAGTCCTGCAGGTACTGTGCCCGGATATGCCGGAGGTCGCCCAGCCGGCCCTGTTCCACGAACCGCTTGGCCAGCGCCAGGGCAGGCGTGCGGCGGTAGCTGAAGCCGCACATCGAGAAGATGCCCTGCTTCGCCGCGGTCTCTGCCGCCAGGGTCATCCGCTCGGCTTCCTCCACGGAGTTGGCCAGCGGCTTCTCACACAGCACATGCTTGCCGGCCTCGAGGGCTGCGATCGCAATCTCGGCATGGGTGTCGCCGGGGGTGCAGATGTCGATCAGGTCGATGTCGTCCCGCTCGATCAGGCGGCGCCAGTCCGTCTCCACCGATTCCCAGCCAAGCTTGTCGGCTGCGGCCTTGGCGGCGTCAGCGTTCCGGCCGGCGACGGCGGCGAGCTGCGGCTGCAGCGGCAGGTCGAAGAACCGGGGCGCGGTGCGCCAGGCGTGGGAGTGGGCTGCACCCATGAAGGCGTAGCCCACCATTCCCACGCGAAGGGGCTTTGCGGTGGTCATAGGAATGTCCTTTCTATTTGCTGAAGCCCGCAGTGAGGCCGCTGAGGAGCTGGCGGCGGCCCACGACGTAGAGCACCAGGATGGGCAGCGTGCTCAGCATCACCGAGGCGAGCACCGCCGGGATGTTGACGCTGTACTCGCCCTGGAAGCTCCACAACGCAAGGGGCAGGACGCGCAACCCGGGGCTCTGGGTGAGGACCAGCGGAAGCAGGAACCCGTTCCAGACGTGCAGGCCGTTGTAGATGGCGACGGTCACGATGGCCGGACGGGTCAGCGGGAAGGCCAGCCGCCACATGATCTGCCACTCACTGCAGCCGTCCAGCCGCATCGATTCGAACAGTTCATTCGGAACGTCGCGGATGAAGTTGGAGAGGATCAGTACCGTCAGGGGTATGGCAAAGGCAATGGATGGCAGCATCAGCGCAAGCAGGCTGTCGTACAGGTTCAGGCGGATGATCATCAGGTAGATGGGGATGATCGTCGCCTGGAGTGGGATCGCCAGTCCCATCAGGAACATGCCGTTGACCATTTTGAGGAACCTGCCGCTGCCCCGGACGATGGCAAAGGAGGCCATGAAGGAAATCAGCACGGCGGGGGCTACAGAACCAATGGTGACGATGGCACTGTTCATGAAGTACTTCGCAAAGTCGGCTTCAAGGACCAGTTGGTAGTTTTCCAGTGTGGGTGCCGTGGGAAGTGCCAGCGGGTTCTGGCCGAAGTAGCCTTCCTGTGTCTTCAGGCTGGTGATCACCACGTAGTACACCGGAATGATGATGATGGCGAGCCAGATCCAACCACCCAGACCCGCTGGGATGTTGAGCCGCCGCAACCGGGACGCGAAGCCGGGGGCGCGGGCTGGCGAGGCGGCAGCGGAACCAGCCCCGGTTTCCTCCGTGCTGGTGTTCAAGACGGTGCTCACGCTACAGACCTTCCAGTTGGCTGCCCTGCTTGTCCTTGCCTCCGAGGCGCTGGAGGAGCAAGGCAAGGGCAAGGCCGATGAGTACGAGGATGACGGCGATGACGCTGGCGGGGCCCATCAGGTTGGCCCGGAAGCCCCGGAGGTACATGTCCAGGGCCAGGATCCTGGTCGAGTTGCCCGGGCCGCCGCCGGTGAGGACGAAGATCAGGTCGAAGTACGTCAGCGACCCCACCACCATCAGGGTGGAAGAGGTGATGATGGTGTACTTCAACTGGGGCAGCGTGATGTGGAAGAACTGCTTGATGGTTCCGGCCCCATCGATCTCTGCGGCTTCGTACAGCGACCTGGGGATCTGCCGCACGCCGCCTTGGTAGATCAGCGTGTGGAACGGCACGAACTGCCAAGCGATCACAAAGATCACCAGGCCCAGGGCCAGGTGAGGGACTCCCAGCCAGTCTTGGGCCAGGAAGGGCAGCCCCAGTCCGGTGGCCAGGCCGAAATTTGGATCCAGCAGTGCCTTGAAAGCAATGGCCACGGCTGCCGAGGAGAGGAGCAGCGGCAGGAAGTACAGCACGGCCAAGGCGGCCCGGTAGCGCTGGCTTCCTGCCGTGAAGACTCCCAGGAGCAGGCTGATCGGAGTCTGCACGAGCCAGGAAGCGATCATGATCAGGAAGGTCAGCCCCAGGGCGTTGTACAGCCCGGGGTCCGCGAGGACGGAGAACCAGTTGTCCATGCCTGCCACGCCGATGGCACCGATGCCGTCCCAGCTGGCGAAGCTCAGGATGAACACGCCGGCCAGCGGCACCACGGCGAAGACCAGGAAGAAGAACAGGGCGGGCACGGTCAGCCATGCGAGGGCAGCCTTGCGCTTTCCGGCTTGCTCGGACTCACCCCTTACGGCAGTAGTCCGGCGCGCGGTGGAGACGGCGTTACTCATTTTCCGAGGGTTGCATTCATGTTCTCGGCGAACTGCTGCGGCGTGATCGACTTCAGGAAAAGCTGGTCGATGTTGTTCAGCAGGGTCTCGGCGGCCGTGGGGCTAAGCGCCTGGTCCCAGGACTGCTGGAAGTTCGGCGCGTTCTTGGCAAGGTCGTAGACGAAGTTCAGGAAGTCCTTGTCGGGGGACGTGTCCAGCTTGTTTTCGATGCCGTTGACGATGGGCACAGACCCGGAGTTGATGTAGGTATCGATCACCGTCTCGGTCAGGATGCCGTCCTTGAAGAACTTCTTCGCCGACTCCTTTTCCTTGTCGGTGGCCTTGGAGGAGATCGACATGTACTGGGCCGGGTTTCCGACGCCGTTCTTGGGGTTGCCCTTTCCGCCCGGAACCGTGGGGAACTGGACGAAGCCCAGTTTTCCGTCCTGGACGAAGTTCTGGCCGTTCTTCTTCATGCCGCCGTAGGTCCAGGTGCCGTGCAGCATCATGGCTGCCTTGCCGGTGAACAGGAGGGCCTGGTCCGCGTTGGAGTCTGCGGTGATCGAGGAGAAGCCCTTGATGAAACCTTCTGCCGAGACGAGTTCCTGGATCTTGGTGCCGGTCTCAATGACGGCCGGGTCCATCCAGGCATTGGGTTTGCCTTCGAAGATGGCGTTGAAGACTTCGTGGCCGCCGATGCGGTCCAGGAGGTATTCCAGCCACATCATGGAGGTCCAGCGGGACTGTCCACCGAGGGAGAAAGGTGCCACGCCCATGTCGTTGAAGGTCTTGACCAGCGACATGACGTCGTCCCAGGTCTTGGGCGGCTGGACGCCGGCCTTCTCGAACAGTTCCTTGTTGTAGAACAGGACAATCGGAGCAACATACTGGTTGGGCAAGGCATAGATCTTGCCGTTGACGGTGGCTGCACCGAAGGAGGACGGGAAGAACTTCTTTTTCAGGTCCGGGTTTTCTTCAAACCAGCTGGTGAGGTCGTCCACCTGGTTGGCCTCTGCGTAGGTCTTCAGCGTGCCGCCGCCCCAGCCGTAGATGATGGTGGGGGCCTGGCCCGCGCCGATCGCGGTTTTGATCTTGGTCTTGTAGGCGTCGTTCTGGAAGTACGTCACCGTGATCTTGTTCTCGGGGTTTGCCGAGTTGAAGGCGTCCACTGCCTTCTGCATGGTGGTCTCGTTCGGTTGACCGGAGAGGTACCACATGCTGGCGCCACCGCCGCCGCTGGAGGTGCCCGGGCCGGACGTCCCGCACGCCGCGGTCGCAGCGACGGCGAAGGGGGTGAGGGCGGCAAGGGCGAGGAAAGAGCGGCGGGAGGACTGAGGCTGCTTCATTGCTTCTCCATCTGGAATTTGCTTCTTTGCAAGTATTGGAGCTTCGGCTCCAATGCCACTTTTCGAAATATTTCGAAGCTGTGGTTTAGGTCACTCTCTAAACTAAAGCCGCTACCTCCGCTTTGGTCAAGAGGAAGTTCGCATAATTTTCGGCCGATCCTACGTTCACCCGGACCCCTCTTGACTCCTATCGTGTCCGCCGAAAGAATTGGATTTCCGAAACATTCGAAAGATTGCGATCGCCATGACAACGAAAACGCCGCCGCGGACGAAGCCGACGCTGGCCTCTGTGGCGCGGCAGGCCGGCGTCTCGGCGCCCACAGTGTCCAAAGTGGTGAACGGCCGGGAAGACGTTGCTCCGGAAACGCGCGCCCGTATCCTGGCAGCGCTGGAGCAGTCCGGCTACCAGTCGCCCCAGCTGCGACGGGCCACGGCGGACTCCGCAACTGTTGTCGAAGTGGTAATCGACGTCCTGGACTCGGCCTACATGATCGAGGTCCTCAACGGGATTCTGCAGTTCGCAGCAAGTGCCGACGTGGAGATCCTGGTCAGTGTCACGGGCCGAGGAAACTCCAGCCTGCCAAGCCCTGAGCGGCGCGCCCAGCGCATGCTGGACGAGGGAAGGGCTGGGATGATTGTGGTGACCTCAGCCTTCAGCGAGGCACAGCTGCAGGCGTTCCGGCGCCGTAAAATTCCCGTCGTCGTCATCGATCCGCTCAATCCGCCGTCGGCTGATGTGGTCAGCGTGGGCGCCACGAACTGGGCCGGCGGCAAGGCCGCCACAGAACACCTCCTCGATCTGGGGCACCGCCGCATTGCCTACATCGGCGGGATCGAAAACGCGGAGTGCAACCAGGCGCGGCTGCACGGCTACATGGCGGCCCTGATGGCCCGCGGCATCGCGGTGGATTCCCGGTACGTCGTTTCGGGCGGGAAATTCCGGCGGGAAGGCGGTGTTGAGGGGTTCCAGAAGCTGCTCAAACTCGACCAGCTCCCCACAGCGATCTTTGCAGGCAGCGACACCATCGCCCTGGGTGTCCTCAGCGAAGCAGGACGAAATGGTATCCGGATCCCCGAAGACATGAGCCTCATCGGTTTCGACGGAACCAAGCAGGGAGCCGAATCCGTCCCCTCTCTCAGTTCCGTAGCCCAGCCGCTGGAAGAGATGGGCCGCGCAGCGCTGCGATCAGTGCTGCGGCAGGCCCACGGCGAATTCCCCGACTCGCACCGCGTGGAACTTGCCACCCACCTGATCGTCCGCGATTCCACAGTTCCTCCTGCAGTCGCGTAAAAGGAACAGGGGACTGCACCCATGAAAATCACCGACCTCGACACAGTTGTTGTCGACTTCTACCGGACAAACCTCATCTTCGTCCGCCTGCACACGGATTCCGGCCTCACCGGCATCGCCGAAGCAACGCTTGAAGGCCAGGAGCATGCGGTCCGCGGCGCCGTCGCGGTCCTCGCCGACGCTGTCCGCGGCAAGGACCCCACACGGATCGCCCAGAACATCTACGAACTCAACCGCGACGCCTACTGGCGCGGGGGACCTGTGACCATGACCGCTCTCAGCGCCCTCGAAATGGCCATGTGGGACGTTTCGGCACGCGCGCTGGGTGTGCCTGTCCACCGCATGCTCGGGGGCCAGGTCCGCGACAGGGTCCGCGCCTACGCCAATGGCTGGTTCTCCGGAGCCAGATCACCAGAGGATTTCGCAGACGCCGCCGTCCAGACAGTTGCCCAGGGCTTCCGCGGACTCAAGTGGGATCCCTTCGAAGCCGCTGACCTCACCCTCGAGCCGCGGGACCTGCGGCGCATGCTCGAGCCCGTCGCCGCCGTCCGGGAGGCCGTAGGTGACGACATCGAGCTGTTCATTGAAGGACACGGCCGTTTCGATGTCCCCACCGCAATCCGGGTTGCCCGTGAAATAGAGCAGTTCCAGCCGGTGTTCTTCGAAGAACCATGTCCGCCGGACGGGATCGATTCCCTCGTGGAGATACGCTCCAAGTCACCAGTACCAATCGCTGCCGGTGAGCGCTGGTTCGGACGCAACACTTTCGTCCCCGCCCTGGCACGGCATGCCGTGGACTACGTACAGCCGGACGTGACACATGCAGGGGGCCTGCTGGAACTGTCCTTCATCTCCACGCTGGCCGCAGCCCATTACATCCCGTTTGCACCCCACAACCCCAGCGGACCACTCAGCACCGCAGCCACCTTGCAGCTCGGGGCAATGCTGCCCAACTTCCGATACCTCGAAATCATGGCCTCCGACGTGCCGTGGCGGAGCGAGATCTCCAATGAGCGCCTCCGGTTGACCGCGGAGGGTGACATCCTCATCCCCGAGGGGGTGGGGCTGGGAATAGAACTCGACTTCGAGGCGATTGCCGAGCACCCCTACACGCCCCATCCCATGCGCATCTTCAATGACGCAGTGGCAGACATCAGGCCACCGGACGCCCGGTCCTACTTCAACCTCGACGGCGTGCCGGTTATCTGAGCCAGGGGCCTGTGCCATCGGCCCCCTGATCAGGATCTCCCACGGCGGCTTCACCCTGGCGTCCTTGCGGAGGCACGACAAAGAGCAGGAAAGACGGCGTCCCGGAACTTTTGGGGTTTCCGGGACGCTTCAATAGTGTTTGCTGCCGGCGGTGCTGCCTCGCGCTGCGAGGGTAAGTACCTCAGCCTGCCTTTCGACGACGGGCTCCACCCCATCAACACGCCAAAGTTGCTGGCGGTGCTGGAGGAGCACCACGTCAAAGCCACCTTCTGCCTCTGGGGAGACCATGTGAAGCAGTACCCGGAGATTGTCCGCAATATCGCCGGCGCAGCCCACTTACTGTGCAACCACACCATGCACCACGACAACATGGGCGCACGGACTCCAGAAGCGATCAGGGCCGATCTCGAGGAGACCAGCGCCGTTATCCGCGAGGCCGTTCCTGACGCGAAAATCGGTTACTTCCGGGCGCTATGCGGAAGCTGGGGGCAGACGCCGGCGGAGACCGGAGCCAGACTGTCGAAGCCGTCGATCAGGTCATTCCTGAAGTGAAGTCCGAGGGGTGGCGCTTCGACAGGCCTGCCCGCCGAGGCTGACTTAACCCGGCGGGCAGTCCGGTTGGCTAGCCGCGGCGGGTGTAGCTGACTTCCGTCTCGCCTAAGTGTGCCCAGTGCAGTGTCACGTAGCTACCCTGGGCCCTGTTCCCGCTACTGGTACCGCTCCCGGGCAGCGAGACGTAGCCGGCCTCGGTGCGGTGTGGGTTGGCCAAGTGGCCGGGCAGGGTCACGTAGCTGCCTCCGCGGGGTGTCCTGGCGGTGGCGGACGGGGTTGTTTCGAGGGTTACGGGGCGTTCGAGTATCTGAGTCATGTTGTTCTCCTGGTGCGTGAGGTTTGGGTGGCTGCCATGCCTGGCCCCTGCCGTTCCCAATTGCTGCTGTCCTGCGGGTGGCCACAGGGGCAATGGGGGTGGGGTTTCGATGCAGCGCGGGGAGCCGGCGCGTTGGCGCTCGGGGTCTGTTCACCCGCATCCAGCCCTGACAGGGCTTCAGTGGCCTACCTCAACGTTACGGCTTATTTTGAGTGAATCAAAATAAGGTGGCGGAACTCACGGGGTCACAGCGCGGCGCCTACCGCCGCGCTGTGCCCTACTTCTTTGTCAGCCTGTAGCGCTCGATCTGCCTCAGCCGCCGCAGGAGGCTGTCCCGCCGGGGGTGCGGGACGGCTTCGGCCGCTTCTGCGGTGAGGTCAATGTGCCTGGTGCCGTACTGCCACAGCAACAGGTCGTCCAGCAGGCGGTCGGGCCCGGGGGAGTAGCGGTGGTCCAGGGCCCTGCGGACCTCGGTGATGCGGTTGGCACTGAGCAGCCCGGCCAGCTGCATGGTCTGGTTCAGGCCGTGGGCTGCGAGGAGTTCGGCCGCCCAGCCCCAGTCATCGTCCACCTTGCGGTCAACGTGGGGGAGCAGTGTGCGCCAGACGTCGCGGATCCGGTTCGGCGTCAGCGGGGCAGCCCCTTCGCCGTCGGCGTCCCAGAAACTCCGGACTTCCTCGTAGCGCTCGTGCAGGTCCGCGAACGCGGTCTCCACAGTTTCCAGCATGGCGGCGGTGGCGGTGAACTGCCGGTCGAAATGGGGTGTCCAGGCCCGCGGGTCCTCGGCCTTGAACCGGATGTCATGCTCGATCTCGCTCCACGCGTGGGCAAAAATGGTGCGGATCTGGCATTCGAAGAAGTAGCTGCCGTTGGGCACGGCATCAGGATTGAAGACCGACTGGTATTCCTTGACGGCCTCGTTCTGGATGGTGCGCAGAATCAGGTGCCGGCTCGAGTAGCCGTAGGTACCCGACTCGATGGAGCCAATGTCCTTTTCCCGGTCCCCGCGGCAGTCGAAGAGCTGCCGCTGGTGTTTGATGATGTTGGCCACCAGGGCGTTCTCCGCGGGCAGCTTGGTGATAACGCGGATTCCCACCATGTCATTGAGGGTCCGGAAAGGGTCCGGGAACTTCAGGACCGGGGGTCCGCCCGGCTCCAGGGGTTCCTCGATCCGGGAAATCTTCTCCTTGAACGATTCCACGGTCTTGGTGCGGCCCGTGACGAACAGCGGCGTCACCTCGGAGTCCTTCAGCATGTCCCGAAGGGTCAGCAGGACGTCCCGCGTGACCAGCTTCAGGGCAGGGCGGACACGCTCATAGATCTCCACGTTCTGCTCCACGGATTCGCGGAGGCTCGCGTCCAGGCTGTCCCAATGACTCGGCATGGTTCCAGCTTAGGCGGAGCTCCGGCTGTGGGCCGCCCACCGCCGCCGCGCCTTCACCGCGTTGCCGGGTGCCGGCTTTCTGATTGGGGAGCATGCCGGGTGAGGCGCTCAGGCACCCGGAGGCTGGTATTTGATCTCGGCCGCCTTCTGCAGGGCTTCCATCGTTTCTTCAACGCTCATCAGGACGGTTGTCTCAAACGAACTCAAGGCGCCGCCGCCGCTGATGGCCAGCGCAACGGCAGCCATGGAAACGTTGTCCGGGGCTTCCCAGAGGTTGTAGCCGTCGTGGCTGCCGAAGGCGTACCAGAACCCGTGGAGTTTTCCGCCGACGGATTCAATATAGGCCTGCGCGGCTTTTCGCCGGTCTTCGGGATTGTTGATCAGCCGCCCCCAGGTCTCTGGCGTGTAGCTGAACCGTGACAGGTAGAGAGGCATTTTCCTGTCCTTTCGTCTCCTGCGGGGATGTGGATGGACCCAGAATGGCAGTGTGCGGCCCGGAGGGCAACGGCTTTGTGCGTCATTGCCCGGTACGCTCGGCACATGGTGCAGCGGCATAGGTACAACTACGGCGACGACCCCAGCCAGTGGGGCGAGCTGTTCCTCCCCGGACTGCCCAGCGGTGCGGCGCACCGCGGCGTGGTGGTGGTGGTCCACGGCGGCTACTGGCGGTCGAAGTACGGCGCGGAGCTGGGCGAGCCGCTGGCCGCGGACCTTGCCGCGCACGGGTTCGCCGCCTGGAACCTCGAGTTCCGGCGGGCGGGGAACGGCGGCGGCTGGCCCTTTACCTTCCAGGACATCCTTGCGGGCATCGACAAACTGCAGGAGCTCGCCGGGCCGCACGCGTTGGAGCTGGCCAAAGTGGTGGCGCTGGGCCACTCCGCCGGCGGTCACCTGGCAGTATGGGCGGCCGGCCGGGACCGGCTGGGGCAGCCGGGGTTGGCAGCGGAGCACCGCGCCGTCGGCGCCAACCCCGACGGCGTAGGCCTCACCGGCGTGGTCAGCCAGTCCGGCCTGCTCAACCTCGGTGACGCGGAGGAACTGAACCTCAGCGATGGTGCCGTGGCCAACCTGCTGGGCGGGCCGTCGTCGGACTTTCCCGGCCGGTACAGGTACGCGGACCCAATGGCTGCGTTGCCCCTTAGCGTGCCCGTCTTCGCTGTCCATGCAACGGACGACGCCGACGTGCCGCTGGGCATGTCAGTCTCCTATGTGGAGGCGGCCAGGTCCGGGCCGGTTCCCGCGCAGCTGGTCATGGTGCCCGGCGACCACTTCGCGCTGATCGATCCTGCCGCGGAGGCGTACGTGAAGTGCCGGGAGCTGGTGGCGGAGCTGCTGGCCTAAGGCGGGTCGGAGCTGGCGGTCATCGGCGTCATGGTGCTTAGCAACGTGCTGGTCAGCCGGTCCTCTGGCAGAGTATGAGCATGCTCACAGTTATAGGCGAAGGCCTCGTCGATGTTGTCCAGCGCGCCTCCGGGATCGAAGCCCACGTGGGCGGCAGCCCTCTGAACGTCGCCGTGGGCCTGGCCCGCCTCGACCACCCGGTCCAGTTCATCGGCCGCTACGGCCGGGACGCCTACGGCGATTCCGTCGCGGCGCACCTGCGCGCCAGTTCGGTGATGCTTCCCATGGGGCCGGATGACCTGCCCACCAGCGTGGCCACCGCGCTGATTGACGACGACGGCGCCGCCACCTATACGTTCGACCTCACCTGGCAGCTCCCCGGCATCGCCGACCGGCTGGCATTCATGCTGCAGGGAACCACCCTGCTGCACACCGGATCGATCGCCACGATGCTGGCGCCCGGCGCCACGGAGGTGCTCGCCGCCGTCGAATTCGCCCACCCGCACGCCACCATCAGCTTTGACCCCAACTGCCGGCCCAGCATCATCACCGATGTTGCTTACGCGCGCCGCCACGCGGAAAAGTTCGTGACCCTTTCGGACGTGGTGAAGGCCTCCGACGAAGACCTTGCCTGGCTCTACCCGGACCTGGACGTGCTGGACGCCGCCCGGCGCTGGCTGTCGCTGGGCGGGACGGAAGGTCCGGCGATGGTGGTGGTCACGCGCGGGGCGGACGGGCCGTGGGGAGTGTGTCGGGCGGGCGAAGCGCAGGTGGAGGCTCCGAAGGTTGAGGTGGCTGACACCGTGGGCGCCGGGGATTCCTTCATGGCGGCGCTGCTGTCCGGCCTGGTGGACCGCGGCCTGGACGGCGCCCAGAACCGCAAGGACCTGCGCGAACTTCCGGCAGAGGGGCTGGAGGAGCTGCTGGCCCACGCGGCGAAAGCCGCCGCCGTCACGGTGTCCCGGCCGGGCGCCAACCCGCCGACGCGCGCTGAACTGAATGGTGTGCCTGTGGAGGATTAGACGGTATTCCCCTTCGCTTACCCCTCGTGGTTGTAGTAGGGCCACGGCAGGAAACGTCGCTCGCCGCGCCGGTCGGGTCCTTCGAGGGTGACCTTGCCCTGCGCAGCCCACTCCACGCCGCGGGGGAACATCCGAAGGAATTCGATCCGCCGGAAGGTGTCTATGTCGTGGCCGATCGTGATCGTGAAGCTGCGTCCCTCGCCGTAGTTGTTGATCCATGCGAGGGGCTGGAGCGTGTTGATGCCGGGCAGGCCCTCAACGCCCTCCGCCGGAATGGCCACCGGATAGTGGGACATGGGCCACATCGGTGCGTTCCGGTACGACTCCACGTCGTCAAATACTGAGAGGAGCACCTCCGCACCTTCATACAGCTGCACGCCGGTCAGGATGTCGTCCCCCGTCACGGTCCAGGTGCCGCTGATGCCTTCCGTGATGGGGTGGCGCGGCTCGGCGGTCTGCAGCAGGGCCTCACCCCAGGGCCGCGGGCGCAGCCCGGTGGGAACGCTGAGCTTCGCGCCCCGCATGACGTTGTACTCCTCGGGATAGCCCCAGTCGTCCTCCTGGACAGCAGAGCCGTGGAACCAGACGATGCCTTTCCCGTCGTCGTGGACAAACTTCAGCAGGGCCGCGTCGGTTTCAGCGCCGAAACCTACGGCTTTTTCGTGGTACCCGTCGCGGCCCTCGAACACGATGATGACGACGTCGTATTTGTCGATGACGGCCGCCCCCAGGCCCCGCGGGTCCTCCACGACGCGGACACGGAATTGGCCCGTGTCCTCCAGCACGCTGGTGAGCCACTGGTTGTGGGCCCGGAAGCTGCGGAACTCGTTGTCGTGCTCGCGGGTCATATGCCCGGAGAGGATGAGTGCGTTCAGTACTTCGGCCATGGCATCAATGCCTCTTTCTGTCCGCCATTGGAGAGTTACGGGGAAAGTCTACATACTTTAGTCTGAAACAGACATAATGATGTTACGATCGGTGTGCACCTAGAGAGAGTGAGCAACGATGCTTCTCGAAAGAGACCTCATCCAGTCCGTCGGCTTCCGCAACGTCACCGAAGGCGGACGCACAACCGGCTTCCAGTTCAGGGTCCGGATGCCGTCCTACCGCGGCATGGCGGCTTCCCTCATCGACGGCATCGCCGTCCGGGTAGGCAACCTCGTGGACGTCGCCCCTGACATTCCGCTCTGGACCTTCGGCGGGCGGACCTTCACGCTGCAGCAGCTTTGGGAAAGCGACGGCGTCCGCTGGCCCCTCGAGGAGGCCGCGGTGGTCACGGTTCCGTACGACGGCGGCCTTCCGCAGGGAGTCCATGAGCTCACCATCGAGTTGCGGCTGCGCATGTCCTACATCCCCGTCGAGCACCAGCCCACCATCCACCGTGTCAGCAGGTCAGTGACCCTGGCTCCGGAGGGCGGGGAGGGCGCGTTCCGCTATGGTGTCTCCCTCTACAGCTACATGGGCGACTACGGCACGGTGATGGACCTGGAAACTGCATTGGCGTCCGTCGCCGATACAGGTGCCACCGGCGTCGAAATCCTTGGCGAGGGTCACATCCCGGGCTATCCGGAACCCTCGGCCGCGTGGACCGACACCTGGTTCGGCCTGCTCGAGAAGTACTCCCTGGAGCCCACCAACTACGGCTCCTGGATCGATACCCGCCTGCACCCGGGACGGAGCATGACCGTTGCCGAGGGCGCCGCGGCCCTCCAGCGGGACCTCCGGCTTGCCCACCGGCTTGGCTTCGGCTTCATCCGGCCAAAAATCGGCGTGGTGTCCAGCGACCTGGTTCCGGACCCGATCTGGACCGAATCCGTGGAGCGCTCCCTGGATCTTGCCCACGAGCTCGGGATCATCATCTGCCCCGAGATCCACTCGCCCACGCCCATCAAACACCCTGTGGTTGACGACTACATCAGCCTGATCGAACGGACCGGAACCAAGAACTTCGGCCTGCTCATCGATACCGGCATCTTCCAGGACCGGCCCATCCCGCTGCGGGAAGGCGAGAGCCGCGAAACGCGGCCGGCCTTCCTGGACGGGATCGGCGTCAATCCCGCAGACTTCGCGGACATCGCCCAGTACGTGGTGTTCATCCAGGCAAAGTTCCACGACATCAATGACCAGCTGGAGGACCAGCAGATCCCGTGGCGCCCCATACTCAAGGCGCTCAAGGACTCCGGCTACACCGGCTACCTTTCCAGCGAATACGAAGGCGAGCGGACGCCCTGGCGGGCCATCGAGCAGGTGCGTCGCCAGCACGCCCTGATCCGCCGCATTGCTTCCGAACTCCCCTGACCATTTCCTTCTGCCAGCAAAGAGATACAGCCATGCCAAACGGACTTCTTGACGAATCGAGCCTCCGCACCCACCCCGAGGGCCTCGCGCTGGCCCTCACGCTTCCCTGGTACCGGAGCCTGTGGCTCTCCTCTGTTTCCAGCCTCCGGCTTTTTGTGGACGGCGTCGAGGTACCCGCGGAGGACCTGTCGCTGGAACTGGGCGGCGTCCGCTATGCGGTTCCGGACCTCCCGGCCCAAAGCGAAACTCTCTGGTACCTCCAGGAGCACCCCCTGCTCATCACCAGGAGGGACACCCCGGTGTCCCTTGGAGGGCAGCACACGGTCCAGCTCATCGGAGAACTGCGCCTGCCCTACATGCAGATCGCCCCGGGCCGGGACGGCGGCCCTGGAATGTATGTCCCCAACTTCGTCAACCAGACGCTGGAGCTGATAGTCACCGATAAACCGGCACCGGCCCCTGCACTGACGACGGCGGTCACTCCGCCTCCGCCTAAGGCCGACGACGATCCGTTCTCGCTCGGGCTCACGCTGTACTCCGCCAGCGCCGAATTCCGGGCCGGCTGGTACGACTTTGACGGCCTGCTCAACCGTGTGGCGGAACTCGGCATTGGTCCGGGTATTGAGATCGTTGCCTCCCAGGTCCTTCCCACATACCCAAACGTGACGGATGACTTTGCCCGGTCCTGGCACCAGGCCTTTGACAAACACGGCTTCACCGCCAGCTCGTTAGGTGCCAACCTGGACATGGGCCGGCGCCGTGACCGGGACATGACACCGGACGAGGAGTACGAGTTCACTGAAAGGCTCTTCCACGGCGCCAGGAAACTCGGCTTCCCGCTGGTCCGCATCCAGAGCGCCAAACCCGAACTGCTCCGCCGGCTTTTGCCGTTGGCCGAGGACCTGGAGCTCAAGCTGGCCTACGAGATCCATGCACCCCTCGGACCCAACTCGCCGGAAATCATGAAGGTGCGCGACGTCTACGCGGACCTTGACTCGCCGCTGCTGGGCTTTGTGGCCGACTTCTCCTCCACCATGCACAGCATGTCTCCGACGCTCCTGCGGGCTGTTCGCCGTGCCGGGCTCGATGACGAGGCCGTCCACACACTGCAGTCCATTTGGGCTACTGACGCCCCAATGCGGACAAGGCAGGAGGAGTTCATCGGCTACCTGCGGGGCCGGGACTTTGACCCGGCGCGCCTTGGTTCGTTCGCGCATTTGGCCTTCAACATGCATGGGCATGTCAGCCCCAAGGATTGGGCGGACATCATGCCGCAGATCATGCACGTCCACGCAAAGTTCTACGACGTCGACGAGCAGGGCAACGAGCCGGCCATCGACTATCCGGAACTCGTTCGGGTGTTCGTCGAGGGCGGCTACCGCGGCTACTGGTCGAGTGAGTGGGAGGGCCATGCCTTCGCCGAGCTCGGCGAGGTGGATCCGCTGCTCCTGGTCCGCAAGCAGCACGACCTCATCCGCAAGAGCATGCGGTCGGCGTTGGCATCCGCCTGACTGCTGCCCTCGAACCAAACGCCTCGGTGCCCGTCCGTTCAGCCGGCCGGGCATCGAGGCGTTTAAGGGGTTTCCTGTGCCGCCGCGGCGGCAACGATGTCCCCAGCCTCCTTGAACAGGGCCCGCATCCACTCGTGTTCGGAATCGCGGTTGTGCACCGGGTGCCACCACAGTGCGTTGACCAGCGGCGTGGCATCGAAGGGCAGCGGCAGGATCCGCACCCCGCCGATCCGAAGCGCGAACGGCACCAGTGCCGCCTGGATAAGGGCGATCCGGTTGGTGCCCACCACAAAGTGGGGCAAGGACTGGAAGCTCTCCACCACCACGTCCACGCGGGGCTCAACACCGAGCTGCATGATCTGGCGTTCGGCAGAGGTTGACGCCGATCTGGTCTGGTAGGTCATCACCCAGGGCAGCTCTGCGATGTTCTCCATGGTGATTTTCTCACCGACCGCCTCGTTGGAGGAGGAGACGACGGCGACCCAGCCGTCGCGCCACAGGTCCAGGTAGGGGAGTCCGGACAGGAAGCCATGGGGGATCAGGATGCCGTCGACGGAGCGCAGGCGGTTGGCCGCGTCCTCGACGACCATCGGATTGTGGAGCATAAAGCGGAAGCGGACTCCGGGTGCCCGCTCGGCCGCGAGCTCGGAAGCCACCCGGCCGATGGTGGTGAAGCCGTAGTCGGAGCCGTAAATGGAAAATTCGCGCTCGGACTCGGTGGGTTCCCACGTTGCCTGGCTCTCGAAGACCCGCCGTGCGGCCTCAAGTGCCGTCGTGGTGTGCTCGGCAAGGCGCAGGGCGAACGGCGTGAGCTCATAGGCATTGCCGCGCCGGGCCAGAATGGGATCGCCGAAGTGGGACCGGAGCCGCGCGAGGGACGCGCTCAGCGCGGGCTGGCTGAGGTGGAGCCGCTCGGCTGCCCTCGTGACGCTCCGCTCGGTGATAAGGGCATCCAACGAAATGAGCAGGTTGAGGTCGAGCCGGGAAAGCAGGGCATGGTTTGTCACGGCGCACGGTCTTTCAGCGGTGAAACTTCGTCCCGGTATTCTATCAGCGCCATCGATACTTTTGGCTCGCTGCATCACAGCTCTTGATGCAATCCTTCCGCAAACCTCGGTGAAACTTATGTCTGTCATCGGCAAGACTTATGTGCTTTTTCTGCACATCTCCTTCATACTGATGAGTGACCGGGGTCACGGCTCCGGATATTTTCGACAACGAAGTCAGAAAGGCTGGACATGACACAGCACCGCCGCTATTCGGGCCTCAAGGCCGGCGCCCTCGCAGTCCCCACAATCGCCGCCCTCGTCCTCACGGGCTGCTCGGCCCCCGCCACCAGCAGTTCCTCCACGGGGGGCTCACAGGAATTCTCCCTGTCCTTCGCCACATCGAACACCATTGAGAGCCCCTTCCAGGTACTCGGTGAGAAGTACATGGAGGCGAACCCCAACGTCAAGATCACGTTCAACCCCCAGCCCAACGACTCCTACGACCAGACCCTGCGGACCCAGCTCCAGGCCGGAAACGCCTCCGACGTCGTCGTCACCTCGCCGGGCTCCGGCCAGGGACGCAGCATTCTTCCGCTGGCGGCGGCAGGTTTCCTCGAGCCCCTGGATGATTCTGCCAAGGCGCTCCTGCCTGAAGGAAGCGACAGCACCTTCGGCACGGACGGCAAGGTTTTCGGCCAGGCAACGGCCATGACCGTGTCTGCCCTGGTCACTAACGAGGCTGCTGTGAAGGCGACCGGCGAGTTCCCCGCGGACTTCACGGCTCTGGAGGAGCAGTGCAAGACCCTCGAATCCTCCGGGAAATCCCTCTTCGCCCTCGCAGGTGCGGCGCCTCCCAACACAGGCCTCACGGCGATGTCCCTGGCAGCCTCCCGTGTTTACGCGGAAGACCCCGAGTGGAACGAAAAGCGTGCAGCCAAGGAAGTCACCTTCGCAGGCTCGGACGGCTGGAAGTCGGCACTCGAAGCAGTCAACACGCTGAAGGACGCGGGCTGCTTCCAGAAGGGCGCCGCCGGTGCAGGTTTTGACGCCATTACCAAGGGCCTTGCCAGCGGTACGTCACTGGCAGGATTCATTCCGGCCACGAGCTGGAAGCAGCTGCAGTCCGCCGCTGCCGGTTCCGAATTTGCCGTGCGCGCACTGCCGGCTGAAAAGGGCTCGGGTAACGAATACGTCTACGCCAGCGCCAACTACGCCTTCTCCATCAACGCTGCCTCCAAGAACAAGGACGCCGCCAAGGCGTTCCTCGCTTGGGCTGCCGAACCAGAGCAGACCAAGGCGTTTGCAGAAATCGACGGCGCACTGCCGGTCAGTGGACTGGACAACTACGACTTCGACGGCGGAGCGTACAAGAACGTCGGCGACCTGATCAAGGACGGAAAATACGGGCCGCTTCCGAACATCCAGTGGCCGAACTCCGCCGTCTACGACGCCCTCGCAACAGGGGTCCAGGGCATCATCACCGGCCAGAAGACTCCGGACCAGGTCCTCCAGGCGATGGATGCAGCCTGGGGATAGGCAACCCCGATCCATCGAACGTTTTTACCGGCCCAAAGGGACAAGCAAGGAATATCATGACTGCCACGATGCAACCGAAAACGGAAGCAGCCAAAGCACCCCGACGGGGCCGGCGTGCTCCGGGGGCGGGTAAAACCACCCGCCCCCGGGGCCAGGGCCTGCAGTTCGGGCATTGGTGGTGGGCACTGCCCGGGATCGTCCTCGTCCTTGCCATCCACTACGTGGCTACGGGCATCGGCGGTTACTTCGCCTTCACCAACTGGACGGGCATCGGCTCGTTCAAGGTTGTGGGCTGGCAGAACTTCGAAGCAATCTTCAAAGACCCCGCCAAGCTCGGGGCCCTGTCCAACACCCTCTTCCTTGCCTTCGGCTCGGTCTTCCTCGGCAACGTGGCAGGCCTTGTCATCGCCCTCGGCCTGAACCGGGTCCTGAAGACGCGCTACATCCTCCGGACCCTCTTCTTCATGCCCGTGGTGCTCAGCCCCCTGGCCACGGCCTACATCTGGAAATACATCTTCGACTTTGACGGGCCCATCAACGTCTTCCTGACATCGATCGGCGCCGGCGACCTCGCCAAGCCGTGGCTCGCGGACCCGCAATGGGCCATCTGGACAGTCCTCGTGGTCCTGGTCTGGGGCTCCACCGGCTTTGCCATGGTCATCTTCATGGCCGGACTTGCCGGTGTTCCCGTCGAGGTGGAAGAAGCGGCAGCCATTGACGGTGCCAACCTGTGGCAGCGTTTCCGGAACGTCACGCTGCCAGCCATCCGCCCCGCCGTCGCCATCGCCACCACCCTGGGAATCGTGCAGGGCCTGCGCGTCTTCGACCCCATCATGGCCCTCACGGGCGGTGGACCTGCCGGAGCAACCGAAACACTGGCCACCCAGGTCTACAAGCAGGCGTTTGCGCTCGGCAACTTCGGCGGCGGCGCTGCCCTTGCCTTGGTGCTCGCCGTCATCATCCTGTTCTTCGCCGTAATCCAGCAGCGGCTGACGCGATCGAACCCCGAGGACTAGACATGTTCCGCTACACCAAATTCACCCTGCTCCGCGAAGTTGGCCTCTGGGCCCTTGCCCTGCTCTTCCTCGCCCCGTTCTACTTCCTGGTGACCACCGCACTGAAGCCGGACAGCGAGATGTACACCACCTCGCCGCTGGCGCTGCCAAAGAGTCCGGACTTCAGCAACTTCATCGACGTCCTCACCGCCACAGGCAACTCCAACGTCGTGATGGGGCTTGTGAACAGCACCATCATCACTGCAGGCAGCATCGTGGGACTCATCGCGCTCGGCTCGATCACCGGCTACGTCATCTCCCGCAGCACCGCACGCTGGAGCAAAGGCACGTACTACCTGTTCCTGATCGCGATCATCCTCCCCGGCCAGCTTGGCGCCGTACCCCTTTACATGGGGGCCCGGGCCCTGGGCCTGACGGGATCCGCCTGGGGCATGATCATCCTCTACACCGGCATGCTCCTGCCGCTTTCGATCTTCCTGTATTCCAACTTCTTCCGCGGGCTCGGAACCGACTATGAGGAAGCCGCCACCATCGACGGTGCCAGCAAGACCCAGATCTTCTCCAAAGTGGTGCTGCCCATGATGGCGCCGGCCACGGGAACTGTGACCATCTTCGCCGGGCTCATCGTCTGGAACGACTTCTTCACCTCCCTGATCTTCCTGGGCGGTTCCGCCAACCAGACCCTGCCGGTTGCCATGTACTACTACATCGGCTCACTGGTGTCCGAATGGAACTCGATCTTCGCCATCGTGATCGTGTCCATGGTCCCCATCCTTGCCCTGTTCCTGTTCGCGCAGAAGCGCTTCATCCAGGGCTTCTCCGGCGGCCTGAAGGGCTGAACCCCGCCGCCCTCCGCACACCGTGGAGGGCACCCAACCGCACCATCGACCGGCCGCGATAGCTTGCGCCCAAAACCCGTTTGCGCTGCGCGCCGCCGTCGCACATTTCTTACCTAAAATTCCCAACCACCCAGGAGACCCGCATGTACCAGCTTGCGCCCAATATCGACCTTTTGTTCTCGGAAGCAGGGGCCAGCGCCGCTGACCGCGTCCGCGCAGCAGCCGACGCCGGCTTCGACGCCGTTGAAATGTGGGGGCCCACCGGCAAGGACATTCCCGCCCTCAAGGACGCCCTCGAGGAAACCGGCGTCCAGCTCACTGCGCAGCTGGCCGAGCCCCGGATGCAGTTCATGATCCCGCCGAAGAACCACGAGCCTTTCTACGTAGGACTGGACGCAGGCGTAGCCGTGGCGCAGCAGCTCGGCTGCCCCCGGATCGTGGTGGGCAGCGGCACAGGGTTCGGCGGTCGCAAACGCCAGGACCAGTTGGACGAACTGATCGAAATCTTCACCAAAGGCACGGCGCACATTGAAGGCTCGGGCATTACCCTGGTCCTCGAACCGGTGAACATCCGCGTGGACCACCCCGGGGCGCTCCTGGACCGGACCTCGGAAGCCGTCTACGTCGCCAGGGGCGTCAACTCGCCCAACTTCGGCGTTCTCTACGACCTCTACCACTCCACTGTGGAGGGCGAGGACGTGGCTGCCGAGCTCGCCAATGCCGGGGACCTGGTCAAGTACGTCCAGATCGCCGATGCTCCCGGCCGCGGTGAACCGGGTTCCGGCTCCATCGACTGGCACGCACGGCTCGCCGACCTGCAGAACAGCGGCTACATCGGACCCATCGGGCTCGAGTACTACCCAACGATCGAGTCGGCAAAGTCGGTGCGCCGCATCCAGGAACTGGTGGCCGGGCGGTGAACGGCCACCGGTACCCCGCCGCCGTCGACGTCGCCATCGTCGGCAGTGGTCCCACGGCATCGGCGTATGCGCGAATCCTGAGCGAGGAAGCGCCGGGTGCCACCATCGCCATGTTCGAGGTAGGCCCCACCGTCAGCAACCCGCCCGGGGCGCACGTCAAGAACATCGAGGATCCTGAGCGCCGCAGCAGTGCGCAGCGGGCCTCGGAAGGCCCGGGAGCAGGTGCCGAAACTGTCAGCTCTCCAGGTGCTGTCAAGAGTGGAGAGCGCCGTGCCAGGCCCGGAACCTACCTCCTGCAGGACGGCTATGCCTTCCCCGGCGAGGATGGCATGCCTGTGGCGGCCATGTCCAGCAACGTGGGCGGCATGGCTGCCCACTGGACGGCTGCCTGCCCCCGGCCGGGAGGCAAGGAGCGGATCCCGTTCCTCCCTGACCTGGAGGACCTGCTGGACGACGCCGACCGCCTGCTCGGCGTCACCACCCACGCTTTCGACGGCGCTCCCTTCTCGGACCTGGTCCGCGAACGCCTCGCGGCAGTGGTGGACAACGGCAGGGGGCCGGCCTTCCGGGTCCAGTCCATGCCGCTTGCCGTGCACCGGCGGGAGGACGGTGGCCTCGTCTGGTCTGGGTCCGACGTCGTGATGGGGGACGTGACCCGGGAAAACCCGCAGTTCCACCTCTTTGATGAGTCCCTGGTGACGCGGGTGCTGGTGGAGGACGGGGTTGCTGCCGGCGTCGAAGTCCAGGACCGCCGCACCGGCGGGACACACCAGGTGTCCGCCCGGTACGTGGTGGTGGGCGCGGATGCCCTCCGCACCCCGCAGCTGCTGTGGGCTTCAGGAATCCGGCCGGATGCCTTGGGCCGCTACCTCAATGACCAGGCGCAGGTGGTGTTCGCCAGCAGGCTGCGCGGCGTCACGGCCCCGCAAGGATCCGCGGCTGCGGACGGTGCGCTCAGTGAGCAGAGCGGCGTGGCCTGGGTTCCCTACACGGATGAAGCTCCCTTCCACGGCCAGATCATGCAGCTGGATGCGTCCCCCGTCCCGCTGGCGGAGGACGACCCGGTTGTTCCGGGATCGATCGTGGGGCTTGGCCTGTTCTGTGCCAAGGACCTGCAGCGCGAGGACCGGGTGGCGTTCGACGACGGCGCCCGCGACTCGTACGGGATGCCCGCGATGCGGATCCACTACCGCCTCACCGAGCGCGATTACGAGGTGCTGGAGCGGGCCAGGCAGGAGATCGTCCGCCTGGGCAAGGCTGTGGGCGAGCCGCTCGACGAGCGGCCTTTCGTCCTCCCTCCCGGCGCGTCCCTGCACTATCAGGGCACCACGCGTATGGGGCGGACGGACGACGGCGAGAGCGTCTGTTCGCCCGACAGTGAGGTATGGCAGGTCCCCGGCCTCTTTGTGGCCGGCAATGGCGTCATCCCCACCGCGACGGCGTGCAACCCCACGCTGACGGCGGTAGCGCTCGCCGTGCGTGGAGCACGAAAAGTTGCAGAAAAGCTCAACAGCTCTTTACTTATGTCTAATTTAGACAATAGAGTGAGTAAATGATGAAGAAGTGGCAGGGCATGCCGCAGACAAGGAGGTCTCGATGATTGCCGACCGCATAATCGAGCAAGGAACACTCACAACCCGCGACGGCCGGGCCGCCGTCGAAGTCCGCATCCCGTGGTACCGCGCGCTCCCCGGCTCCTGCATCGCCGGGGCGGCGCTGACGGTTGACGGCGTGGCCGCACCGGAAGACTCGCTGCGCTGGACCATGAACAACCGCACGTTCAGCTTCGAGGAACTCGTTGACGAGACCGGCGAATGGTGGTTCCCGCTGGATTCTGCCGTCCTGTCCGGCGACCTTCCCGTGCGCGACGACCAGACGGAGCACGAGGTCCGGGTGGACCTGAAGCTCTACATCCCCTACATCATCACCGACCACGGCGTGCTGCACATCGAAGAGCACGACACCAAGACCATGAAGGCGGCACAGCGATGACAAGCCTTGGCACGCCGATCCAGGGCGTCACCCTCTACAGCTTCACCCGGGCCTTCCACGGCCGGCAGTACGACCTCGCAGGCCTCATCCGCAAGGTGGCGGCCGAAGGCTTCGGCCCGGGGCTGGAAGTCATTGGCTTCTCCAGCCTCCGCGGCTTCCCGGACCACATCGACGACAACTTCGTGGGGCAGTTCCGCGACCTGGTGGCAGAAGTGGACCTCATCCCCACATCGCTGGCCGTCAACGTGGACACCGGCATCCGCCGGGACCGGCTTATGAACCACGACGAGCTGGTCGAGTACATGCGCAAGCAGATCGAGGTGGCCGCCCGGCTCGGCTTCCCGATCGCCCGCGTGCAGATCTCGCTGACGCCCGACGCCATGGAAAGCCTGCTGCCCGTGGCCGAGAAGTACGGCGTCACCCTTGCCCTGGAAGTCCATGCGGACCAGCACGGCGCGCACGAGCGGGTCCTCGCACTGCGTGACCGCTACGAAAAGCTTGACTCCCCGCTGCTCGGCTTCACCGCGGACTGGGGTGCCACCGTCACCGGCTTTGCCCCCTCCCTCCTGGAGGCCTACCGCCGTCGCGGCGCCTCAGAGGACCTGCTCCGGCAGGTGGTTGAGCTGTGGAACGGCTTCTATGCAGAAGGACCTCCCAACACCCAGAAGGTCCACGGAGAGCGTTTCGGTGCCTTCATCGGCCTGGCTGCCCGGAACGGCAGGCCGGACCTCGGCATCGATTTCGGCATCAACGGAACGGGCCTTTTCGGTCCTGCGCCGCTGGACACCTGGCTGGAGATCATGCCGTGGGTGCGCCACGTGCACGGCAAGTTCTTCGGGATCGACGAGAACGGCGAAGAGCCCTCCGTGCCGGTGCGTGGCCTGGTCCGGCAGCTCGTGGAGAACGGGTACTCCGGTGCCATCTCCAGCGAATACGAGGGCTGGCACTGGAACAACTGGCAGGACCCGTTCGAGATCATCCGCAGCGAACAGGCCATCCAGCGCTCGGCAGCAGCCGACGCCGGTTCCGCCATGATCACCGATGCCGCCGAAGCCCGCCGCATCCTCAGCAGCCACCTCGCCCAGCCCGTCCGCGGCTGAAACAAAGGAATACGACATGTCAGAAGGCATCGCAGGCTCGGGCATCGAGCTTGGCATCACCCTCTATTCACTCACCTCCGAATTCGCCGCCGGGCTCTACACGCCCGAGACGCTGATACAAGCGGTCGCCGACGAAGGCCTCGGCCCCGGCGTCGAATTCAACATCGCGCAGATGCTGCGCACCTACCCCGACGTCGACAACGACTTCGCGAAACTGTGGCGCGACAGCATGGACCGCTACGGCCTGACCCCCAGCGCCGTGGGCACCAACCTGGACATGGGGCGGCGCAAGGACCGGGACATGACCCCGGATGAGGAGTACGACTTCTTTGCACGGCAGCTGAAGACGGCGAACACCCTCGGCTTCCACAAGATCGTGATCCGCTCCGCCGGCAAGGAGCTGCTCCGCCGGCTGCTGCCCCTGGCCGAAAAGTACGACCAGAAGCTCGGCTACGAAATCCACGCCCCGCAGGGCCCGAACGATCCCAAGATCCTCCAGATCCGCGAAATGTACGAGGAACTGGGAAGCGACCGGCTGGGCTTCACGGCCGACTTCAGCTCCACCATGCACAGCCTCTCGCCCACGCTGTTCCGCACCCTGACGCAGATGGGCCTGCCGGAGGAGCACTTCGCGGTGATGCAGGAGATCTGGCGCAAACCCCTGCCCATGCAGGAGCGCAACCAGGAGTTCGAGGACTACCTGAGGGAGAACAACTTCGATCCCGCCCGGCTGGGCCCGTTCACCCGGCTCGCCTTCAACATGCACGGCCTGGTCCCGCCGGAGGAGTGGCTGGACATCATGCCCCAGATGTTCCACGTGCACGCCAAGTTCTACGACATCGACGAGAACGGCAACGAGCCCGCCATGGACATCCCGCGCATTGTGCGCCAGTTCGTCAAGGGCGGCTACCAGGGCTTCCTGTCCAGCGAGTGGGAGGGACATGCCTTCGCCGATCTGGGCGAATCAGACCCCATCGACCTGGTCAAGAAGCAGCATGCCCTGATGCGCCGCGCCATCGAAGACTCAGTCGTTCCCGCCTAAGGAGGCCCAATGTCTGCCATCGATACCGATCTTGTGGCCGAGGTGGAACGCCTCCGGGGCGAGCTCGCCGAAGCCCTGAAACTGGCCCGCCGGGCCAGCGACCGCGGTGACATCGAGAACCTGTTCAACCGCTACATGTACCTGCACAACGCCTTCGAGGATGAACAGATCATCCCGCTGTGGGTGAAACCTGGGACCCCAGGAATCCGGGCCAGGTACACCAACGCCGGCCAGTACACGGAGTACGACAGCGTCATCCGCTACCACCAGGGCCGCCCCCGGCCCGAGGGAAAGCTGATTTTGCACTACACCACCACCCCGGTCATCGAAGTGGCTGCCGACGGCGAAACCGCCAAGGGTGTCTGGATCATGACCGGCAACGAGTCCGGCCTGACGGACCCGGAAGTGGCCAAGGACAGCCCCGACTACATGTACTCGCCGGGCGAGGTCCAGGGCAAGAAGGTCTGGGCCCATTGGGTGTGGTGCAAATACGCCGTGGACTTCCTGCGCCAGGACGGCGAATGGAAGATCTGGAAGTTCCGCTGCTACGAGCTGCTGCGGGCCCCGTTCGAGGAAAACTGGATCAGCTTCGCCGAGAAGAACCAGTACGCCTTCGCCCTGGACCTGATGTACTTCGGCGACGACGGGAAGCCGGTGTTCATGCCACCCGCCGATGAACCTGTGCCCCACGAATACCACCCGTACAGCCCAACCGCGCGGCAGAGGCTGGATCCACTGCCCCCGGTACCCCACGACACCTTCGTCGATACGTTCAAGTAAGGAAAGCCCATGGCAACTCACAACTCCCTGTTCCAGGACGCCGATGTCCGCAGGCACCCCGAGGGCATTTCGGTCTCCGTGCAACTGCCCTGGTACCGCAGCCTCTGGCTCTCCGCGGTTGACGACGTCGCGGCAACAGTCAACGGGGTGGAGATCCCCAAGGAGTCCCTCCGCTTCGAACTCCAGGGCAAGTCCTACAGCATCGCGGAACTCCCCGAACAATGGGAAACCCTGTGGTTCGTGGCCGACAAACCGGACATCATCATCCCGCTGGACCGAGTCCCCGACGCCGGCGAGGAGATCGACGTCGAGGTTATCCTCACCCTCCGCCTGCTCTACATGCAGATCGCACCCATGCGCTACGTCGGAAACCGGGTGGCGGTTGAGCGCAAGGTGGTGCTGGCATGACCACCCTCCGTGTGGCCATGATCGGTTACGGCTTCATGGGCGCCGCCCACTCACAGGGCTGGCGCACCGCACCGCGGGTGTTCGACCTCCCGGCCGAGCCGGACATGGCGGTGATTGTGGGCCGGAACGCTGAAGCGGTGGCTGCTGCAGCACACAAGTGGGGTTGGGCTGAGGCGGCCACAGACTGGCGTGAGGTGATCATGCGGGACGATATCGACGTCGTCGACATCGTTACCCCCGGCGACTCCCATGCGGAAATAGCGATCGCGGCACTTGAGGCCGGAAAGCACGTCCTGTGCGAGAAGCCGCTGGCAAATACGGTGGCCGAGGCGGAGGCCATGGCGGAGGCGGCTGAACGGGCCGCTGCCCGCGGTGTCCGTGCGATGGTGGGTTTCACCTACCGGCGCGTTCCCGCCGTCACGCTCCTGCGGGACCTTATCGCCGAGGGTGCCGTGGGGACCATCAACCAGGTGCGCGCCTCGTACCGGCAGGACTGGCTGGTGGACCCGAAAATGCCGCTGGCCTGGCGCCTGCAGAAGGAACACGCCGGATCCGGGGCGCTGGGCGACATCGGCGCCCACGCCATCGACCTGGCCCAGTTCGTCACCGGGCTGAACCTGGAGAAGGTGTCCGGAACCATCGACACCATCGTCAGGGAGCGGCCGTTGCTGGACTCAGGCTCCGGCCTGTCCGGCAGGGCCGGTTCCGGCTACGGCCAGGTGACGGTGGACGATATCGCTATCTTCACCGGCCGCTTCGAATCAGGGGCGCTGGCATCATTCGAGGCCTCCCGCTTTGCCACCGGCCGGAAGAACGCGCTGCAGATCGAGGTCTCGGGGGACAAGGGCGCCCTGGCCTTTGACCTCGAGGACCTCAACAGCGTCCAGTTCTATGACCGCACGGTGCCCGGGGACCGCCAGGGTTTCCGGAAGATCCTGGTCACTGAAGCGGTGCACCCCTACGTTTCGGCGTGGTGGCCTGCCGGCCACATGCTCGGCTACGAGCACGGGTTCTCGCACCAGGTCAAGGACCTCGTGGAAGGCATCGTGGGCGGCACCGACCCGCATCCCACGTTCGCTGACGGGCTGAAGGTGCAGCGCGTGCTCGAGGCCGTCGAGCGCAGTTCCGAAAATGATTCCGCCTGGACGCGCGTTGCAGCCGACGTCCCGGCGCAGGTTTCGTAAGAGGGGAAAACAGATGGCACGACCAATCACCTTGTTCACCGGCCAATGGGCCGACCTGCCGTTCGAGGAGGTGGCCCGGCTTGCCGGCGAGTGGGGCTACGACGGACTGGAAATTGCCTGCTGGGGCGACCACCTGGACCCGTGGCGCTGGGACGACGACGCCTACGTGCAAGGAAAACTCGACATCCTGGAACGCCACGGCCTCAAGGTGTGGACCATCTCCAACCACCTCAAGGGCCAGGCCGTGTGCGATGACCCCATCGACGAACGGCACCGCGGCATCCTGCCGGATGTGGTGTGGGGCGACGGCGATCCTGAAGGAGTGCGCCGCCGCGCCGCCGAGGAGATTAAAAATACTGCCCGGCTCGCCGCCAGGCTCGGGGTGAAGACGGTGACAGGCTTCACGGGCTCGTCCATCTGGAAGTACGTGGCCATGTTCCCGCCCGCCTCCGAAAAGATGGTCGACGCCGGCTACCAGGACTTCGCCGACCGTTGGAACCCCATCCTCGACGTGTTCGACGAGGTGGGGGTCCGGTTCGCCCACGAGGTGCATCCGTCCGAGATCGCGTACGACTACTGGACCACCCAGCGTGCCCTCGAGGCGATCGGGCACCGGGAGGCTTTCGGGCTGAACTGGGACCCGAGCCACATGGTGTGGCAGGACATCGATCCGGTGGGCTTCCTGTGGGACTTCAAGGACCGCATCTACCACGTGCACTGTAAGGACACGAAGAAGCGGCTCAGCAACGGGCGCAACGGCCGGTTGTCATCCCACCTGGCGTGGACTGATCCGCGCCGCGGCTGGGATTTTATCTCCACCGGCCACGGCGACGTTCCGTGGGAGGATGCGTTCCGGATGCTTAACTCCATCGGCTACCGCGGCCCCCTGTCTGTGGAGTGGGAGGACGCCGGAATGGACCGGCTGGACGGTGCGCCCGAGGCGCTCGCGTTCGTGCGCCGGCTCTCCAGCTACGAGCCCTCCGCCGCGGCCTTCGACGCCGCCTTCAGCACCAAGTAGCAGCCCGCCACGAATGAGTTGACGGCAGAAACGGCCGGTCCCGGAAACCCCGGGGCCGGCCGTTTCTGCCGTTTGCCCGTTCTTGCCAACCCTCTCTCACTTTCTGCAAGAAATCAGGGATCGCTCTCTCAGCTGATGCGGCATTTTGGCGAACCCTCTACCTGTGACTTTCGGTGATAGATGGCGGTCTTTTTGCGGCGCTATTTGTCACCTGGGCGGCGCTGGTGTTGCTCGCTGGATGGCGCGGTAGACCGTGGAGCGAGCGATGCCGAATAGCTCGGCAATCTCCGTGGTGGTGTGCACCCCGCCTTGATGGAGGCTAACGAGGTGCGCCTCTTGGGCTTTCGAGAGCTTTGGTTGTTTCCCTCGCAGCCGGCCCTTGGCTTTTGCCACTGCCATTCCTTCCCTTGTCCCGGCGCGGATGAGGTCGGCTTCAAACTCGGCAACCATGCCTAAGACGTTGAATAGCAGCTTCCCTCCTGGATCGTGCGGGTCGTAGACGCTGCCGCCTAGGTTGAGGGCGACCCCTTTGCGGGTGAGCTCGTCCGCGACGTCCCTGGCGTCGGGTAGCGACCCGGCGAGGCGATCAAGCTTGGTCACCACAAGGGTGTCACCGCTGCGGCATGCGGCCAAGGCCTTGCCAAGGCCGGGCCGTTCGCGTTGGCTGCCGGTGAATCCGTGATCGACGTAGATAGCGTCGGGATCCACGCCGGCGGCCGCAAGAGCGTCGCGCTGGGCGGTCAGATCTTGAGTGTTGGTGGAGACGCGGGCGTAGCCGATAAACACGGCGCCGAGTGTGGCGTTTAGGGCCCCATGATCGGGCAGTTTTGCGGGCGGGTCTTACGGGAATCTGGTAACCGCGGAACGCCGGGAATCTTGACGCAGGCTAATGGGACGCAACGGCGGCCGGTGGAGGACCGGCTAGCGGGCGCCTGCGGTCGAACGTATTCGAGACGGTATGGATTACTAGTGGAACTTCACCTCCAGGCTCTGTTGTGGGCCGCAACCTGAATCCAGGAACGCTGCCCGGAAGTAAGCTGTGCCAGATAGCAGCGAAGCTGAGGACTACCCCTGTAAACAGCCCGCGTGCAATCGGGGCGACCCTTACAGACAAGGAACGAGTATGTTCGACATCTATAAGCGCGAGTACAAAGATCCACTCTTGGGGCTCAAGTACGTTGCTGACCCAGATCGTCTGGTTACGTTGCAAAGGGTAGCCGGGTTGGCACATCGCCCCGGAGCCGCCTTCAAAATGACTGTCGGGGAGGCAGTTATTCCCTTTGAAGTTACCGGCGACATGTTGACTGATCCTGAAACTGGGCAAGAGTTCATTCTCCGACGGTTTCAGTCTTTCGGGGCCAGTCCTACCGCAAAACTCCTGGGACAGATTGAGCCCTACGAGTTCACTAATGAGGAGACAAGAGCAAGATTCCTCTTGCTTGCGGCAGAGGCGCTGATTGTCTTTGGTTGGAGCTACGACGGCTTCTCTCAAGATGAGGGATTTATCCGCGTAGATGTAGGCGGACGAACACTGACTCTCCGGGACATTGCCCATCCCTGAAGCGCCTACAGTTCGAGTTGAAGTGCCCTCGGCTCAGGGGATTGGTATTGATGCGATCAAAGGTTGGATGATGGGGAACGAAGACGGACGCTCGGATCACGACAACCACCCAGAGGATGCCAGTGAATCTGACTCAGTTGCTCAAATAAGGGTTGGCGCGGGCTGGCATGCTCGCTGCCATTTATACCGCGGATGGACTCGGGAACAAGCCATCGAACGAATGCAATCAGTCGCACCAGGGTTCCCACTCGAAGCTTATGAACGGGAACTCAGCCGGGCGATGGAAATGGCAGAGAAAAGCAGGCAAGACGATCTCCTGCGCCGGCAACTGGAAATTGAGGAAGCCAAGAAACTAGATGTGCTGAACGCAGTATTCGTCCTATACCTCCTTAATACGAGATACGGCAGCCACTACGTCGAGGATGGCTTGGGCTATATCGACATACAGCATGAACTGGGCAGCACTTTCTCATCACAGGAGATCGAAACGGCCAAGCACAAAACGCAGGATGTCATCGAATACGCCTCGAACCTAGTGTGGCGCTCCTGGGATGGCCCCCACTTGGAAGATCTGCGGGCCAAGTTTCCCGAGTGCAACGACAACAACCTTTCAGCAACTATCGGGCACGCGTACTGGCTCAACCGATAGCCAGTCCCATAAAGAATCACTGCTGAATCGCGTGCAGCTTATCGGTGTTCCCAGAGCAATCTGCTGATGATCAGATTAAGTCCGGCACGATCGACTTCTGGATGGGTGTCTGCCCAGGCCTTCAGCGCGTCATAGTATTCGCCGAGGAGAGGTCCGCCCGGGTCGGGCACGCTTTGCGCTTCTTTGTTGAGGGCGCCGCTGGCTGCTATGAATTTCTGGCCTCGCTCTGTGCCGAATTCCTCCAGGAATCGCTCATCCCCGGTTGGCACCTGTTCCCCGGCTTTGGGCGCCGGGTCCTCTCTGTACTGACGCCATGCTTCACGGTGGGCTTTCAGTGCTGCACTAAGTTCTTTGTCGACGCCCCCTCGCAGTCGTTCTACCCGGTGCTCGGGGGTCTCTTCCTTGTAAGGGTCCATGTTGGGCAAGGGGTCGCTGTTCAGTGCGTGTTCACCGACGTTGTGTCGATTTCGGCGGCCGATCAAGTGACCGATCCCGTTGCCGAAAACTACTCCGACTGCGATCCAGGGCAGCTGCCGCATCAGCAAGGTGAGTAACGAGCCGACCAGCAGGCCGAGAACCATGCCCTGATCAACTGGATCCAAGGAGCGCCAGGCGCCTTCCTTGAACACCCGTCGTCGACGAACCACCGGATCAGCCGCTTTCGCGGGCGCGGTCAGTTAGCACGTAGATATCCTCCCGCTGAGCAAATGACGGACCGGGCTTTCGAGATCGTCGATAACAGTATGCCCGGTATCTCTCACTTCCTAGGATTGCGCGTTGAGGGATCCTTCACCGTGCTACACGAAGGATCTAACTAGCCGGTCCAAAGCGATAAAAGCTAAGCGGCCGACGCCTACAAGCACCAGGGCGCTTGCGACCAAAATCAGGTGACAGCAAAAGAGTGCAAAGCCTATTCCGAGCGTGGTGAGAAACACCAGGTTCATGGCAACTGTCGTGGTGATGTCCATCAGCTGCCTAGGAGCCGGCGCTCGTGGGCGAAGGCGACCAATTGCAGGCGGGTGCGTAACGTCAGCTTGTCCAGGACGCTGCGCAAGTGGCTCTTAATAGTGGCCTCGGAAACAAAGAGAGCTTCGGCCATCACCGCGTTACTGAGCCCTTTGGCGGCGAGCAGGAAAACGTCTCGTTCTCGCGGTGAGAGGACGCTGAGGACTGACAGGTCCGGGTCGGCAGGTTGGCTTTGGCCGGCGTGCGCGAACAGGGAATGCACAGAGCCGGGCGCTATCACTGAATAGCCTGAGTGGACGGTCCTTATAGCTGCTAGCAAGAACTCGGGTTCGGCGCTTTTGAGCAGATACCCGCTGGCACCTGCCTGAACGGCGTCTACGACGGACTTATCCCTGTTGAAGGTAGTAAGGGCGATGATCCTTGGCCGGTCGGTGTTGTTCGCGTCCGCCCACTCAATGATGTGCCGGATGGCGGTAACACCGTCCATGACAGGCATGCGCAGGTCCATCAGCATCACGTCCGGGCGCCTCTCGGTAGCCAGTGCGACAGCTTCCTTGCCATCGCTGGCTTCCCCGCAGAACTCCATGTCGCTCTGGCTTTCGATCAACATCTGGATCCCGGCCCTGAACAGCGGCTGGTCATCGACCAGTGAAACTTTGATGCCGGCTGCCGCGTCAGACACGATCCTTATCTCCTACCGCTGCAGGATGATCCTTGCCACTGAGTATTGATTCACCGGTGCTGGTGCCTTCGCCGGCAGGCCGCTCATCACCGGTCCGGTAGGGAATGAACACCGCTACCCGGAATTCCTCCCCGTCTTGCCCTGCTGACAGCCAGCCCCCTGCCAAGTGGGCGCGTTCCCTCATCCCAGGGAGACCCCTTCCCAACCGTTCCGATTCCAAGGAGCCTTGATCTCCCTGCAGAGTGCTTTTCGTCCCTGATGCCACATGCAGTGTCAGGCCCGGTCCGCTCCAGTCGAAATGCGCTCTTACCGCGGTCCCCTGCCCTCCGTGCTTAAGGGCATTAGTCAGGCACTCCTGAACAATCCGGAAGACAGCAACCTGCTGCCCGTCCGACAGGGCCGCCGGGCTCGCAGCTTCGGTGACGGTGATCTTCAGGCTGTCCTGCATCCCCTCAATCAGGGGCTTGATGTCACTGAGTCGCGGCTGCGGAGTCGCCTGGCCGTCCTCCCGGACTCCCTCGATGACGCGCTGGGCGTCGATGAGAGCGGTACGGGCAGATCCGGCGATATTCTCCAATGCATTGAGCACGGGCTTTGGCTGGTCAGCGCTCAAATATCGCGTTCCGTCGGCCTGAGCCGCGATAACCGCCAGAGAATGAGCGAGAACATCATGAAGGTCCCTGGCTATCCGGGTCCTCTCCTGTTCAACGATCAGGTCCACCTCAGTTTCCTTAAGAGTGTTCTGGGCCAGCTCTCTGGAGCGGAACAGATGGCCGCGTTCCTGGTAAAGGGCAAGAACGAGACCAATGACGTAAAAGGCTGCAGCAACCAAAGCAAGCACCGAGAAGACCTGCCACCCGTACCTGCGCAGAAGGAAGCTGTCCCCGCCCTCCATGGGGTAGAGCCAGCCAACACCCCCGCCGTACCTCCACGAAATCAGCAGGAACGTCATAACCCCGGCGAACACCAAATTTCCCAGTCCTGCGATGATGCGCATTCGGCGACCTGCGGTCCAGACGATAAACCCCAGCGCAATGAAGGATCCGAAGTAGATGGGCCAGTGATTCGCGTACATCGCCGGGATATCATGTGTCAGCTGCCCTGCGAGAAGCGCCGCCACCAGCGCTAGAGAGACCAAAGGCTGCCACACGGCTACACCAATGGCCAGGGTAGTCAGCACAAGCGGCCAAGTCCCGGACCAGGTGAACAAGCCGGCGTTGCCCACTGCTCCGTTCGGTCCAACGCCACTCATACGGCCGGCTTCAGCAACACACCACAAGGAGAAGAACACGACAGCCGCCACAGGAGCGCCCCAACGCCGTCCAAAGTTCAAAACTGGTTCCATGCCTGTCACACTATCCACCGCAACGAACCCGCCCTGTCGGGACCTCGAAATATCCACCTAGAAGCCAACAACATTCATCCCCAGGGCTAACCATGCGATGCTCGGACCCGTCGAAGGCCACGTGTTGCGACGTCCGTGATAGAGCGTTGCCTTAGCCACCGAGAGTCTGGGCCGCCGGCACTGCGTCCGCGAGTGCTGCCCCTGCCAGTGCGAGGTGGCTGCGCGTCATCTCCGTGGGGTCATCCTGCAGCCACTCGTGGCCTCCCCACTCACTGGTGAGCGTGCCGCTGAAGCCGTTCCGGCACAGGAGGCCGCCCAGGTCCCGCAGCGGCCGTGAAACCCGCCCGCCGTCGTCGTCCAGGTCCCAGAACTTGAGGTGGAAGGCGCCCACCAGGGGCAGGATGTCCTGCAGCTCCGAGGCATCGCTGCGGCCAAAGCGGATGAGCAGGTTCATGTAGAGGGTGTGGATCCGCGGTGGCACGTTGCCTGAACGGAGCAGGGCTGTGACGGCTTCATGAGTGGCGGGATCGAGCCACTCATTCTCAAGGCGGGCCATGAGTTCCGTGGCTATGCCGCCCTGCCACAGTTCTTCGAGGTAGGTGACCGGAAGTGCAGGCATCAGCATGCTGATATCCACGAGGACCCGTACACGGTCATCTGCAAGCCCGGCAATGACTTCCAGGGCAGGTTCGACGGCGGGACTTCCGGGAGCCTGCTGCCCCTGGATTTCCTCGTACAGCACCAGGTCCAGTTCGTGCAGCAGCGGCCGCACCCGCGCGAGGAGGTCCACGCCCGCCTGCCCGATCGGCAGCCTGACACCGCTCGCGCCAACCCGATGGGCGGCCCGCAGCTGCGGGACCAGGAAGTCCAGGCGCTCCTGCAGGGACCGGGGACGGGCTGGTGGGGTGAAGTCGTCCAGGCTGGCGCCAACAATGCTGATGCGGCCGCCTTTGGCCGCCAGGGACTCCCGCAGGCCATCTACTTCACCGCCTTCCGGTGAGGGAAATGACCGCCACACCAGGCCGGGTTCCAGCTCAACTGTCTTCGCAGCGGTGTCGGCAATGTCCGCAACTATGTCCTGGGCTGTCCTGCGGGCAGCAATGATTTCCGGAGCCCAGTTGAAGGTGCTGGCGCAAAAGGTCCAGCTGCCGGGAAGTTCAGAAGCCATAGGGCGTCTTCCCCTTTATGCTAGTTAGCGACAAACTTATGTCTGTTTCAGAATAAAGGATGGAAGCCATGTTGGAAACCGCCTTGCGCGAAGATGCGCTGACCGCTGTTCCGGGGGGATTTGAGCTGCGGCTTGGCCTGCCATGGATCCGCTCCATGCCCCTGTCCAGCATTGCCGGGCTGTCCGTGGCGGTGGACGGCGTCGGTGTCGAGCCGGGGGAGTTGTCGGTGATGTTGGGGCCGCGGCGCGTCCATCCCGCGGCCCTGCAGGCGGAGCCCGGCTGGTGGTTCGTGCAGGACAGGCTCGTCCTGGAGGGCCAGCGCAAACTCTCGAGGGGGCCGCATGACGTCGCCGTCGACCTCCTGCTGATGGTGCCGTACCTGCAGGCCCGCCCCGGCTCTCCACTGGTCCTGCCGTTCCATCTGGAGGCCCGGCTTGGGCTTGACCGGGTACCGGTTCCAAGCGTGTCGCGCGATGTCGCCTGAAATTACCGCTGCGTAGCTGCGGACCTAGGCGGGGACGGACATGCGTTCCGGCGATGGCCGTCCGTCGGCGAACCAGCGCGGGAAGGTGACATCAAACAGCTGCTCGCGGGCCAGTTCGGCTCCGCCGCGCAGCGGCTCCCGCTCATCATTCACCGAGAGGGTGATGGTGAGGTCCCGCGTGGCAAGGGGCAGCGACAGTTCGTAGACGCGCTGCCGCACTTCGGCGAGGAAAACTTCACCGGCCGAGCCCATGGCCCCGCCGATGACAATCACGCTGGGGTTGAACATGTTCACCAGCGCAGATATCGTCTCGCCGGCTACCCGGGCCGATTTCTGGACGAGGGAGATCGCCAGTGCGTCCCCGGCCTGGGCTGCGAGGGTGATCTCCTCCAGTGACAGCCCGCCCTTCCTGGCCGCCGCAGCAAGTGTGGTGTTGGCGCCGTCCTTGATGGCCTCTTCTGCGTCCCGCACCAGGGCCCAGCCGCCAGCCACCGCCTCCAGGCAGCCGATCTTGCCGCAGCGGCATTGGGCATCCGAATCCGAAACCCGGACATGGCCGATATCACCTGCCGCGCCATTGGCGCCACGATGGATCCTGCCCTTCGACAGCAGGCCGGCTCCGATGCCCGAGCCGATTTTGCAGTAGATGAGGTCCACCAGGGAGTCGCGCCGGCGGGCGCGTTCGCCAAGGGCCAGCAGGTTGGAATCGTTGTCCACCCACACGGGGGCATGAAAGCGCTCCTCAAACGGAGTCCGGACATCGAAACCGTTCCAGCCGGGCATGATCGGCGGTGCCACCGGGTGGCCTGTGGCGAAGTCGACCGGGCCGGGCAGTCCCACCACCACGCTCCAGACGGGCACGTCGGGATGCTTCTTGAGCACCTCGTCGACGAGGGCCATCACGGCGTCGATGGTCTTCTCAGGTCCCTGGGCAATGTCCCAGTGACGGTGCACGTGGTCCACGACGTCGCCATCAAGCGCCGCTATACCCACCCGGATATGGGCCGCCCCAAGCGCGCAGATGATGATCCGCCCCTGCTCGGCCCGGAAGCGCAGCGTGCGCGGTGCGCGGCCACCGGATGAGGCGCCGAATTCACCCTCGCCGAGGAAGCCGATCGAAATGGCCTGGTCAACGCGCTGACTCACAACGCCCCTGCCCAGGCCGGTGACCTTTCCGATTTCGGGGCGGGTGGTGGCTTCACCCGTCCGCACCAGGTTGACGATTCGAAGCAGGCTGGTCACTTCGTCCGTCTGTGCCCCAAAGCGGAGGGTGGAGTCTGTCGTCATGGCAACAATTCTCACACATTGCGGCGCACTAAGGTGCAGGTTTGCCAGGACTATCGCTAAAACCTTCCCGACTTATGAATAATAAAGACATAAGAAAGGGGCGACCATGCCTTGGAACGTTGGGATTCTTGGGGCAGGGCCGGGTGTCGCCGCCCTTCACCTGCCGGTGTTGGGGCGGCTTGCAGGCGTGTTCAGCGTGGTGCACATTGCGGATGCCGGCAGCGGCAGGGCCCGGGGGCTGGCCGAACGGGTCGGCGCCCGCTGGTCAGAAGGAGAAGCGGAGGTGCTGGCGGATCGCAGTGTGGATGCGGTGCTGATCTGCAGCCCGCCAGCTGACCACGCACGCCAGATCCTTGCCGCGCTGGCAGCGGGTAAGCGCGCCATTTTCTGTGAAAAGCCGCTGGCCACCAGCCGAGTGGAAGCGGAGGACGTCATCCTGGCCTGCCGGACTGCCGGTGCTGTCCTCCTGGTAGGAACGAACCACCTGTTTGATGCCGCGTGGGGGCGGGCGAAGCACCACCTTGTGGCCCTGGAGGGCAGGGTGCAGGCCATCTCCGTGACTCTGGCGCTTCCGCCGAACGACAGATACCACCGGCTGGTCGCCGAAGGCGGTCCCTTCCAGGCGGGCAGGCGGGGGCGACCCGACCTTGGTGACCCTTCCGTGGCGGCCGGGGTCCTGAGGCAGTTGTTGACTGGTCTTGCGGTCCATGATCTTCCGGCGGTGCGGGACATCGCGCCGGGCATTGACGAAGTGGTCTATGCGAGGCTGGCTCCGCCCATCGGCTACCTCGTGGGGTATCGGGCCGGCGGCGTCCTGGTCCAGTTGGCGCTCACCATGCTTCCGGCGGGTCCCGATGCCCTGTGGAGGATGAGCATCTGCACGTCCCACGACCGGCTCGAGGTGAATTTCCCACCTGCCTTTGTCCATGCGGGAAGCGCCGCCATCCGGGTGCGAAGCGTGGATGGGCAATGGACGGAGTACCGGCGCGATGAGGAAGACGGCTATGTGACCGAATGGCGCCTGTTTGCCTCTCTCCTTGAAGGGGATGCCCCGGTGGAGTACGACGAACTGCTGGCTGACGCGCACTATGCGATCGACCTTGCCGACGCTGCAGCCGCCAAAATGCTTGAAGGAGTGCGGCAGTGAACCGGGTCCGCGTCTTCACGAAGCTGCCTGAATATGCCGCTGCAGCGGCGGAACTTCCCGTCAGTGCCGCACTTGCCGGTGACGGGAGGGGCGCCGTGGTTGTTGTCCCGGGATCGGGAGATTGGTGGAACGCCATGCTTGCTGCCGCGGCCGGGGGAGCTGCGGCTGTGGTGGTTGCCCAACCTGCGGTGCTTCGGCAGGGGGATGTTGGGGCTTTCCCCTGGCCCGGCGATATTCCGGTGGCTGTGGAGCGTCCCCGCCTGCGTCCCGATGTTGTTGCTGATGCCCTCCGGGCGCGTCGTGGCACCCCGCCCGGCCTGGTAACTGTCGACTGTGCGGCCCCCTCCGCGGCCCTGGACAGCGTCATCCTCGATGGCCTCGGCTGGGCACGGTTCCTTGCTGGAGGATCCTTGACCTTCCGGGCCGGTCTTGCCGCGGCCCAGGGCAGGATGGCGCTCCTGGATTCGGCGGAACCAGCCGGCTCCGGCGGCGGATCGGTTCCCGCCACGCTGGCAGCCACACCCATTGGCGGGCGCCAGTCGGGAGGCCTGCTCCAGGTGTTGGCCCTCGGCGAGGTGCGGTCCGAAATTACGGTGGACCAGCCCGCGGGGCTGACCCGGGTAGAGACCTGCACTGAGGAAGGCGCGCTGAGGGCTCCCGAACGGTACGAATCGTCAGCCCGGCTGGCTCTCCGCCGGGCCATCGAGGCCTGCTGGTCGGGTGCGCCGGTGCCGGACCTGGATGAGCTGGCCGAAGACCAGGCCCTTGCCCGGACGCTGCTTGAGGCGTAGCCGATGGGCCTCGACCGAACGTCCATTCCTGACATACTTATGTTGTTTTCTGACTAAAGTGGGCTATGATGGTAACGGCGCCGGGGTTCCCCGCGGACCCGTTCTCCGTCGTGATGGTGCGCCGGAGGCACACCACGTCGCGTCGACGGCCCGATCGTTCGGGCAGATCACTATGCCACTTTCGCCTGTAAGACTCCGCCTCCTCGTTGCCTCCCTGTTGACTGTCTCCTTCCTGGGGGCGCTGGACCATACAGTGGTGTCCACGTCCCTGGCCACCATCGCCGGTGAGCTCGGCGCCCTCAAACTCATGAGCTGGGTTGTGGTGGGCTACACGCTGGCCAGCACCGTACTGCTGCCCGTGCTGGGGAAACTCGGAGACGTCCTGGGCGCCCGCCGGATCTTCCTCGCATCGCTGGTGATGTTCCTGGCGTCTTCCCTGGCCTGCGGCTTTGCCACCGATATGGCCTGGCTCATCGCCGCCCGCATCCTGCAGGGCATGAGCTCCGCCGGCCTGCAGCTGATGTCCCAAACCATCATTGCCCGCGTGACCACCCAACGTGAACGGCCGCGCTACATGGCGATCATCGGCGCAGCGTTTCCCATCGCCATCCTGGTTGGCCCCGTCCTGGGTGGTGCCATCACCGATTACTGGGGCTGGCAGTGGGTCTTCTGGATTAATATCCCCGTAGGGGCCGCAGCCCTGGCGCTCGCGCTGTTTGCCGTTCCGCACCTGGAGCCGGGACCCGCGCCCCGCCGCTTCGATGTTGCCGGGTCGGTTGTTTTCACCGCAGCCCTGGTGGCCCTGGTACTGGCCGCCACGTGGGCGGCCGAACGAAGCTCCGGGCCGGCCACCGCCGTGGCGCTGGCAGCCAGCATCCTTGGCTTCATCGCGTTCTTCCTGATCGAGCGCGGAGCTGCCGAGCCCATCGTGCCGCTGCATTTCTTCGCCAACCGGACGATAGCTGCCGGCACGGCGCTCTCGGCGATCATCGGCGTCGGGCTCTTCTCCATCACTGCCTACCTTCCCACGTACTTCCAGATGGCGTACCAGACCACCGCCACCGTGTCAGGCCTCGTGCCCATCGCCACGGTCTTCGGCATGCTGATCAGCAACCTGCTCACCGGCTGGTTGGCCAGCCGCACGGGACGGTACCGCATCTTTCCGATCCTGGGGACCATGCTGGGAGCCGCTGGGTTGTTTGTGATGGCCGGGCTGCCCGCGGGCCTTCCGCTGTGGGCTCCCATGATTGTCATGGGCGTTGTTGGCATGGGCACGGGCGCGTTCATGAGCCTGATCGTTGCCGTGGTCCAGGGCGCTGCCCCGGCACACCAGACCGGCACCATCACCGCCACCATCAACCTCGTGCGGCAAGTGGGGTCAACGGTGGCGACGGCGGTCATCGGCGGGGTGATCGGCTCCGGGGTGGCGCCACTCCTGCCAGCCGGGCTGGACGCCTCCACGCTGACCCCGCAGCTGGTCCATGCTGCGGCACCGGATGTGCAGGCCAGCGTTGCCCAGATCTACGGAACCGTCTTTACCCCTATCTTCATTGCCCTGGCGGCCGCTTATGCCTTGGGAATTGTTGCGGCGGTCCTGCTTCCCCACGGCCGTCTTTCCGACGAGCCAATTCCCGTTTCCCATACCCCTTCCGAAAAACTCTCGGCCTGATTTCAAAGGAGACATCATGTCCAATCCCACTATCGCCATTGTCGGCAGCGGACCCATCGGATCCGCCTATGCCCGCGTGCTCCTGGAACAGGTCCCCAGCGCACGGGTGGTCATGTTCGAGGCCGGACCGCAGCTGACGGACGTTCCCGGCGAGAGCGTGCGCAACATCGCCGACCCCGCCGAGAAAGCACGTGCCAGGGAAATGTCGCAGGGGCCGCAGGCGGGGGAGTTCCGGGAATCCCTCGGCATTCCTGCTGCCACAGTCACCGAGGGCATGTTCACGGCACGGCAGGGCACCCACCTGCTGGATTTCGGCGGAACGGGCTCCGCCCACGCTTCCTCCTTCCCGGCAGCGGCTGCGGCCACCAACGTGGGGGGCCAGGGTGCGCACTGGACCTGCGCGACGCCGTCGCCCGCCTTCAGCGAGAAGATCCCCTTCATCGCGGATGACGAATGGGACGGACTGATTGAGGAAGCCAAGCAGCTCCTGCACGTCCACAGCGCCGCGTTCGCCGACTCGAAAGTCGGCGAGGCCATCCGGTCCCTCCTGGACGAGGAATTCGGTGCGGAACTGCCGGCAGGCTACGGCGTGGGCACCCTTCCGGTGGCCGGGGACCCGCAGCCTGACGGGTCCGTGCGCTGGGCGGGGGCCGACGTCGTCCTCGGCCCGCTGATCGACAAGGACAGCCCGTTGGCCAAGCGGTTCGAACTCCGCGACCTGACTCTGGTCCGCCGCGTGGAACTGGACGGAAAGCGGGTGACCGGCGTGACGGTCCAGGACCTCCGGACGGGGGAGCAGTCCTTCGTGGCAGCAGACCTCGTGGTGGTGGCCGCGGATGCCTTCCGTTCGCCGCAGCTGCTGTGGGCCTCCGGGGTCCGGCCGGCGGCGCTTGGCCACTACCTGACCGAACACCCTGTGGTGATCTCCACGGTGGCGCTCGACGCCGAAAAGATGCAGCGCTACGCCACGGAGGAGGACCTGAAAGCCGAACTGGCCCGGCGGGCGCAGAATCCCGCAGACCCGGTAGCGGCTGTGAACCGCATCCCGTTCTCGGAGCCTGAGCACCCGTTCTCGGTGCAGGTGATGTACACCGAGAACACGCCGTTCCCCATGGAACCGGGTACGCCGTACTCGGAGAACCGCTGGGGCTACGTGAACATGGGCTACGGCATGCGCAAGCACCCCCGCTTCGAGGACGCCGTCACATTCGATGACACCGAGTCCGACTACCGCGGCTTCCCGAACATGACCATCGACTACGCGCTCACCGAACGCGAAGAAGCCGAGATCGCCGAGGCCACCGAGAGGCTGCGGCGTGCTGGCAAGGCGCTGGGCGTTTTTGTTGCCGAACCAAGGCTGATGCCCAACGGCTCGAGCCTGCACTACCAGGGCACCATGCGCATGGGGGAGACCGACGACGGTACCTCCGTGGCCGATCCGTGGTCCCAGGTGTGGGGCTACGAGAACCTGGTGGTGGGCGGCAACGCGCTCATCCCGACAGCAACGGCCATGAACCCGACGCTGATGAGTGTGGCCATCGCTGTCCGCGGTGCCCGGAAGGTTGCCGGGGAGCTGGGTCCAAGGAGCGAATAAGGCTACCTTTTGCGGGCGGGGCGCGGCGGGACGGGGCATGGATAACCTGTGGGTATGAAGAACCTGGACCTGAACCTGCTGCCCCACCTGCAGGTCATCCTGGAGTTGCGGAACATCACCAGGGCGGCGGAGCGCCTCCAACTGAGCCAGCCGGCCACCAGCGCGGCGATGTCCAGGCTCCGGCGCCATTTCGACGACGAACTCCTGGTCCGCAACGGCCGCATCTATGAGCTCACGCCCTTTGCGCAGTCGCTGGTCCCGCTGGTTGATGAAGCGATGCTCCACATCCAGCGGGCCACGCGCGTCAGGTCAGGGTTTGATCCCGCAACCAGTGAGCGGGAGTTCGTCATCGCGGCGTCGGACTATGCGGCTGCGCTGATCGTGGGGCCGCTGCGCGGGATCCTCCGGGAAGAGGCCCCGGGGGTGTCGGTGGATTTCGTCCCCACCGCAAAGACCGGGATCCAGGGCCAGATGGCCGATTACTCCAAGATCGACCTGCTGGTGGGGCCCACCGGCTACCAGATGCAGGGAGCCAGCAAACAAGTGTTCCGCGATAGCTTCGTTGCCATCGCCGATGCCGGGAACCCCCTGCTGCAGCAGCCCCGCCTGACCCTGGCGGACCTGACAGCCGTGCCCCACGCCGTCGGCTACTTCGGCGAGGGCATCAGCACCCCGGCGGACAAGCTGTTTGAGTCCAGGGGCTTCCAGCGCCGCGTGGCTGCGGTGGTGGCCGGGTTCCTGTCGCTGCCGCTCCTGGTCGAAGGGACGGACCTGGTGGCGCTCGTCCCGCGGATGTTGGCGGCCCGGGCCCAGCGAGGCGCGGACATCGTTGTGCTGGAGTTCTCCGAAGGCGCGGAAGCGTCCCTGGTGGAGGCGATGTACTGGCACCCGTCCCAAGCGGAGGATCCGGCCAGCGTCTGGCTCCGGTCCGTGGTTCAGCGGTCCTGCGCCCGGCTGCACGAACTTTTCCCCGCCGCCGCCCACGGGGTGACTATCCAGCCCTGACTATCCGGACGGCGAATACCACGTAGAGCCAAGACGCCGTTCCCCTTCCTGCCCATCCCTGCGAAAGTCGAGGAAACCCGCTTCCGAAAGGATCTCCCATGCCCGCTTCCAGCCAGCGCCTGGCAGGCAAAACCGCCGTCATCACCGGAACCGCCAGCGGCCAGGGCAGGGCCGCGGCGCTCGCCTTCGCAGAGGCGGGGGCCTTTGTGGTGGGCTGCGACATGGACGACGACGGCGCCGCGGCCACCGTCGCGGCCGTCACTGAAGCCGGTGGCCGGATGAGCAGCAGCCGGGTGGATCTCACGGACGAGGCAGCCGTGGCGGCCTGGGCCGCGGACGTCGTCGCAACGCAGGGCCAGGTCCACATCCTCTACGCCAACGCGGCAGTCACCCGCTTCGCCCCGGTGGAGCAGCTCACCTTCTCCGACTGGAAGTGGAACGTTGAACACGAAATGGACGTTGTGTTCCTGCCGGTCAAGTATTTCTGGCCCCAGCTGATCCAGGCCCGGAATGCCGCCATAGTGCTGGTGGGCTCCACTGCAGGAGTCACCGGGTCCATGACCAACGGCCGGCTGGCGCACACCGCCACGAAGGGTGCCGTGGTGGCGATGACAAAGCAGCTTGCGGCCGAGGGAGCGCCTCACGGTTTGCGGGTTAACGCGGTCAGCCCTGGCATGATCCGCACCGCGGCCACGGAAGGAAACCTCCTCGCACCCGACCACCCGATGCGGAGCATCGCCGGGAGCATTCCCCTGGGCCGGATAGGCTCGCCGGAAGAGGTGGCCCAATGCGCGCTGTTCCTGGCCTCCGACGAAGCCTCGTACGTCACCGGCGCCAACTTGATGGTCGACGGCGGCTGGTCGGCGGTGCTGCCGGGCTGACCTTCGCCGTCCTCCCCCAACTAGGTAGCGCTAAGTGTCGTTTTGAGGGTTCAAAACGACACTTAGCGCTACTCAGTTGGGGTGGAGGGGGTCAGCGGAGGGCGTCGGCGATGGACTTGGCGCCGCCGTGGGAGGACTGGCCGCCGTCCACCGGGATCTCCGCGCCCGTCACGAAGGAGGACAGCGGGCTGAGCAGGAAGAGCACGACGCCGGCCACCTCCTCCACGTTTCCGGTGCGTCCCAGCGGGGTCTCGGCGAGGGTGGCGTGGCGGAACTCAGGTTTGGCGCTCGCGGTCATGGGTGTCTCGATGAAACCCGGGTGGACCGTGTTCACCCTAATCCCGCGAGGCCCGAGCTCCATGGCCGCCACCTGGGAGAGCCCGCGCAGCGCCCACTTGCTGGCCGTGTAGGCCACTGGATAGTGGGCGGTCAGGCCTGCGACGGAACCGACATTCACGATCGAAGCCCCGCCGGGCATCAGCGGCGCCAACGCCTGGATCCCCAGCAGGCTGCCGGCCACGTTCACTTCGTAAACCTCCTGCAGATCAGCCACGGAGGCGTCCAGGAGACGGCTGCGCTGCGTGATCCCGGCGTTGTTCACCAGCCCGTCCACCTGCCAGCCCTCGGACCGGATCCATGAAGTCAATCGAGCCCAAGCGGCCGCATCGCTCACGTCCAGCTGCCGGTACAACAAGGATCCTCCGGGACTTGTGGACACATCTGCCAGCCCGGCAGGCATGTCCGCCGCAAGGTCTGTGGCGATCACTCGTGCCCCGGCCTCCGCCAGCAGCCGTGCTTCCGCGGCACCCTGGCCTCCGCCGGCGTCGGTAACCACCACGGTCCTGCCTTCAAGCTGAAGGGAAACCACCCTAAATTCCGGCGTCAACCGCAGCGTTAACCGCGGCGGCCACCCGGTTCCGTGGACGCGGCCGGGCAGGAACCCGGGTGATGGCTTCGCGCCGGGAACCGACGGTGTTCTCGATGGTGCCGATGCCTTCCACGGTCATGCGGACAACGTCGCCGGTCTTCAGCGGCGGGGGAGTCTGGGAGCCGTTCCGTCCCCAGAGCTCGGCCAGGCAACCGCTGCCGCAGGTGCCGGAGCCCAGCACATCGCCGGGCCGCACCACGGAATCCTGCGAGGCGTAGGCCACCAGTTCGGCGAACGGCCACCCCATGTTGGAGAGCAGGTCCTGGCCGATAGTCTCGCCGTTGACTTCCACGGCCATGGAAATGGGCAGGAACCCTTCGGCGTCGTGCCGGTCCTCGAACTCGTCCGCGGTGACAATCCAGGGCCCCAATGTGTTGGAGAAGTCCTTGCCCTTGCACGGCCCCAGGCTGACTTTCATCTCCCGCCGCTGCAGGTCCCGCGCAGACCAGTCATTGAGGATGGTGTAGCCGAAGATGTGCCGGTGGGCCTGTTCTGCGGTCAGGTTCCGGCCGTCACTTCCGGGTACGCGTCCGACGACGGCGGCCACCTCGGTCTCGAAGTCCAGGTCCGTGCAGCCCGCCGGAATACCAATCACCTCGCCAGTGCCCGTCACTGTATGCGGGTTGGTGAAGTAGAACGTCGGGGCCTCGTACCATTCAGGCACCACGCCGGCCACGCCGTCGATGCTCTTGCGCACGCCCTCGACGTGTTCCTCGAATGCCACGAAGTCCCGGATGGTGGCCGGGACAAGCGGGGCCAGCAGTTGCACCTCCGCCAGCGGAACGGGCACGGCGGAATCGATCGTCGCCCGGGCAACATCAAGCGTCTCCGCAAGTCCGGCGTCGAGCAGCGTCTGGACGGACTGGCCTGCGGGCAGGGCGTGGCAGGCGCCGTCATCAACAAAGCCGGACTGGGTCCGGCCGTCGTGATTCCAACGGGCAATCTTGACCATAAAAGCCTCCTTAGGCGGTGTGGCGGGCGGCGAAGGCGGATGCGGGCGTGATGCCTAAGGCGGCGGCGTTGCCGCCGAGTACTGCCGCCTCATCCGTTGCCGGCAGCTGGGCGTCGATGACTTCCGTGACGGGACTGTCCGAGCCCATGTCGAACGGATAGTCGGACCCGAGCAGCACCCGCTCCGGCCCCGCCGCCGCCACGAGCGCCCGCAACTCAGCGGGGCTGTGGACCAGCGAGTCGAAGTACAGCTTCTGCAGGTAGGACGACGGCGGTTCTGCGCACCCGTGTGCCTCCGGCCGTACCCGCCAGGCGTGGTCCGACCGGCCCAGGGTGGTGGGCAGGTAGCCGCCGCCGTGCGCCGCCAGGACTTTGAGGCCAGGGTGGCGGTCCAGGACGCCGGAGAAAATCAGGTGCGACAGTGCCACCGCGTTTTCCGCGGGCTGGGAGACGGTGTTGGCGAGGTAGAAACGGTCCAGCCGCTCATCCAGCGAGCAGCCGAACGGGTGCAGGAACACCAGGGCGCCCAGTTCTTCGGCGCGGCTCCAGAACGGTTCGAGCCTGGGGTCGGAGAGTTCCACGGTGCTGCGCTCCGGACGGTCCGGGGTGGCAGCGAACGATCCGATCTCGACGCCGAGCAGCCCGCAATCCAGCACCGCGTGTTCCAGGGCTTCCACCATCAGGGCGGGGTGCTGGAGCGGGACCAGGCCCAGGCCGTTGAGCCGCTCCGGTGCACGGTCCACGAACTCCCGCACCGCCTGGTTGGCCGCCTTCGCCACCTGCAGCGCAAGTTCCTCGCCGGCAAAGTAGTAAAAGTGCGACGGCGACGGCGAGACCAGCTGCACGTCCACGCCCTGGGCGTCCATGTCAGCGAGCCGGCGGTCCAGATCAGTCAGCTGCGGCCAACGCTCCTTGATCATCTTGCCCGAAGCAGCCATGGACTCTGGCCCGTTACGCCGCACCTCCAGCTCCTGCTGCGCGCCGAAGCCCGCGGGATCGGCCTCGGCCACGAGCTGCTGCAGGGCCGGGAGCAGGACGTGGGCGTGGACGTCGACTGTGGGGCTTTCACCAGGGCGGGTACTCATGCAGGTTCCTTCAGCATGGTGGAGAGGGAGTGCATCAGGCCCGGCACATCGGCGTCACGGACGCCGTCGAGCATCCACTGGCCCAGCTGGACTGACGCGTTAACCACGGTCCTGGCCCGGTCCAGGCGGCGGTCAGTGAATTCCTTCCAGAGCGTTTCGGTGACATCGTCGGCCTGGATCAGCAACTCGGCCAGCACGGCGGCGTCCTCCAGGGCCATCGCGGCACCCTGCGCCACCGTGGGCGGGCAGCTGTGGGCGGCGTCGCCGATGATCACGGTGCGGCCGCGGTTCCACGGGCCGTCCACCAGATGGGTGGTGAACCACGTGTAGTTAATGCGGGCGCTGTGGTCCAGGTTGGCCCGGATTTCGTTCCACGGGCCGCCGTAGGCCGCCGCGAGTTCGGTCATGATGCGGGGGCCGTCCTCGTGCTTGCGCTCCTGGGCCTTCTCCACGAGGTAGGCGTAGATGGTGTCCGGGCCGGTGGGGCAGTAGCCAGCGATGAAGCAGGGGCCGCCGTAGGTCAGGTCCGTGCGGACCACTTCCTCGGGCCGTTCCACGAAAGCGCGCCAAATGCCCATGCCGGTGGGCTGGGGCTCCACATCGATGCCGATCGCTTTGCGGACGGCGGAGTGCAGACCGTCGGCACCGATCACGAGGTCATAGGTGGCGCTGCCGCCGTCGGCGGTGCTGACGGTGACGGAACCGCCGTCGTCCGTAATGTCGGTGACCGTCTTGCCGTAGCTGATCCGCGCGCCTGCCTGCTCCGCACGTTCGCGGAGGATGGCGGTGAGGTCGGGGCGGTACATGCCCATGGTGGCAGGCAGGTCGTCGCCGCCGGTGCGGATGTCCTCCAAGACGGCGATGACGGTGCCCTCCGGGTTGGGAGCTCGCAGGCCCAAGGTGCTGAAACCATAGCCCTTTGCCTCCACCTTGTCCCAGACGCCCAGCTGGCGGAGCACCCGCAGGGCGTTTCCCTGCAGGGTGATCCCGGACCCGAGGGTCTGCGGGGCGTCGGCCCTCTCCAGGATTTCAACCTGGACTCCGGCGTCGGCCAGGAGGATGGCTGCGGCAAGCCCGGCGGCTCCCGCCCCAACGATTCCGACGTTCTGTACTGCTGCCATCGCTGACTCCTTTGTATTGACGGCGTTACTGCTGGTGGTTGTTGTACTGCAAGTTACCGGACTGTCTTTATCGAACGGCGATCGGGTTCACGGGAGATCCGACGGCTCCGGTAATGGGGAGCGGGGCTGCGGTAAGCAGGAAGTCGTACCTGCCGTCGGCCGCGCATGCCTCTGCCAGTCCGTCCGGATCCCACATCTCGCCCAGGAACATGCCGAGGTTGGGGATGGCGATCTGGTGGAGGGGCTGGAACGCGCCATCGAATTCGTTGGGGCGGACCTCGAAGCCCCAAGTGTCAGTGGCGATCCCGGCGATCTCGCTGCGGTGCAGCCAGGGGGCGGTGCTGAAAGACAATCCTGGGGCTGAGCCTCCGGCGTAGTCACCCCAGCCGTCGCGCCGCACCCGGGTGTACTGGCCGGTGCGGATGACCACGATGTCGCCCCGGCCCACCTTGGAAGTGGCCCCCTGGAGCTCAATAGTCCGCTGGAGGTGCTCCGGGGTGATCGCGAATCCGTCCGGCAGTTCGCCGTCGTTACTTCCCAGCTCCGGGCCGAGGGCACGGCCGACGTCGAGCAGGACCCCGCGGGTGACGATCTTGGCGGCGGCGGTCTCGATGCCGGTCACCAGGTCACCTTCGGAGGTGACCACGTCCCCGGCGGCGCGGCCGTTCCAGGCCTTGCCCTGGTCGAAGATGTGGCCCAGGCCGTCCCATTGCGTGGAGCACTGCAGCGGCATGGCGATCACATCGTCCGCGCCGCCGAAGCCGTGCGGGAAGCCCTGGTTGCCGCGTTCAGCGTCCACTCCAGTGTCCGTCATGGTGTGCACGGGGTTGGTGCGGCGGCGCCAGCCCTTCTGGGGGCCGTTGGTATCGAACGGCTGGGAGAGCGAGAACGCCTCACCGGTCCTAACGAGGGCGGCGGCTTCGACGCGCTTGCCGGCGTCGATAAAGTTCAGGGTCCCCAGGACGTCGTCCTGGCCCCAGCGGCCCCAGTTGTTGTGGGACTGGGCCATGGCGCGGATGCTGCCAAGGGGATCGTCACGCCGGATAACCGGGGAATCAGTGGTTGATTCCCCGGTTCCGGTGGTAGGTGCTGTGTCCTGTGTGGTCACGGCTTGCTGCTTTCGGTGGTGGTTTCGTCGTTGCAGTGGATGAGCTGGGTGCCCAGCCCGGTGATGGTGCCTTCCATGACGTCCCCGTCCTGCAGGAGCCGGCCCCAGTGCTGGCCGTTGCCTGCAGGGCTGCCGGTGAGCACCAGATCGCCCGGTCGCAGCGGCATGATCTGCGAGGCTTCGCTGACGAGCTTGGCGACGCCGAAGATCATGTCGGACGTGGATTCGTCCTGCATGGCCTTGCCGTTGAGCTTGAGGGTGACCTGGACATTCTGCGGGTCGCCGAAGAACTTGGCCGGCACCAGCAGCGGCCCGGTGGGCAGGAAGCCCGGCGCGTTCTTTGCCCGGTACCAGTCCGACCCGATGGCCGGCATGTCCTTGCGGAAGACGTACTCACGGGTGGTGATGTCGTTGACCATGGTGTAGCCGAACACGTGGTCCAGGGCTTCCTCGGGGGTGACCCGGAACGCTGTCTTCCCGATCACTGCCGCCAGTTCGAGCTCCCAGTCGTGGGACTTGGAGTAGGCAGGCAGGGTGAGGTCGTCCGTGGCGGACGCGATCGCCGTCGGAAGCCCGATGAAGAAGTACGGCGTGCCCTGGCCCGCGCGCTTGTCCATCATGACGGCTGTCCTGGCGCGCACTTCCTCTGCGTCCTCGCCAGGCTCGCGGTGCGCGACGGCAAGGTCTATTACATGCTTGCGGTAGTTCGCGCCCGTCTGCAGGATCTGGACCGGCTCCACCGGGGCGAGGATTTCGACGTCGGCCAGCGCCAGGCCGGCTTCCTTGCCCGCGGAGGCGGCCAGTGAGTCCAGCTGGCTTTCCGTGGTGTCCCAGTGCTCGATCAGGGAGTTGATGTCCCCGTCCAGCGGGAGGACGCGGTCTTCAACAACCAGTCCCACGCGTGCCTTGCCGTCACCGGACTCCTGGTAGCGGATGAGTGCATACTGTGCTTCGGCCATGATGCCTTAGCCCCGGCCGTGCTTGGCGTACGGGTTCAGCAGGGCTTCCTTCATTTCGGGCGAGGCGCCTTCCTCCGTGGCGGTGAAGCCCTCGGCAGGCGGGAAGGATTCGGTCATCGAGTGCGGCATGGCGCCGTTCTTGTAGAAGTTGTTCGAACCCAGGGACGGCTTCCAGGTGTTGGCTTCCCAGTCGGGGACGTAGTTGCGGTAGCCGCCGGAGTTCAGTTCCACGCGCAGGCCGGACGGCTCGCGGAAGTAGAGGAAGTTCTGCTCGCCCACGCCGTGGATGGAGGGGCCGTATTCCATGGGGGTGCCGTTTTCCATCATAACGTCGGCGGTGCGGAGCAGGTCCTCGGTTGCGTCCACCCAGAAGGCGATGTGGTTGACGCGGCCGGGACGGCTGGACGTGTCCAGGACAACGCCGAGGTCGTGTGACTTTTCGTTCGTGGTCAGGACGGAGAAGACGGTGATGGGTGCTTCGTCCAGGTCAACGAAGGCCATCACGCGGAAGCCCAAAGCCTCGTTGTACCACTTGGCGAAGCCGCGGACGTCGGAGGTGGCCACCGTGACGTGGTCCAGGAAACGGGGCGCTGCGGCGTGGCTGCTGCGGCGTTCCGGGCGGTCCGGGTAGGTGGACTCGAAGCCGGGCTCGGCCACGAACTTCTCCACGTCATAAAAGAGGCGCATGTGGTGGCCGTAGGGCCCGGTGAATTCGTAGGCCTTGCCGTAGCCGTGGCCGCCGGCGGTCCAGGCGCCCTGCACGCCGGTGGCTTCGATGCGCTGGGCCGCGGCTTCCAGGGCTGCCTGGGAATTGGTGCGCCAGGCCATCCGGCCCAGGGACGCTTCCGGGCCTTCGGTGACCACCAGGCTGTAGCGGTAGTAGTCGCCCCAGCAGCGCAGGTAGACGTTGCCGTCCACGCGGTCGATGATGCGCATGCCGAACTTTTCCTCATAGAAGCGTGCCGAGGCTTCGACGTCCGGGCTGGTGATTTCGAGGTGTGCAAGATGGGAGAGGGGAGTTTCCACGTTGAAGTCCTTCTGGTTACTGGCTGCGGTTTCTTGGTGCAGGTCCTGTTACTACTGTGAGGCACTTCATATATTCGGGGAAGGCGGTGTTTTTGATATCAAGTATCCGTCTCGCTGATACCCCCCGAAGGGGACGCTCTCTCACTTAATGCGTCTAAACCGCGAACGCTCGTGCACTTTCCCATGGAAGGTGCGGGAGCGTTGGCCAGGATGACGCATTAAGTGAGAGAGCGTGCCGGCTGGGGACTACTCCTGGCCCAGCCCCGCGGCCGAGGTCTTCTCCCCGGAGACGCTGTTGAGCGCCCGCAGGTCGAAGATCCCGTTGATGTCCGCCTGCTTGGTGGTGCCGGCGGTTACGCCGTCGGCCAGGAGCTTCTGGTAGGTCCCGGCCAGCGGGTCCACGGTAAACACGATGTTCTTCAGGGACCGGTCGATCACGTCGGCCTTCAGTTCGGCTCCGGCGGCTTCCTTGAGCGCGGCGTTGATGACGCTGGCCTTCTCGCCGCTGGCTGCCCCGTTCAGCCACTCGACGGATTTCACGTGGCCCTTCAGGAGTGCCTTGACGGTGTCCGGGTGGTCTGCGGCGAACTTCTGGTTCACGATCAGGATGGTGGTGGGGAACTCGCCCGGCTTGCCGGAAAGCGAGCCGTCCCAGAGGTCCTTCTCGTCCACCAGCACCTTGGCGCCGGCGGTCAGCACCAGGCGGGAGGCCCAGGGCTCAGGCAGCCACGCGCCGTCGAGCTTTCCGTCCTGGAACAGTTTCAGGGTCTGGGCGTTCTCGGTGGGGTTGATGGCGACGTCGCCGCTGCCGTCAACGTTGGTCTTGTAACCCTGCGCGGCAAGCCAGGCGCGGAGGGCGACGTCCTGGGTCCCGCCAAGCTGCGGGGAGGCGAGGATCTTGCCTTCGAGGTCTGCCGCAGAGTTGATCTCCGGCTTGACCACCAGTTGGGCACCGCCTGCCGCGGCGCCGGCGATGATGTTGATCGACTCGCCGCCGCTCTTGACGAACGAGTTGATGGCGGGGTTCGGGCCGATGTAGGTGGCGTCGATGGCGCCGGCATTGAGCGCCTCGATGGCTGCTGGCCCGGCGTTGAACACCTGGGTGCTGAGCTTGGTGCCGCCCAGTTCGCCGGCGATGTAGCCCTGGCTGACGCCGACGAGGGCGGGGGCGTGGGTGACGTTGCCGAAGTAGCCAAGCTTCAATTCGGCGGCGGGGTTGCCGGCGGGGACGGTTTCCTCGGCGGTGGCGGTAGCGGGAGCGGCGCCGCCATTCGCGGTGGCAGCGATGGCTGCGCCGCCTCCCACCAGGGCAAGGAGGACGGCGGCAATGCCAATCTTCTGGCCCAGCGGACGCCTGGGTGTGTTGGACTGCCCCGCAACGATGCGGGTGGAGTCTTGGGGGTTCCTGTTCGAGGGGTCTGACATGGGATTTTCCTTTGCTGGGGCGGATGCTGAGACGAGATTACGGAGCGCCCGGCAGCCCCACAATCATTCCCGTAGCGGGCGTTCACGGAAGGTCTCGAGCGCTCAACAGGGCGTAGCGCGGCGTCAAGAAACGTCGCGGGACGTCTTCTGGGGCGGCGCCGCTGCCGCTGCACCCGATGTGGCGCGGGCACCCACCGTCATCCTCAGCGTTGACCTGGACCACAAACGCGAACGCCTCGTGCAGGCAGAAATCCGTTATGCATTGGGCACATAGACAGGCCGTTAAATTCCTGCGGAAATCTTGTGGGAGTCCCTGTATCGGTAGCGGTGCAGTTCTGCGCATGCTTGTTAGGGCAGCCGAGATCAATGGGGAGATCATGACACCAAGCCATGCAGCTTTACTGGCAACAGCAGGAATGTCGTTAGCCTTGACCACAGGCTGCGCCCAGGGGCCGGGTGTCCTGTCCGGCACCATAACAACCGAGGCCCTCTCCCCGCCTGCCACCTCCACTCAGCCCGGTCCGGCACCGTCCGCCCAGGCCAGTGACTCTCCGCTGCAGGTCATTACCATCCCTTTGGGTAAGAACAGCGGGGTTGAGGCCAGGTTCCCCATTAACGGCTACTTCGCAGCGCCGGGCATGGAGATCACCTTCAATGCCTCTAAGTCCGTCGGCGCAATCAGTACCTATGAGTGGGACTTCGATGGGGACGGCACCTACGATGCGAGCACCACAGAGCCCGTCTACAAGCACACTTATTGGGACGAGTTCGAAGGAGAGTTGGCGCTGCGGGTCTCGAACCCCATCGGAAGCACGCACGTCCTGAGGATCCCGGTTCACGTCAGCACGAAGCCGTTTCATCAGCAGTTGGCCCCGCCGAAAAACGTCCGGGCAGAGACGCTCTCCACCGTCAACGGGATCAGCGAAATCAAGGTGTCCTGGGAGTCCGACGATCTGGCTGCTGACTCCTGGGCTATCGCCATCAACGGCATGCCGGTCGGCCGCATCGAAAAGGCAGCACGCTCCACTACGGTCACCGACATCCAGCGGAAAGAAGACGTGCTCGTAGAAGTTTTTGGGGTAACCGCGGACATGGAAGTTGGACTCCGTGCGGGGACGACGCTGCCTGCAGCCAAGTAGGTGCCTCTTTTGCCGCACGGCGTACGGCTCGAACCATCATTCCGACGGCTGGAGCGCGGAAGGAGGGAAGGGCATGCGCTAGTGCTGGGTCAGACGCATCCTTGCGGCCCGTTCCACAAGGACCGGCACATAATCCCGAATGGGACCGTCGTCGAGGAAGCGGTGTTCTTCAGCGACCACGTCCTCGATGACGGAGCGCTGTTCCTCGGGGAAGCGTTCCGCCAGCCGGTCGACAACAGCCATGAGGGCCCGCACTTCGGGTTCTTTTGTCATTCCCAAAGCTTCGGCCTGGTGACGAGGAGAGTCAACCATCACTTTGTCGTCCCACGTCAGGGCTGCAAGCCTGCACGTGGCGGCCTAGGACGCGGTTGCCTCGGCGTTGGATGGGCGGCTCCACGGCCCCGGTGATGGCAAGGGTGAAGCCGGGGGACTGGATGTTGGCGAACAGCCACTTGCGTCCTTGCTGTCAACCAGGATCCTGACCAGGAGGGCGCCTTCGACGGCCCCGACAACATCACGGTGGCACCCCAGGGCGGGCTGATCCTGGCAGAAGACGGCGAGGGGCGTCTCGCACCTCGTGGGCGTCACAGACCAGGGCATGTCCTACCCGCTGGCCCGGAACGAATTCAACGACTCGGAGTTCTGCGGCCCGGCTTCACGGATGGCCGGAAGGCCATCCGGCCAGGAGGAGGTGCGCGTGTAGCGTGCGCCTGGACGAGAGGAACGTACGACGACGGCCTCGCCGCCTTTCACAGCTGCCGGAGGTTCCAGAATGCTCAGAACAGGAGGAGTGGCTGCTGCCCTTGGCGGGCAGCAGCCACTCCTCTTTGCGGTCTGGTTCCTTGCGGGTTAGCTCCTGGCCGCTCTTAGCCTGCGGCGGCGGGCCGCGACTCCCGGACGGCTGACGGCGTGAACCTCGCCCCGGTGTCGGGGAAGCCCGGCACCTCGATCCGTGCGTGGGTGTGGACCTCCTGGACTGTCCGCCGGGTGTGCTCAGCGATCTCCTCCATGGTTGCCACCCACATGCCGTCCATGCCCTTGACCCGCTCAATAAGCCGTTCCAGGGCAACGGCTTTGGAGGGCCGGCCGGAGATGAAGGGGTGGTTGGTGAGGACAAAGCAGCTGCCCTGGGCATGGTGGGCCTCTGCCTCGAGCGTCCACATTTCCAGGACCTTGGCGGGGCTCTCGATGACGCCGCTGCCTGTCACACCCGGGTAGAAGGCATACTGCTCCCAGTCGTCCAGGGCCCAGTCCACGGGGATCTCCACAATGTCCCGGGAGTCGCCAGGGGCGACGCTGAAGCGGTAGGGGGCATCGCCGTCGAGCAGGCTTGAATCATAGAGGAACCCGCGGTCCGCCAGGAGCCCGGCGGAGTGCCAGTTCAGTTCCCACCACGGCGCCCGGTAGCCCACCGGCTCCACCCCGGCGGCCTTGGCCAGCGCCTCGAGTCCGCGGTCGATGTACCGCGCCTCTGTCTCCGCGCTGATCCCCTGCATGGGCTCGTGCAGGTAGCCGTGGTGGGCCACCTCGTGCCCCGCGTCCACGATCCGCCGGACGGTGTCCGGGTAGCACTCGGCCGTGAAGCCGGGGACGAAGAACGTGGCGCGGATGTCCTGCCGCTGGAGGATCTGCAGCAGCCGCGGGACCGCAACCTTGGGCCCGTAGGACTGGTGGGTCATCAGGGACATGCGGCTTGTGCTCTTGGGATCGTGGGCGATGGTGCAGGACTCAGCGTCGACGTCGAACGTGAAGGATGCTGCGGCACGCTTGCCCTCGGGCCAGGTGATCGGGTGGGCGGAGTCGGGGAAAGCTTCAGTCATGGTGGTGGTCCTGGCGTCTCAGAGGGCTGCAGGCGTGCCGGGCTGGGCCGCGGCGCCTGTCAGTTCGGTGGGCAGCTGGAGGGTTGCAGCGTGTGATGGGGCCTGTTCAATGAACCTGCGGTGCACCTTGGGGCCCAGGATGGCGTAGCTGGTGGCGCTCGCAAGACCGCCGGCGAGCCATGACAGGTCCCAGCCGCCCAGGGCGACGGCCATGGGGCCCTGCATCGCCGGAACGAGTCCGTACATAAACAGCCACGTGGCGAAGATGCCCACCAGGAGGGAGGTGACGCCCGCCCAGTTGACGCCGGGGAGCCGCCTGGTGCCGACGCCGTCGAACAGCCTTTCAGGGTTGCCGGGCCAGCGCTTGTCGATCCAGAAGTAGTGCACCAGCATTACGCCGCCCCAGGCGGCCACCCAGGCCACCAGGCCGATGAGCCAGGCGTCGAGGACTGCGGCGAAGTCCTCCTGGAAGATGAAGAAGACGACGGCGGCGAGGGAGAAGACGCCGACGAACAGGTTGAGCTTGCGGCGGCTGATGGTGATGTCCAGCGCCTGCGTGGCCACCGAGAAGGTGTAGATGTTGAGGATGTTGGTGGCGATGGGGCCGTGCAGCACCATCAGGAGCACCGGCAGGGCGAGGACCCCGAAGTTCTGGACAATCAGCTTTCCGGGATCGATTTCGCCGCTGTTGGTGGCCAGGCTTGCACCCAGGACGCCCAGCCAGACGACCGGGATGAACTGGCCCAGGACCGATGCGAGGTAGACCTTCTTCTTGGGCACTTCGGTGCTCACGAACCGGGAGTAGTCCGCGGCGTAGGTGAACCAGGTGATGCCCCAGCCGATGCCGATGGCAGTCATGACGGCACTCATGGCGGCGATGCGCTCGGAGCCTTCCAGGATGTTGCCGGCCGGGCCGGCGTAGCCCCAGTCGATCTTCATGCCGAACCAGGCCACTGCGGACATTACTGCCAGGATGATGATGGTGGGCGGGACGGTCCACTTTTCGAAGGCGGCGATTGCCTTGTAGCCGAACCATGCAATGGCTACCTGGGCGGCCATGATGGCGGTGGCGACGCCGATCTTCCAGGCGTAGTTGTGGGCGGTGGGGTCAACCCAGCCGAGCGTTCCGAAGAGCGCCATGACCAGGTCCAGAATGATCCAGGTGTTCACCGCGCACCAGCCGATGACCAGGAGCGCCTGGATGGCGGCGGGGAGGTAGTTGCCGCGCCGGCCGAATGCGGCACGGGCCAGGACCATGCCGGTGGCGCCGGTCTTTTGGCCCAGCAGGACGAAGCAGCCGAAGAGCAGCATGCCGATCAGGTTGCCCAGCACCAGGACTGTCACGGTGTCCGCGAAACCCAACCCCAGGTGGATTCCGAGGGCACCCAGTACCCAGTTGATCGGTGCCAGGTTGGCGCCGGCCCAGATCCAGAACTGGCCGGAAACTTTGTGCGTGCGCTGGGACTCGGGAATGGGCTGGAGCCAGGCTTCGCAGTCTTCGGCCGGCGCCATTGCCGGCCCGGACTGCTTCGTGGAGAGGTTGTCTTGCATGGGGGAGCCTCCATAAGTGAAAGGGATAGATTCAGGTTATGTGGCTCAGGCCACAATCCACCACATACAATGTGTCGTGAACATTTGTATTTCACGCGACGGAGTGTCATGCCCATAAGCCTGCAGGATGTTTTGAAACACCCCACCCTCACCCCTGCGGACCCCGTCATCCGCGCAGCGGCGGGCGTGGCAGTCCAAACCCAGCTTCGCTGGATCCACTCCAGTGAAGTGTTGGACATCGCCCCGTTACTTGGCGGTGGTGAACTCCTGCTCACCGGCGGCCAGGCGCTGGCCGCGGCGACGGACAAGCGGCGTATCGGCTACATCTGGGAGCTGGCGGAACGGGGCGTGGCTGCACTGGCCATTGAGACGGGCCCAGCCCTGCCGTCCATTCCGTCCTCCATGGTGGGCGCAGCTGAGGCCGCGGGAATTCCCTTGATAGAGCTGCGCAAAGTGGTGCCCTTCGTGGGCGTCATGGAGGCCATCAATTCGCTGCTGGTGAGCGAGTCGGCTGCGCACCTTCAGCAGGCTGACCGGGCAAGCCACGCCATGGCGGTGGAGCTGGCCCACGGCGGCAGCCTCGACCGGATCCTGGCCGTCCTGGCCGACGCTACGGGCGCGGAAGTTGTCCTGACGTCCAACGCGGGGGCTCCGCTGGCAAGCGCGCTGCCTGCTGACTTTGTTGGGAATGCCGGGCTGACGCCCGCGGCGGACGCCGACCAGGACCGTGCGCGCACCACCCATATCGATGTGTCCGTGCGGGGTATCCCTTCAGCGCGCCTGAGCCTCCACACCTTGCCGGGCGGGGATATAAGCCTGGCCAGGATTGCCGGGACACGCGCAGTGGATATTCTGGCACTGGCCCTGCTGCAGCGCATGCCGCCTGGCCTGAAGGAGATGGCAGGAGCCGCCCTGATCCGCGCCGTTGATTCCGGCACCCAAAACTGGCGGCTCCAGCAACTGGCGCCGGCTGCAGGCATCCCCCCGGCTGCGCAGCTGGTGGCAGTTGTGATCCGGTCGCCCGGTTCCCGGCAGCTGCGCACCACCGTGGAGCAGCTGCTGGACCGGGTGGGCCGGCACAGTGCCAGCTACGCGGACAACGAGGAGCTGTTGGCGCTCGCAGTGTTGCGGACCGGCAAAGCGCATGAGGACCGGAGCGGGATCCTGGCCGGACTCCGGACGCTCGACTTGCCGGAGGGCAGCATCAGCTCGGTGGGTCCCGTGGCCTCCGGAATCTCGGCGGCACCGTGGTCGCTTGCGGAGGCGCGGCTGACGCTGGATGTGGGGGCCGGCGGTGAGCCGCGCCCGCCCGGGTCGCGAATGGCCAGCGAGGTGCTCGACGCCGAGGCCTTCGGAGTGGAACGCCTTGCGTTCCATTCCCTGGACGAGGTGCAGCGGACCGATTTTGTCCGGCAGCAGCTCGGTGCCCTTCTTGAGCACGATGAGCAGCGGCATTCGGCGTTGGTGGAAACCTTGAGGGTCTGGCTGGACTCCGGATGCAATACGGCGCAGGCCGCGCGGGAGCTGCACCTGGAACGCCAGTCGATGCACCAGCGGCTGACGCGGATCTTCTCCCTCTGCGGCGGCGACCCCCGCGGCACCGGCCGCCTCGCTGCCCTGCACCTGGCGGCCCGCCTCGCCACCCCGCAGCCCACCTAGCACGCTCTCTCACTTAACGCGGGTTTTGAGCCGACGCTCCCTCACTTAACGTCGGTTTTTGGGCCACCCTCTCTCACCCGTGCGCCGGTTCCACGGGGCCTGTGGATAACTTCTGCAGCCTCCTGGCGTCTCGGGGCACAATGCCAGCATGCGAAAGCAAGTTCTTCCCCTGCCGTTGGCAACAGCTCCCTTCACCTTCGCGTCGGCCAGGGCTTCCGGCGTCACGTTGGACCGGCTCCGGCGCAACGATGTAGTCAACGTGGGCCGCGGCCTCTACCGTCCCGCGGACTGGGACTTCGACCTGGAAGGCGCCGCCAGAGTGTTGTCCGCCGCGTCGCCGGGAGCTTGGATCTCGCACGTGACAGCGGCGCGGCTCCGGTGCCAACTGCTGCCACCGTGGCTGGCGGACTCCACAGAGTTGCACCTCAGCAAGCTTCGTGCGCTGCCGTCGGTGCGCCGCAAGGGCATCTTCGGGCACACCGTCCTTGCCCTTGAAAATGAGGTTGAGGTGGTCGATGGCATCCGGCTGAGCACCCGGTCCCGCACCTGGCTCGACCTGGCACGGATCCTGCCACTCGACGACCTGGTGAGCATGGGTGATGAACTCATCCGCATCCCGCGGGTGGATTTCGAGGGAAGGACGCAGCCCTACGACACCCCGGCGGGGCTGCGCATCCTGGTCGGCCGCCACCCGAATCTCCAGGGCGTCGTCAAGGCGCGTGAAGCATTGGACCTTATGCGCGTGGGGGCCGACTCTGCGCCCGAATCGCTGCTGCGCCTGGCCATCGTCAGCGCAGGCCTGCCCGAGCCCGAACTCCAGGTGCCGTTGCGCGCCGGAGACGCACGGTCGCCGTCGGCCGATCTCGCCTATCGTCACCGCCGCCTTGCCATCCAGTACGACGGCGGACATCACCTTGGTGACGTACAGATCCTCAGCGACAGGAGACGGGACAAGGCCTTCGAATCAGCAGGCTGGACGGTCCTTGTCTTCGACAAGGACGACCTCGCTGACGATTTTCAGCGCGCAGTACAGCGGATAAAACGGGCGCTCCGAAACCGTCCGCTTGACCACCCCCAAGCGTCCGGGTTTGCCAGCGGCGAGTGAACGGCGTCGGTGCTGCAGCCATGACAGCTGCCGCGGATCCGGTCAGACCAGCCAGCGCCACCAGCGGGGCTGCTCAGGTTCCGGTTCCGGCGTCGGTTCCGGCTCCGGCTGCTCGCCCAAGGCCAGCGCGGCCTCCACGATGTCGTCCGCCGTGAGCGTCATGACGGCCTCACGATCGAGCGCGTCGAGGCTTTGTTCTTCGTCGAGCGACAGCCGCAGCGCCTGGCGGTTGATCGCCTGCTCGAACAGCGTGCGGGCGAACCGTGCGTTGCCGGAGTCCTCGCCTGCGTGCAGCCCGGTGAGGATGCGGCGCAGCGTCTGGTCCGCACCAGGCTCCAGCCTGTACTCGTGCTGGGCCAACATCTGGTGGAAGATCGTCTGGAGTGCGTCCACGGAGTAGTCGGAGAAAGTGATCTCGCGGGCGAACCGGGAGCGCAATCCGGGGTTCGAGAGCAGGAAGGACTCCATCAGCCGCGGGTACCCGGCCACGATCACCACCAAGCGGTGCCGGTGGTCCTCCATCCGCTTGAGCAGGACCTCGATCGCCTCGGGGCCGAAGTCCGTCCGGCCGTCTTCCGGGGCCAGCGCGTAGGCTTCGTCGATGAACAGGACGCCGTCCAGCGCACGCCGGATTACCCGGTCCGTCTTGATGGCGGTCGCGCCGACGTACTGCCCCACCAGGCCCGAACGGTCGACTTCGACCAGGTGGCCTTTCTGCAGCAGACCCACCGCGCGGTACATCTCGGCCAGGAGCCGCGCCACGGTGGTCTTGCCCGTGCCCGGGTTTCCGAGGAACACCAGATGCTGTGATGTCGCCACTTCCGGCAAGCCATGCGCCTTACGGCGGGCCTGGACCTGGAGCAGGGCGACGAGGGCCCGCACCTGTTCCTTTACGGTCTCCAGTCCGACCAGTGCGTCGAGCTCGGCCTGCACTTCGGACAGCGGGCGGGCCGGCCCGGGCCTCGCACCGATGAGATCGCCCACCAGGTCGTCAACGCGCTCGGAACCGTGCAGCCTGAGCTGATCGGTCAGGTGGCCGATGGTTTCGCGCAGGTCGTCGAGCGGATTGCGGCTGGCAGCCATGCATCCACTGTAGTACTCGATTCCTAACCGGGATGGGGCTGGCCTCACTGGGTGAGAGAGGGTCCGGCCAGAACCCGCGTTAAGTGAGAGAGGGTCCGGCCAAAACCCGCATCGAGTGAGAGAGCGTATGGTGGGGAGGGGTCAGGTGGGGGAGGTGAGGGTGGGGGAGGGCGAAGGTGGGGAGGGGCAGGGACGGGGTTACCGGAGGACCACCGTCCGGTTGCCCTGCAGGATCACCCGGCCTTCACAGTGCCAGCGGACCGCGTTGGACAGGGCCTTGCACTCGGTGTCGCGGCCGGCAGCCACCAGGTCCTCGGGCCCGTATGTGTGGTTCACCTCCACGGTCTGCTGGGCGATGATCGGTCCCTCGTCCAGTTCAGCGTTGACGTAGTGCGCCGTTGCCCCAACAGTTTTCACGCCCCGCGCGTACGCCTGGTGGTACGGCTTGGCGCCCTTGAAGCTGGGCAGGAACGAGTGGTGGATGTTGATCGCCTTGCCGTCCAGCTTGCGGGTCAGGTTGTCGCTGAGCACCTGCATGTACCGGGCCAGCACCACAAGTTCCACGTCGAACTCGTCCACCAGCTCCAGCAGCCGGGCTTCCGCCGCGGGCTTGGTCTCCGGCGTCACCGGCACGTGGAAGAACGGAATGCCGTGCCATTCCACCAGGGCCTGGTGGTCGGTGTGGTTGGACACCACGGCCACCACGTCCACCGGCAGTTCACCGATGCGCGCCCGGAACAGCAGATCGTTCAGGCAGTGCCCGAACTTGGACACCATGATCAGCACTTTCCGCTTGGAACCCTGCCGCTCCAGCCGCCAGCGCATCCCAAAACGCTCCGCAACCGGACCAAAAGCCGCCCGCAGCGTGTCCACGGTGGAGGCATCGCCGTCGGACGCAAAATGCACCCGCATAAAGAAATGCCCTTCGGAACGCTCGCCGAACTGCTGGTTGTCGATGATGTCGCAGCCGTGCTCCAGCAGGAAGCCGGACACGGCGTGGACAATGCCGGGCGATTCGGAACAGTCCAAAGTCAGGACGTGCTCCACAGTGGTCGGGGAAGTGGCAGGGACAGTTTCAGTCTCAATGGCAGTCATGGGTCAGCACTCGATCACATTCACGGCAAGGCCCCCTCGGGACGTTTCCTTGTACTTGGTTTTCATGTCGGCGCCCGTCTCGCGCATCGTCTTGATGGCTTTGTCGAGGGACACCTTGTGGCTGCCGTCGCCGTGCAGGGCAAGGCGGGCGGCGTTGATCGCCTTGACGCTGGCGATCGCATTGCGCTCGATGCAGGGGATCTGCACCAGCCCGCCCACGGGATCGCACGTCAGGCCCAGGTTGTGTTCAATGCCAACCTCGGCGGCGTTTTCCACCTGTGCGGGCGTCCCGCCCAGCACCTCGCAGAGCCCGGCGGCAGCCATGGAGCAGGCGGACCCCACTTCACCCTGGCAGCCCACCTCGGCGCCGGAGATTGAGGCGTTGATCTTGAACAGGATTCCGACGGCGGCCGCGGCCAGCAGGAAGCGGACCACACCGTCGTCGTCGGCGCCGGGGACGAACTTCACGTAGTAGTGCAGCACCGCCGGGACGATCCCCGCAGCGCCGTTGGTGGGCGCGGTGACAATCCGCCCGCCGGCGGCGTTTTCCTCGTTCACGGCCAGCGCGAACAGGTTCACCCACTCCATGGCCCGCAAGGGGTCGGTGACTCCCGTGTCCGCCGTCAGGGTCTGGAATAACGACGGCGCGCGGCGGCGCACGTTGAGCCCGCCGGGAAGGATTCCTTCCGCGGCGCAGCCGTTGTCAACGCATTCGCGCATCACCGCCCACAGCTTCAGGAGTTCCTCACGCAGTTCCGCCTCGGAGCGCCAGGACAGCTCGTTGGCCAGCATCACGTCGGAAATGGACATGCCCTCGCGCTGGCAGATCTCGAGGAGCTCGTCGGCCGTGTTGAACGGGTGCGGAAGGACAGTGGAGTCAGCCACAACGCGGTCGCCTGCGTCAGCATCGCCGTCAACGACGAAGCCGCCCCCAATCGAATAGAAGCTCCGTTCGCTGAGTACGGCACCAGCGTGGTCCAGCGCCCGGAAAGTCATGCCGTTCGGGTGGGCGGGAAGGGACTTGCGCCGGTGCAGCACCACGTCCTCATCCCAGTTGAAGTCCACCCGGTGGTCGCCGCAGATCCACAGCTCGGCGTCGAGCGCGGCCGCGGCCACCTGGTCATCGGCGGTGGTGGTGTCCACCGTTTCGGGGTCCAGGCCCTTGAAGCCCAGGACCACGGCCTTGTCTGAACCGTGGCCCCGCCCGGTGGCACCCAGGGAGCCGAACAGCTCGGCCTGGACCCGGGTGGTGGAGCTCAGGTGTCCGTCGCCCTTGAGCCCGTCAGCGAACAGCTTCGCTGCGCGCATCGGGCCGACCGTGTGTGACGACGACGGCCCGATGCCAACGGAGAACAGGTCCAGGACGCTGAGCGCCATGTCAGGGGACCTCGGGGGAGGCGTACTCCCGCATTGCGTCCAGGAGCCAGCGGCCCAGGAAATCGGCGAACGAGGCGCGGGGGAAGATCCGGAACGACTCGTCGCTCGTCTTCCACAGCACTGCCGGGATGTTGCCGATCTCCGTGGACAGGGCCGTGCCGGCCTGCAGGACACGGGGGTGCAGGTCCAGCGAGCAGCCCTTTTCCAGGACCGTCCTGGCCCGCGGGCCCGTGAGCTCAAACGTGGTGCGGTTGGCGGAAAGATCCACCACCTGCCCTGCGTCGCTGCCCAGTGCCTCGCGCAGTGCCTGGATCAGGTCGCCGCCCAGGGACTCGTGGGCTTCGGTGGGCGCCACCACCAGGAACTCTTCCGGGCCAAGCCACAGTACGGAGGTGTCCCCGGTGCCGCTGACGTTGCCGCAGGTGGCGGGCAGGCCGCCGGTGACGGCGGCGACGCGCTGGCCGGCTTCGCTGTTCCGGTTGACCCGGAGGCCCACCATGGTCAGGAACGGCACTTCACGAAGTTCCACCACGCCCGGGACGGAACCGGTTTCAAACTCTGCCCGGAGCTGGGCCGCGGGGCTGACCCGGAGGGAGAGGTTCTTCTCGTAGGAGGTTGCGGGTGCTGCTGTTTCAGCCATCTTTGCGGGTCCCTTCGGGGTCAAAAAGTACGGTTTCGGCGACGACGACGTCCACCAGCTGGTCGCCGGCGGCTGCAACCAGGGTTTCGCCGATCCGGTTGCGGCCGTTCTTGATCAGTGCCAGGCCGAACGACCGGCCCAGTGCTGCGCTGTGGTAGCTGGAGGTGACGAAGCCTTCCATCGGAACCGGGCCGTAGGCGGGGTTGGTGGAACGGCCCTTCTCCACGAGCTGGCTGCCTTCCGGGAGGCGGAGCGTTCCGTCTACCGGCAGGACGCTCACCAGGTGCTTGCGGTCCTCGCGCTGGGCGTCCGTGCGGGAGTAGGAGCGCTTGCCGATGAAGTCTTTGGCCTTGGAGACGATCCAGTCCATGCCGGCGTCCTGCGGGGTGACAGTGCCGTCCGTGTCCTGGCCAACGATCGGGTAGCCCTTTTCGGCGCGGAGTACGTGCATGGTTTCCGTGCCGTAGGGGGTGATGTTGAACTCGGCCCCGGCGGCTGCCACGGCTTCCCACGTGTTCAGTCCGTACCAGGACGGCACGTTGATCTCGTAGGCCAGTTCACCGGAGAAGGAGATCCGGCAGACCCGGGCGCGGACGCCGGAGGCCAGGGTGGTTTCGCGGAACGTCATGAAGGGGAACGCTTCGGCTTCCAGCCCGCCGTTGGCGGCCAGTTCCGGTGCCACCTTGGCGAGGACCTCGCGGGACTTGGGGCCAACGACGGCAATGGTGCTCCACTGCTCCGTCACCGAGGTGCAGTGCACGTCCAGTTCCGGCCATTCGGTTTGCAGCCATTCCTCCAGCCAGTCCAGCACCTTGGCGGCGCCGCCGGTGGTGGTGGTCATGAAGTAGGTTTCCTCGTCCAGGCGCAGGGTCACGCCGTCGTCGAAGATCATGCCGTCAGGGGTGCACATCACCCCGTAGCGGGCCGAGCCCGGGGCGAGTTTCTTGAACGCGTTGGTGTAGATCCGGTTGAGGAACTCACCGGCATCCTTGCCGCGGATCTCGATCTTGCCCAGGGTGGTGGCGTCCATGAAGCCGACGGAGTCGCGGACGGCGGCGCACTCGCGCAGCACTGCGGCGTCCATGTCCTCCCCGTCCTGCGGGTAGTACCAGGGCCGCTTCCACTGCCCGACATCCTCGAACAGGGCGCCCTTGGCGACGTGCCACGGGTGGATCGAGGTCTTGCGGGCGGGGTCGAACAGTTCGCCGCGCTGGCGTCCGGCCAGTGCCGCGAAGGCAACCGGGGTGAACGGTGCGCGGTAGGTGGTGGTGCCGATGTCGCCGATGCCGCGGGAAGCTTCGCCGGCGGTCCGGAGTGCGGCGGCGATGACGCCGATCGCGTTGACGCCGGAGGTCTTGCCCTGGTCGTTGGCGGTGCTGATGGACGTGTACCGCTTGATGTGCTCCACTGAGCGCATACCGGCTCCGGTGGAGCGCAGCACGTCAGCCACGGACTGGTCGCGCTGGAAGTCCACGAAGTGGTGGTGCCAGTCATCCGGGGTGCCCTGCTCGCCCGGAACCAGCCACAGCTGGCGCGTGGGGGCGGCGGCCTTCGGCTCGGAAAGAACAATAGGATCGACGTCAGCGTCAGAATTTTCAGGGCTGAAGCCGGCAGCGCGGGCCGCGGTGAGCCCTGCGGAGACACCCTCGGCGAGGCAGTCGGCCAGGGCGAAGCTGCCCCGGCCCGAGCCGATGGTCTGCTGGTTGGGGACCACGGTGCTGGGCACAAACGCAGCCAGCTCGTCGTCCCAGCGCAGCTTGCCCTGGCGCTGGGAGTGCAGGTGCACCAGCGGGCTCCAGCCGCCGGACACGGCCAGCAGGTCGCAGGCGATCTGCTCGATGCCCGAGGTGAGTTCGCCGTCGTCGTTAATGCTGCGGACGGTGACGCCGTCCACACGGCCGTCTGCACCAGAGGCGGAGGTATTGGCCACTGCGCTGCCGATCAGCACCCGGGTGCCGGCTTCGACGGCGGCGGCAGCCGCCTCGGTGAGCTGCGGACGGGCGTCCACCACGGCAGCGATCTTGACGCCGGCGGCGCGGAGGTCCGCGGCCAGGGCGTAGGCGCTGTCGTTGGTGGTGCTGATGACCACGCGCTGCCCGGCGGCAACTCCGTAGCGGTTCAGGTAGCTGCGGACGGCGGAGGCGAGCATGATGCCCGGGCGGTCGTTGTTTTCGAAGACCAGCGGGCGTTCGTGGGCGCCGGGTGCCAGGACCACCTGGTTGGCACGGATGTGCCAAATGCGCTGCCGGGAAACTCCCGGTGCCGCGGGGGAGGACAGGTGGTCCGTGCGGTTCTGGACGGCGATGACGTAGTTGGCGTCGTAGGCGCCGAAGGCGGTGGTGCGGTTCAGGACGGTGGATTCGGCGCCGGAAACCAGTTCGGCTTCAACGTCGGCCACCCACTCCAGGGCCGGCTTGCCTTCAATGGTCTCGGCCAGTTCAGGGGACGTGGACCCGGACAGGAGGGAGCCGCCCAGTTCGGGCTGGTCGTCCAGGAGCATCACGCGGGCGCCGGTGCGGACGGCCTCACGCGCGGCGGCGAGGCCGGCGGGGCCGCCGCCGATCACCAGGACGTCGGTGTGCACGTACTTCTTGTCGTACTCGGCCCGGTCTTCCGCGGGATCGAGCTTGCCCAGTCCGCTGAGCAGCTCAGCCTTGAGGCCGTCCACCAGGGTGACCGTGGTGGCGGGGAGCATGGACTCGGCAACGTCACCCGGGAAGCGCGCGGCGATCTTCACCATCGCGTTGGATTCCTCCACGCCGGCGGACATGATGCCGCGGGGCCGGTCCTCGTAGAGGGAGTTGCCGGCGTTGATGCGGCCGTTGGCGATCAGGGCCGAGGCAAGGGTGTCGCCGGGGTGGCCGGTGAATTCCTCGCCGTCCACGGTGAAACGCCAGGAAATGGTGCGGTCGATGCGTCCTCCGGAAGCGAGGCGGGCATTCTGGGAAGTCACTTGGTTGCTCCTTCCGGGGCGGTGGTGCTGGAGGCGGTGGCGCTGGGGAGGCTGGTGGTGGAGAGGCTGGGTGCCGCGGTCCCGGTGGTGGTGCTGTCCGGGGCCGTGCTGGCGGTGCCGGTCTCGGTGGTCACCTTGCCGGCTGCATCAGGCCGGGGAGTGCCCATCGGGTAGATCGCCTGGATCTCGTAGGTCACGGTGTCGCGGAGCATGTTGAACCACTGGCGGCAGCCAGTGCTGTGCAGCCAGCGCTCGGCGAACGCGCCCTTGGTGTTGTCGCGGTAGAACAGGTACTCGGCCCATTCGCGGTCGGTCAGTTCGTTCGGGTTTTCCGGGTAGGCCACGTGGGCCTGGCCGCCGTAATGGAACTCGGTCTCGTCGCGGGAGCCGCAGTTGGGGCAGGAGATGAGCAGCATGTGCGTCTTCTTTCTTAAGTGCGTCTGACAGCTAGTGGGCGACGGCGGCAGCGCCGTGTTCGTCGATCAGCGCGCCGGTCTCGAAGCGCTCCAGGGCGAACGGCTTGTTCAGCCTGTGGGGTTCACCGGTGGCGATGTTGTGCGCGAACGTCATGCCGGCCGCCGGGGTGGCCTTGAAGCCGCCGGTGCCCCAGCCGCAGTTCACGAACATGTTCTCCACCGGGGTGTTGCCCACGATGGGGGACGCGTCCAGCGTGGTGTCCACGATGCCGCCCCAGGTCCGGAGCACGTGGGCCCGGGCGAAGATGGGGAAGAGTTCGACGGCGGCGGCCATCTGGTGCTCGATCACGTGGAAGGAACCGCGCTGGCCGTAGCCGTTGTAGGAGTCCACGCCGGCGCCCATCACCAGTTCGCCCTTGTGGGCCTGGGAGACGTACACGTGCACGTGGTTGGACATCACCACCGTGGGGTGGACGGGCTCATGAAGTTCGGAAACCAGCGCCTGCAGCGGGTGGGACTGGATGGGGAGCCGGAAGCCTGCCATTTCGGCCAGGACCGAGCTGTGGCCAGCGGCGGCGAGGCCCACCTTTTCGGTGTTGATGGTGCCGCGGTTGGTCTTGACGCCCACCACGCGGTTGCCGTCCTTGACGAAGCCGGTGACTTCGCAGTTCTGGATGATGTCCACGCCCATTTCGTCGCACTTCCGGGCGAAGGCCCAGGCCACGTGGTCGTGCTTGGCAATACCCGCGCGCGGCTGGTAGGTGGCGCCCATGACGGGGTAGCGGATGTTGTCGCTGATGTTCAGGATGGGGCAGAGTTCCTTGACCTGCTTGGGATCCAGCCACTCGGCGTCAACGCCGTTGAGCTTGTTGGCACCCACGCGCCGCATGCTTTCGCGGACGTCGCCCAGGGTGTGGGCCAGGTTCATGACGCCGCGCTGGCTGAAGAGGAAGTCGTACTCAAGCTCCTCGGGCAGGATTTCCCAGAGCTTGAGGGCGTGCTCGTAGATGGCCGCGCTCTCGTCCCAGAGGTAGTTGGAGCGGATGATGGTGGTGTTCCGGGCCATGTTGCCGCCGGCCAGCCAGCCCTTTTCCAGGACGGCGATGTTGGTCATCCCGTGGTTCTTGGCAAGGAAGTACGCGGTGGCCAGGCCGTGCCCGCCGCCGCCGACGATCACAGCATCGTAGGAGGACTTGGGCTCCGGGTTGCGCCAGAGGAAGTCGGGGTGCTCGGGAAGGAGGTCTGCGCTCACTGGGCTGCTCCAATCAGGTCTGCTTCGAAGGCGGCAACGTCGGTGCCGTCCTTGAGGTGGGGGTACAGGGGGAACTTCTCCGCCAGAGCGGTGACGCGGGCGCGGAGTTCGACGGCGGTGCTGTCGCCCAGGGAAGTGCTCCCGGAGGCGACGCTGCCTGCCGAGGCGATCAGCGCCGTCGCAATGATGTCCGCGACCTCTGCGAATTCCTCCGCGCCGAAGCCGCGGGTGGCCAGGGCCGGGGTGCCGATCCGGAGGCCGGAGGACACCATCGGCGGGCGGGGGTCGAACGGGACAGCGTTGCGGTTCACCGTGATGCCGATCTTGTGCAGGGCGTCTTCGGCCTGCTGGCCGTCCAGTTCGGAGTTGCGCAGGTCCACCAGGACCAGGTGGACGTCGGTGCCGCCGTTGACCACGGAAATTCCTGCTGCAGCGACGTCGTCCTTGAGGAGACGCTCGGCGAGGAGCTTGGATCCCTGCAGGACGCGTTCCTGGCGCTCCTTGAACTCGGGGGAGGCGGCGAGCTTGAAGGCCACGGCCTTGGCGGCGATCACGTGCTCAAGCGGGCCGCCCTGCTGGCCGGGGAACACGGCGCTGTTGATCTTCTTGCCGTACTGCTCCTTGGCGAGGATGACGCCACCGCGGGGGCCGCCCAGGGTCTTGTGCGTGGTGGTGGTGACCACGTCGGCGTAGGGCACCGGGTTCGGGTGCAGGCCGGCTGCAACCAGTCCGGCGAAGTGGGCCATGTCCACCATGAGGTAGGCGCCAACGAGGTCGGCGATGCGGCGGAACTCGGCGAAGTCCAACTGGCGGGAGTAGGCGGACCAGCCGGCAACGATCAGCCTGGGCCGGTGTTCCAAGGCAAGGGCCTCGACCTCGGCCATATCGATACGGAGGTCGGATTCGCTGACGTGGTACGGGACCACGTTGTAGAGCTTGCCGGAGAAGTTGATCTTCATGCCGTGCGTCAGGTGGCCGCCATGGGCCAGGCTCAGTCCCATGATGGTGTCGCCCGGGTTCAGCAGGGCGAACATTGCGGCGGCGTTGGCCTGGGCGCCGGAGTGCGGCTGGACGTTGGCGAACTCTGCGCCGAAGAGCGCCTTGACCCGGTCGATGGCCAGCTGCTCCACAACATCAACGTGCTCGCAGCCGCCGTAGTAGCGCTTGCCCGGGTAGCCCTCGGCGTACTTGTTGGTGAGGACCGAGCCCTGTGCCTCCATGACGGCGGACGGGGCGAAATTCTCGGAGGCGATCATTTCCAGCGTCGACTGCTGGCGGCCCAGCTCACTGGCGATGGCCTGCTGGACCTCAGGATCGACTACCGAAAGTCGCTCGTTCAACTGCTCAACCACGGATGCTCCTTTGAAATACCACTTATTCAATGACTGATATATCAGTGTGAGATCAATGGTATGATTGGGATCACAGCAGAGTCAAGAGCTGGACCGAAAGCGGCTTTTAGCTACCGTTTCGGTGCAGCGGGTTACCAAAGATAGGAGCGGCGCCTTGAATGCACTTCTTGCCCTGACCCCTGCGGAGGAGGAAGCCCCGGCCCCGTCCCAGGCCGAGGCCGCGTACCGGCAGCTGCGGGACAAGCTGATCATGCTGGAGATCCGTCCGGGGGAGCCGATCAACGACGGGCAGCTGGCGGCGGAGTTGGGCTTCAGCCGTACTCCCGTGCGCGAAGCAATCAAGCGGCTTGAGGTGGACCACCTGGTCATTTCCTATCCCCGCCGCGGAACCTTCGCCACCAATGTGGACTTCACCGAGCTGGCCGACGTGTCCGAGATCCGGGAGCTGCTGGAGCCCCTCGCGGCCCGCCGCGCGGCGGACCGTGCCAGCGAAAGCATGCGGCGGGAACTGCTGCAGGTTGCGGACGCCATCGCAAGCATTGATCCCGGGACGGGGGAGTCACGCGACCTGATGCGCTACGACCTTATGGTGCACCGGCTGATCTACAAGGCGGCCGCCAACCCCCACCTGGAAGACACCCTGATCCGCTACGACAACCTGGCCACCCGCATCTGGTGCGTGGTGCTGGACAAGGTTCCCTCCGTGACCGGCCACATCACCGAACACGTGGACCTGCTTAAAGCGGTGGCAGCCGGCGACGCGGACAAGGCAGGGGAGCTGGCCCTGCACCACGTCACCAGCTTCGAGGAAACCATCCGCAAGATCCTCTAGCCCCCGGGACGCTCTCTCACTTAGTGCCGGTTCTACCCGGACCCTCTCGCACTTACCGTCGCTTCTACCCGGACCCTCTCGCACTTTCTAAAGGATGGAACCCGCAACGATGCCCGCTGCCACCCGGAACGCGCAGGACCGTACTGTCAGGTTCGGCTTCGCCTTCATCGGCGCTCTGCTCATTGCAGTCAACCTCCGGGTGTCCTTTGTCAGCGTGGGGCCGGTCCTCGCGAACATCAGCTCCGACCTTGGTTTGTCCAGCGCTGCAGCGGGATTCCTGACCGGCCTTCCGCTCATTGCTTTCGCAGTCTTTTCACCCCTGGCGCCCGGCTTCGCCAGTCGTCTGGGCCTCGACCGTGCGCTGTGGATGTCGTTGCTGTTCCTGGCCTCCGGCATTGCGCTCCGCTCCTTGCCCGTTCCCGGATTCATCTGGTTGGGCACAGCACTGATCGGCCTCGCGATAGCGTTCCTAAATGTCCTGGTCCCGTCGCTGGTGAAGCGGGACTTTCCCACTCGGGTCAGCCAGCTCACCGGCAGCTACACCGCCACCCAGGCCGCCTTCGCCGCTATGGGGGCCGCCGTCGTCGTGCCCGTTGCGCAGACTTCCGCCGCGGGATGGCGGCTGGCCCTCGGCATCTGGGTGGGACTGGCCCTCATCGCCATGGCGGTGCTCCTGCCCTGGCTGCGCCGGCACAGCTCCGGCACCATGAAGGCCCCCACTCCGGAAGTGCCCCACCAATCGCCCTGGACCTCGGCTGTGGGCTGGCAGGTGACCATCTTCATGGGGCTCCAGTCGATCGCCTTCTACGTCCTGATGGCCTGGCTGCCCACAATCGAACAAAGCCGCGGGGTCCCGGCCGCTACCGCCGGCATCCACCTGTCCGTTTTCCTGCTGGTTAGCGTCTTCGCAAGCCTTGTAGCAGGGGGCATCCTTCACCGCGGGTCGGACCAGCGGCTCGTCTCCTTCACCAGCGGCGCGGTGATGGTTGTGACGTTCCTGGGCCTGGCGGTCGCACCGGACCTCATCCTGCTGTGGGTCTTCCTGGGGGCGGTCGGGTGCGGAAGCCTCATTGTCATTGCCCTGTCGCTGTTCAGCCTCCGGACCGTGAACTACCCGCAGGCGGCATCCTTATCCGGCATGGCGCAGTCCGTGGGCTACGGCCTGGCTGCCGTGGGGCCGGTGATGTTCGGTGCTCTTCGCGATCTAAGCGGAGACTGGACGCTTCCACTGTTGGTTACAGCGGGCATTATGGCGGTCCTTGCCGTGACGGGTGTGCTCGCGGGGCGGAACCGGGTGATCAGCGCCTCAGCATGACCACCCGCCGTCGTGCCTTTATCCAGGTCAGGTCCGCGCCTGGGCCTTCACCGAGGTCCGTTCCACTGCGGGGCAGTGGATTTTAGCAACCCCGCCCGTGCCGGATGCCGGCGCCCCGTCCAGTTCGAGCAGCATCCGGACACCCGCGGCGCCCAGCTCGTAATGGGGCAGGGACACCGTGGACAGCGGGGGGCGGAGGTGTGCGGCGATGACTTCCTGGTTGTCGAATCCCACGACCGCCATGTCATCGGGGATGGACAGGCCGTGTTCCCGGAGGCCGTCGTAAAGGCCCATGGCCATCCGGTCGTTGTAGCAGTACACCGCCGTGACCCCGAGCTTGAGGAGCGCAGCGGTTGCTCCATAGCCGCCTTCCTGGTCCGGATACGCTTCCAGTACCAGGCCGGGGTGGAACGGAACGCCGGCTTCTTCAAGCGCCTGCCGGTACCCCAGGAGGCGGCCGTCCTTCGCTGGCGCGGGGATGGTGGCATTGATGAACGCGATCCGGCGGTGGCCCTGCCGCAGCAGGATTTCCGTGGCGGAGCGGCCGCCCTGCACCTCGTCCGGAACAACGGCCCGCGTACCCGGCTCGTCTGAAAAGCAGTTAACCAGGACGAAGTCCGCTTCACGCAGCGGCGCAGGGATGTCCGTCTGCCGGTGGAACCAGGTGGAATAGAGGATGCCGCGGACTTTGTACTCGAGCATCATCTGGATGGCGTCCTGCTCGAGTTCGTTGTTGCCCTCGGTGTTGGCGATCAGCAGCGCGTAGCCGTGCTTCCACGCCTCGTCCTGGGCGCCATGGATGATCTGGCCCGCGAAGGGCGTGGTGGCAACACCGTCGGCCACCAGCCCGATGAACCGGGAAGTTCCGCTGACCAGGGTCTTAGCCATGGCATTGGGGCGGTAGCCCAGGGCACGGATGGCATCGTTGACGCGCTGGCGCGTTTCCTCTGCAATCCGGGCGCTCTTTTTCTTGTTGACCACCAGTGAGACGGTGGCCGTCGAAACCCCGGCTGCTTCTGCGACTTCGCGGAGGGTAACCGGGTGGGCGCGCTCCGGGGTCCGCGGCGAACGGGCCGCCGCTGCCGGCTTCCCTGCACCATTCTCCATTGAACTCACCTGTCCTCCGTCAGGAGTATATCCGCCTGCCGTGGCCGTCATCCCTTGCTCGCCCCGCTCTCCAGCCCCTGGATCATGGCCTTGTTCAGCACCAGGAAAACGAGCAGCAGCGGGGTAATGGTGACGCAGACGGCTGCGAAGGTTGCGGTCCAGTCCACCTTGCCCATGGCGCCGATGTAGTTCTGCAAGCCCAGCGGAATGGTCTTCAGGTCCTCGGACAGGACAAACGTGTTGGCGAAGATGAAGTCGTTCCAGATGAAGATGCTGTTGACCAGGACCACGGTCACCACAGTGTTCAGGGACAACGGCAGCGTGATCAGCCCGAAGATCCTGTAAGGGCCGGCGCCGTCAAGCGAGGCTGCCTCATACGTTTCCTTGGGGATGTACTCGTAGAACGAGCAGAACAGGTACACGGACATGGGCAGGGAGAATCCCGCCAGCGGGATGATCATCGACTGGTAGGTGTCCAGCAGGTTCACGGCCGAGTAGTCGATGAACAGCGGGACCAGGGCGATCTGCACCGGGACGATGATGCCGATCAGGAACAGCCCGCGGACCAGCTTGCTGAGGCGGAATCCGAGGACCTGGATGGCGTAGGCGGCCATCATGCCGAACAGGACGATCAGGATGTTGGCCCCCATGGTCACGATGAAGCTGTTGAGGATGTTCCGGCCCAGATCCCCGGTTTCGAAGGCCCGGGCGTAGTTCTCCCACGTGAGGGAGCTGGGCAGTGCGAATGGATCGCCGGTGGCAAAGTCCTGCTCCGTCCGCAGGCTGGTCAGGAACAGCCACGCGAGCGGGTACACCTGGACAATCACGATGAGCATGATCAGCACGCGTGACAGCGTGCGGAACAGGTCGGGCCTGCGACGGCGGCGCTGCACGGAGTACCGGGGAGGTACGACGGCGGGTGGCTGGGTGGGCGGGGCTGCCTGGGTGACCATGAGTCTGCCTTCCGCTTGAGCAGGAACAGGATGAGGCCGACGGCGATGAGGCACTCGACAACGATGAAGACGGAGATGGTGCTGGCGTAGCCGAAGTCCGTGCTGGTGAAGGCGGTCTTGTACATGTAGGTGGTCAGCAGTTCGGAGGATTGTCCCGGGCCGCCGTTGGTCATCAGGTAGGGGATGTCGAAGCCGCGCAGGCCGTAGGTGGTGGCCATGATGGTGGTGGTGATCCACACCGGCCGGATGTAGGGGAACCGGATCTTGGTGAACAGGGTCCAGCGGGAAGCGCCGTCCAGGACCGCGGCCTCCTCAAGTTCCTTGGGCACGGCGATCAGGGCCGCGTAGATGATGAGCATGTAGAGCCCGGTGAAGCGCCAGCCTTCCGGAGCCGAGACTGCTGTGAGCACCGTGGAGACGTCTGAGAGCCAGGGCCGTTCGAGGCTGCCAAGGCCCACCCAGTGGAACAGCTGGTTGAGCAGGCCCATGGGTTCCAGGGAGTAGATCCGGACGAACAGGAAGGCGATGGCCACGGTGGAGATCACTGCCGGCAGCAGGTACAGGGTCTTGATGAGTTCCCGTCCCCGGGTCAGGGACGTGAGGAGGCTGGCCACCACCAGGGCGCCTCCGAGCTGCAGGACCAGGCAGATAGCCAGGTAGATGAGGGCGTTAAGGAACGCGCGCCAGAAGATGTCGTCAGCAACGAACATCCGGACGTAGTTGTCCAGCCCCACGAACTCCATGTCGCTGATGCCGTTCCACGAGAAGAAGCTCAGGAACAGGGACTGGAGGATCGGAAAGAGCACAGCTGCGCCGTAGAGCAGCAGGGGCGGAAGCAGGAAGACCAGGACCGAGGTCCGTGACCTGTTGGGAAGCATCCTGTTGGGTTGCATGGCGGGGCCTTTCAGGCGGGGGACCGCGACGGTCCCCCGCCACATGGTTACTGGGAGAAGCAGTGCCTACTTGAAGAACTTGGGGGCGTTCTGCGCGATGGTGTTGTCCATGGTGGCCGTGAACTGTTCGGGCGTGATGTTGCCCTGCACCAGCAGGACGAGCTCCTGCTGCAGCCGGCCGTTGGTAGTGGGGTCGAGCTGGGTATCCCAGGGCATGGCCTGCTTTGAGCCGAGGTCCTTGGCCTGGTCCAGCGCCTTCCGGTACAGCGGCGTGGCATTGGCCGGGATGGTGGTTTCGACGTCGGTGGTGGGGGAGAGCGCGCCCGTGGCCGCGTATTCGGCCGGGTACTTCTGCAGGGCGAACTTCAGGAAGTCGCTGACCAGCGGGTCATAGGTCTTGGAGTTCACCGCCATCCCAATGCCCGACGGCGAGACGAACTCGTTTGCCGCGGTCGCGGATCCAGCCGTGGTGGGCAGCGTGAAGAAGTCGATGCTTTCCCGCACGGAAGGGTCCAGTTTGTCGGTGGCCAGGCTGGGCAGTTCCCAGGTTCCGATGTTGTACATCGCGGCCTGCCCGGACGTGAACTGGTTCTGCGCGTCGGAGTAGCCCTGGGCTGAGAAGCCTTCCTGGAAGCACTTTGCCTTGCCCAGCTCCGCCATCCAGTTCACGGTCTTCTGGCCCGCGGGGTCCGCGAACTTCGCTTCGCCCTTCTTGAGTTTCTGCACGAATTCCGGTCCGGCTTCCCGGAATGGCTGGTACGCAATGTAGCGCTCCAGCGGCCACTGGTCCTGGCCGTCAATGGCTATGGGGGTGATCCCTGCATTGCGGAGGGTGGTGCACATGGCCGGAATTTCATCCAGGGACGTGGGGACAGCAACGCCGGCCTTTTCCAGGAGGGCCTTGTTGTACCAGATGAACTCCAGCTCGAACTGGAACGGAATCATGTACAGGGAGCCGTCATCGAAACGCTGGTAGTCCAGCGCGGCGGGGCGGTAGTCATCGTAGATGTCCAGCGTCTTCAGCAGCTTTTCGGCGTCCACCATCTTGCCCTGTTTGGCCAGCTGCTGGGCGAAGGGTGTGGCGTCGGTATCGAACAGTTCGGGCAGCTTGTTGGCGGCGGCCAGGGTCTCCAGCTTCTGGATGTAGGACGGCCGGTCCGGGGTGGTGATGAGGTTCAGCTCAAAGCCCGGGTGGTCCTTGGCATAGTCGTCGGCGATCTTCTTCATGATGTTGATGACGGCGCCGTCAGCCGGGCGGGAGAGCAGCCACGAGATTTCACGCGGCTTGACCTCACCGGCCGGGCTGACGTTCGAGGGATCGTTGGAACTTCCGCCGCCACAGGCCGTCAGGGCCAGGGCGGCAACAGCTGCGGTTGCGGCAGTGCGGAGCAGGTTTTTCATTGTCGGCAATCTCCCTTGATTGGAACGGGGGGGTAGGGGGTGGGGCTGTTTAGTGGTTGGTGCGCTTGCGTACTTCGAAACCTGTGACCGTGACTGTGCCTTCGCCGGCGAACACGCCTATCCGCCCGGACGGAAGGTCATAGATCCTGGTGCTGAGGGCCACCTGGCGGTCCACCACGGCGACGCAGAGATCCCCTTCGACGACGACTTCCAGGGTGTGTTTACCGGGGCTGAGGTCGCAGGGGCGTTCGAGTTCAAGCTCGAACGGGACGTCGCCGGAGACGTGCCATTGGGCGTCGCCGGTGACCTTGCGGGGCCACCGGTCAAAGACCAACCGCCCCCGCTTCGGTTCCAGGCGAAGGATGTAGGAGTGGTCCCCGTCGGGGCTGGACCGCAGCAGCAAGCCGCATTCGGTGGTGCCGGCGTCGATGTCCAGTTCTGCCCTGGCGTAGAACTGGCCGGGCAGGTCCTCGTTGGAGACGGCAGCCGCGTAGCTGTCCGGTGCTCCCAGCCTGGCGGGCAGGGCGGGATCAAACGTCAGCGGGACGTCCTCGCAGAAACTTTCCACCAGTTCGTCGGCGAAGCCGAACGCCAGGGTCCCGTCGGCGTTCTGACGGGCCTCCAGAACCGCCATGGTGCCCGCCCACTGCCAGGCGCCGTCGTCGGAATTTCCTTCCTTGGACGCGATCCAGCCGAAGAAGAAGCGCCGGCCGTCCCGTTCCGCCGTCTTGGCGGCGTAGAAGGCCCGCCCGTCGATGGAGTCCCGGGCCGGCACCGTCCAGGGGCCGTCGGGGCTCTTGGCCATGCGGTAGCGGGTGGTGAAGTTTTCCGAAAACTCGGAGTAGACCATGTACCACCAATCGCCCCAGGAGAACACGTCCGGGCATTCATGGGTGATGTAGCGGCGGGGGTCCCAGAACGGTTCCGCGTACTCCCAGGCCAGCAGGTCCCTGGAGGTGCACTGGGCGATCACGCCGCGGCGCCGTTCAGGGCCCTCGGAGTGCCGGGCGGCAATGAGCATCCGCCACAGGCCGGCGGCCTCGTCGCGGAAAACGAAGGGATCCCGCCAGTCACCGGACTCGTATCCGGCGGGGGCGCCGAACGTGAGCTCCGGATGCTTCACCCAGGTCAGCATGCCGTCGGTGCTGGTGGCGTGCATGACCAGCTGCAGCGGGAGCCCGTCGGTTCCGAGGTTGTTCGGGTTCTGCCCTGTGTAGAACAAGTGGTGGACGCCGGGTTCGTCCGCCACAATGCTGCCGGTGTAGGCGTTGAAGTCGAGGTCGGTATCCGTTCCGTGGGGGAGGGCGACCCCATGGTCCTGGAACTGGATGAGGTCCTTGGTGGTCACCAGGTTCCATGCGGTTCCTGGTTTCGGTTCGGCGCGCACCTCGTGGAGGTAGAAGAGCCAGAACTCCCCGTTGTGCTCGAAAGGGATAAGGTCGCCCACCCATGCATCGGTGGGCTGGAAGAAGACCGGGTGATTCATCGGCGCTGATGTCCATTCTGCTAAAGCGTTTGATCACCCACAGGCTAACTGTTCCTGGGATGCCTGATCAAGCGTTTTAGCAAAAAATTGTTGGGACGCGCTTAAACGCTTGACCAATTCCGCAATCCGGATTAGCTTTTCCTGCTAAAGCGCTTGACCAAAAGGGCGGCTGTGGCGGACCAACGTAGGTTCCAGCAGCAGTGAGCCCCACCGTTGCGCACGGGCAGAGCCGCCCCCACGAGAGGAAGTCAAAGATGACCCATGCCATTTCCCGCCGCCATGTCCTGCAGGGCACGGGAGCCCTCGCATTGTTCGCAGGCAGCAACCTTGCTGCCGCCCCCGCCCTCGCCCAAGGTTCCCTGCGGGCCGTCTATCACATGACACCCCCGTCGGGTTGGCTCTGCGACCCCCAACGCCCGGTGTACCTGGACGGCGCCTACCACCTCTACTACCTGCACTCCACGCAGAACAACGGCCAGGGCGGTTGGGACCATGCCACCACCACGGACGCCGTATCCTTCGCCCATCACGGCGACGCGCTGCCGCTGCAGCCGGATTTCCCCGTTTGGTCGGGATCTGCGGTGGTGGACACGGCCAACACCGCCGGATTCGGGGCCGGCGCGGTCATCGCGCTGGCAACCCAGCCCACGGGCGGCATCCGAAAATACCAGGACCAGTACCTGTACTGGTCAACGAACGGCGGCTATTCATTCACGGCGCTTCCGGATCCCGTGATCGTGAACACGGACGGAAGGGCTGCCGCCACTCAGGCGGAGATCGACAATGCAGAGTGGTTCCGTGACCCGAAGATCCACTGGGATGCCGTCCGGCACGAGTGGGTGTGCGTGATCGGCCGCGCACGGTACGCAGCGTTCTACACTTCACCGAACCTGCGTGACTGGCAGCTGAAGCGTAACTTCGACTTTCCCAACCATGCGTTGGGCGGCATCGAGTGTCCCGACCTCTTCGAGATGACAGCCAATGACGGCACCCGGCATTGGGTGCTGGGTGCCAGCATGGACGCCTACAGCATCGGGCTGCCCATGACCTACGCCTACTGGACAGGACGGTGGGACGGGGAGCAGTTCCTTGCTGACGACGTCAACAGCCCGCAGTGGCTCGACTGGGGATGGGACTGGTACGGCGCTGTCACCTGGCCGGCCATCGAGGCGCCTGAAACGCGGCGGTACGCGATCGGCTGGATGAACAACTGGAAGTACGCCGCCCGGGACGTGCCCACCGATGCCACTGACGGGTACAACGGCCAGAATTCGGTGGTGAGGGAACTGCGCCTGGAGCGCCAGGCAGGCGGCTGGTATTCGTTGCTGAGCAGCCCGCTGGGCGCACTCACCCGGTACGCCGCCTCCACCACCGCATTCCCGGACCGCACGGTCAACGGCAGCGCGGTGTTGCCCTGGTGCGGCCGGGCATACGAGCTTGAACTGGACATCTCCTGGGACGCGGCGGCGAATGTCGGGGTTTCGGTGGGGCGCTCCACGGACGGCGCCAGGCACACGAACATCGGCAAATACGGCAACGAACTCTACGTGGACCGCGCGCCCTCGGACCAGCCGGGCTTCTCCCTGGCGCCCTATACGCGCGCAGCCGCTCCCATAGACCCCGCGGCACGCTCCGTGCATCTGAGGATCTTCGTTGATACGCAGAGCGTGGAGGTGTTCGTGAATGCCGGGCACACCGTGCTCTCCCAGCAGGTGCACTTTGCGAACGGCGACACGGGGATTTCGTTCTATACCGACGGCGGCCCGGCCACCTTCTCCGGCATCACCATCCGGTCCTTCGAATAACCCAAAAGGCCAAGGCCAAACGGCCCTACTACATCCCGCACTGGCCCCCTACGGTGGTTGCTGCGGGCGAAGTGCCGCCCGCTCCAGCCAAAATGTGAAGCAATCGAAAGCCTGGCAATGCGTCCCCTGGCGGGTGACATGCCGAGGGTATGCATCCGGCTTGGAGTGGAGGATGCGATGGAAACTCGTGCGGAGCCAAGTGCACTTTGGGCAAGAATCGGTGCGGTGGCGCTTCCCCTGGGCGTGGTCCTGCTGGTGGCCGCCACGGCGGTCCACCCGTCCCGGGAAGATGTCATGAACCACACGGCGGTATTCAGGGAGTACGCAGAGCGCAGCGACTGGATCGCCATCCACTTCACCCAGTGGGCGGCGGGCCTGGTGTTCTTCGGCGGACTGGTGGCCCTGTACTTTGCCATGCTGGGCAAGGGTGAAGGGCCAAGTCCGCTGGCACGCTTTGGCCTCGCCGCGATGATCCTGACCGCGGCTGCCATTGCCATGCTCCAGGCGGTGGACGGTGTTGCGCTCAAATGGGCAGTGGATGCCTGGGCCAAGGCCCCGGCGGACCAGGAACCTGCCGCCCTTTCGGCCGCCATGGGGTTGAGGTGGACCGAGTACGCGCTGCAAAGCTATTCCAATATCCTGCTTGGGCTCACGCTGGTCTTCTTCGGCCTTGCCCTGGCATTTGGCCACGCCTATGCCCGCTGGCCTGGCTGGCTGGCTGCAGCCTCGGGGGTCGCCTGGGTTGTCCACGGCGTCATGGTTTCCTATGTTGGCCTCTTCGATTCGGCGCCGCGGCTGGTGGCCCTTGTGCTGTTGGCCGCGTGGGCGTTCGTTATGGCCGTTCACATGTGGCCGAGGGGCCACGGCGCAGCCGCCCCCAGGGCTGCTGCGCCGCGGGGCTCTGCCACTGCCTGACCCGACCCGCTGGAAGCTAGATGATCGCTGCCCTCAGTTCCTTGGCGGCGACGGCGGGGTCGTCGGCGCTGTAGATGGAGCCGCCGACGACGGCCACATCGGCGCCTGCGCGCTGCACGGCTTCAATGGTGGACAGGTTCACGCCACCGGCGACGGAGAAAGGCACGCGGGCCTCTTCGCCGGCGTTCAGCAGCACGTCCAGGTTGTAGCCGGGCTTTGCCTGCTCATCCAGGCCGGCGTGGAATTCGATGAACTTGGCACCCAGTGCGCGGGCCTCCTGGGCGCGGCTTACCTTGTCCTGGACGCCGATCAGGTCCACCACAATGCCCTTGTTGTGGGCCTTGGCGGCCTTGACGGCGCCTGCGATGGTGGAGTCGTCGGCGCTGCCCAGCACGGAAACCAGGTCGGCGCCGGCGGCGAACGCGATTTCGGCCTCCAGTTCGCCGGCGTCCATGGTCTTCATGTCCGCGAAGACAATCTTGTCCGGGTGGGCGGTCTTGACGGCGGTGACGGCGGCAAGGCCTGCGTTCTTCACCAGCGGCGTGCCCAGTTCGATGATGTCCACGTACTCGGCGACTTTTCCGGCCAGGTCCAGGGCGGCTTCGACGGTGAGGACGTCCATGGCTACTTGCAGTTTCATTGTTCTTCTCTTTCGGGTTGGAACAGCGGATAGGGGGAGCGGAAACTTATTCGAGGTTTGCGTGGCGCTGCCAGAGATCCTCGGGGGCGGCAGCGTCCTCGTCCCACAGGGATTGGAACACCGCCTCGGTGGTGGCGAACAGCACCTGCTCAAAGAGGCTTCCCGAGTACTGCCGGGTCACCGCCGAACCGTGGTCCGTCTTCTGTGCGGCAGGGATGAGGACGACGGCGGCAGCGGCTGCCGCGAGCGGGGAACCACTGCTGGTGGTGTAGGCGGCCACGCGCGCGCCTTGGGCGGCGGCGGTTTCCGCTGCCTTGACCACACCGGCGGTGGTGCCGGAACCGGAGGCTGCCAGCAGCAGGTCCCCGGCACGGATGGCGGGTGCCGTGGTCTCGCCCACCACGTGGACCGTGAGGCCGAGGTGCATCAGCCGCATCGCCGCCATCTTCAGGACCAGGCCGCTGCGGCCGGCACCGGTGACGAAGACCCTGTCCGCCAGCCGAAGCTCGGTCACCAGGGCTGCGACCTCTGCGGGGTCGACGCACCGGAAGACGCTGCCCACCTCATCCAGGACCAGGGTGCGGTTGTGGTCAAAGGCCCGGGCGGTGCCGGTCAGGGGTGAACCCGCCACGGTTGCCGGGTCTGTTGCTGCGATGGTGTCCATGCCCGTACCTCCTTGAACGTAGTAGACCTTTCAATGCTCGCCCGTCAGTTGGGTGGGCCCAACGCCATGATGGGACGGTTTTTGCTATCCAAAGGGGTGGGTGTCCTGTGCCCGGCCCGTACACTGGGCGGGTGGAACGCTCCGAAACAGCCCTGCTTGAAGCAGTCGCCGCACTGGCCGCGGCTCCCCTGATGGACATCGCCCACCGGCTGAGGGCCGCCCTCAGCCCGTACTGGGAATCAAGCGCACTGGTGATCTTCACCGAGGACTGCACCGGCCGGCCGCAGAAGAAGGCCGGCGCCGAGGCCATCATCAGCCGCGTGTCCATCGCGGAACTGGACGCCATCCGCACCACCCTCGCCGCTGAAGGGAACAGCGGTGCAGCCCGGAGCGGTGCGGCTTGGAGCGGCGAAGCCGTGTTTGGCGGCGAGGGCCGCCCGCTCCTCGCCGTGTCGTCGCCCAGCAATGCGCTGCTGGTCCTTTCCGATCCGCAGCCCATCCACGCCCCGGTCGCCGGGCCGGACCCGCATTGGATCCTCCATTACCTCTGGACGCTGGCAGCCGAGCGGATCCGCGAAAAGGTGGCCGACGCGCCGCCGTCGTACCTCATCGAGTCCCGCGCGGCCTCGGCCGAACGCCTGCGCGTGACCGCCGAACTGGTGGACCAGCACTCCACCACCCTTGAGACCCTGCTCGCGGCGCTGAGGTCGCCGGCGCTGGCAGACGCCGCTGCCCGGACGGCGGCAACGGACGCCGCGGCGAAGGCCTTGGTGGGACTCCGCACGGTCAGTGACCGCACCACCGACCTGGTGGAGGAGCCCGTTGCGTCCGCGTTCCAGCGCCTCCGCGAGGACCTGCGCCCGCTGATGAGCTTCAGCGGCATCGACGTCCAGTTCATCGAGCCGCCGGTCAACGGCCGGGCGCTGCCGGGCGAAGTGGCGCACGCCGCCAGGGCGATCGTCCGCGGCCTGGTGCTGGCCATGGTGGATCAGCAGGGAGTGCGCCGGATCCGGACACAGTGGGACTGCGACGGCGCGAACCTGCTGGTCAACGTGCGCGACGACGGTCCCGGCGAGCTTTCCGCGGCGTCACCTGCCGTGGCACGCCTGGTCCAGCGGGTTGAGGCGCTCAACGGCAGCATGGGTGTGGATGTGATGCCGGGCTGGGGCGCCGACGTCGCCGTCACGCTCCCGCTCGACCCACCTGCCCGCCCGGCGGCCGACGTCGCGGGCTGGAACCTGGGGGAGCGTGAACTGGAGGTCCTCCAGCTCCTGGCTGCGGGCCAGCGGAACCGGGGCATCGCTGCGAAGCTCCACATCAGCGAGAACACGGTGAAATTCCATCTCCGCAACCTCTACCGGAAGCTCGGCGCCTCCTCCCGTACCGAAGCAATGGCGCTCGCGCACAGCAACGGCCTCCGTTAATTTCTCCTTGGCGCAGGCTACTTGAGAGTATTAGTCATGGCTGCGAAGAATGAACGCGAACCCGATGTCGACGCTGAAGCGGGCCAGCACGGCGGTGTCCAGTCCGTTGACCGGGCCCTCGCGGTCCTGGAGATCCTGGCGCGGGACGGCCATGCCGGCGTGAGCGACATTGCCGAGGAGATGGGCATCCACAAGTCCACCGTCTCCCGGCTCCTCGGTTCGCTGGTGAGCCGGGAAATGGTCCACCAGAACAGCGACCGCGGAAAGTACCAGCTGGGCTTCGGCATCCTGCGGCTGGCCAGCTCTATTCCGGGGCGGCTCAGCCTGGTCCGGGAGGCCCGGCCCGTCCTCGAGGCCCTGGCGGAGGAATTCAAGGAAACGGTGAACCTGGCCGTCCTCCGCTCCAACTACGCCGTCAACGTGGACCAGGCGATGGGCCCGTCAACCCTGGCCACCTATGACTGGGTGGGAAACCTGACGCCGCTGCATGCCACCTCGAGCGGGAAGGTCCTGCTGGCCGGGTTGCCGGCGGAAGACCGGGACCGCATCCTGAAGGAGACGGGACTCAAGGCACGGACGCCCCGGACCATCACCAACCGGAAGCAACTCGAAACCCAGCTGATCGACGTCGCCCGCGAAGGCTACGGCCTGGTGCGGGAGGAGTTCGAGATCGGGCTGACCGCTGTTGCCGTTCCGGTCTACAACCACCTGGGCGCCGTGATCGGGGCCATCAGCATTTCCGGCCCCGCGTTCCGCTTTGATCCGGAAAAGGCCCCGGGACTCATAGAGGCGCTGAAGCAGGGCGGCCTCCAGGTCAGCGCCAAGATGGGTTACACCGGGCGCCGGTAATTCGTTCCGGTAATTCGTTTCCGCAGCGGGGGCTGAACTTATTCCGGGCTGTCCCCGTGCACGCTGCTGAGGTTGTCCTCGGATCGGTCCAGGTACGCCAGCAGGAGATCCGCGGCGCGGTCCAGCTCGCCGGCTTCCAGTGCCTCGCAGATCGCCTCATTGTCCGGCAGGTATCGCTGGTAGAAGTGTGAGTCCGCGGTGGCTTTGTGGAAGAACAGGCGCATCTCGGCCAGGACCTGGGCCATGATGGTGTTCAGCCGCGGGCTCCGGGCCAAGGCAACAATCGCGCCGTGGAAATGCTGGTTGGCGGTGCCCCCCGCGTCATCGTCACCGGCAGCCGCAGCACGTTTGCCTTCCTCCACGGCGGCCCGGACGGCGGCCACGTCCTCCGGGCGCCCGCCCGCGCGCAGCGCGCTCACCTCGATGGCCCGGCGCACCGTGTAGACGTCATGGATGTCATCCGCCCCGAGGCTGGCGACAAAGACGCCCCGGTTGGGGTGGCGGACCACCAGCCGCTCGCTGGCCAGTTCCGCAAAGGCCTCCCGCACCGTGTTGCGGGAAACCCCCAGGTCCTCGGCGATGGTGGACTCGGTGAGGCGTGTCCCGGGGAGCAGGGCTCCCTCGGCCAGCTGCAGGCGGAGTTCGTCAGCCACCCGTTCCGCCACGGAAGGAACGGCCACCCGGAGGCGGCCTGCGGAACGGAGTTTGGTCTCTTGGGCGGGCATACTTCAGAATTTACACGATCGTCACATCGTCGAATCGAAGGATTGTTGAACAATCCGTAGATTTAGTGCATCCTAGTAAGGACCGCTCAATGAGATGGAGATCACAAGTGGCAAGCATCGACCTAAACAGCGACGTTGGCGAATCGTTCGGACACTGGACTCTCGGTGACGATGCCGCCATGTTCCGTTCCGTCACCAGCGCCAATGTTGCCTGCGGGTTCCACGCCGGCGATCCCAGCGTTATCCGCCGCACCTGCCGCGAAGCGGCTGCCGCAGGCGTTGCCATCGGTGCACATGTCGGCTACCGGGACCTCGCCGGTTTCGGCCGCCGCTTCCTGGACATCCAGCCCACTGAACTGGCTGACGACGTGGTGTACCAGATCGGTGCCCTGCAGGCGCTGGCCGCCGCAGAGGGAGCCCAGGTGCGCTACGTGAAGCCGCACGGCGGCCTCTACAACGCCATCATCCACCACACCGCCCAGGCCCAGGCCGTCGTCGACGCCGTGAAAGCGGTTGACCCCGGCCTGCCCATCATGGGACTTCCCGGTTCCGAAGTCCTGCGGCTTGCAGGGGAAGCGGGGCTGCGCCCGGTTACCGAAGCGTTCGCGGACCGCGCGTACAACCCGGACGGAACACTCGTTTCCCGGAGCCAGCCAGGTGCGGTCCTTTCCGACCCCGCCGAAGTGGCGGAGCATGTATTACGGATGGCAACCGAGGGGTCCGTCAGGACCATCAACGGTTCCGTCCTGAAGATCCGCGCGGACAGCATCTGCGTGCACGGTGACTCGCCCGGGGCCGTAGCCATGGCCACCGCAGTGAAGTCCGCTCTTGAGGACGCCGGCGTCAGCATCGGCTCGTTCCTCTAAATCCCTTTCCCGGCCGTTCACTGGCCTCCGCACCACCCCTCACCCCCGGAGGAAAAACATGACCAGCACCAACAAGGCAGCAAGGACCGCGGCAAGGAAGCCGCCGGCCGGTGCGCTGAAGGCCTACATCGCCAGCCTCACCGGCACGTCGCTTGAGTACTACGACTTCGCCATCTACTCCGTCGCCTCGGCGCTGGTGTTCCCCAAGATCTTCTTCCCCTCGAATGACGAGTTCGTGGGCCTGCTCCTGTCCTTCTCGGCCTTCGCGGTGGGGTACCTGGCCCGTCCAATCGGCGGCGTGATCTTCGGCCGCCTTGGCGACAAGATCGGCCGCAAGTACGTCCTCGTGTTCACCCTGGTGCTGATCGGCGTCGCCACGGTCCTCATCGGTGCGCTGCCCGACTACTCGGTCATCGGCGTCGCAGCCCCCACCATCCTGGTGCTCCTGCGCCTGGCCCAGGGCATCGGCGTCGGCGGTGAATGGGGCGGTGCGGTGCTGCTGTCCAGCGAATTCGGTGATCCCAACAAGCGCGGCTTCTGGTCCTCCGCTGCACAGATCGGTCCGCCGGCCGGCAACCTGATGGCCAACGGCGCCCTGGCTGTCCTGGCGGCCACGCTCAGCACCGAGGCCTTCCTCTCCTGGGGCTGGCGCGTAGCCTTCCTCGCCTCGGCCATCCTGGTGGTCTTCGGCCTCGTGATCCGCCTCAAGCTGGAGGAAACCCCGGTGTTCAAGGCCATCCAGGCAAAAGGCGACCGTCCCAAGGCACCCATCAAGGAAGTCTTTACCCGCGAGCCCCGGGCCCTGGTTTCCGCAGCCCTCTCACGCCTCTGCCCGGACGTCCTCTACGCACTGTTCACCGTGTTCGTGGCCGTCTACGCCACCAAGGAACTCGGCATGACCACCGGCAACGTGCTGGCCGCCATCCTCATCGGCTCCGCGTTCCAGCTCTTCCTCATCCCGGCCGCCGGTGCGCTGACGGACCGCTTCAACCGCCGCTGGGTCTACGGCGTGGCCGCCGCGGCCACCGCAGCCTACATTCCGCTGTTCTTCCTGATGATCCAAGGCAAATCCGTGGTGATGCTGACTATCGGCGTGGTGATCGGCCTGGCCCTGCACGCCTTTATGTACGGCCCGCAGGCCGCGTTCATCACCGAGCAGTTTCCGGCCCGCCTGCGCTACGCCGGCAGCTCGCTGGCCTACACCCTGGCCGGTGTGATCGGCGGCGCCGTGGCACCGCTGATCTTCACCGCCCTGTACGGCGCAGCGTCCGGCGGCTGGCACCTGATCGCGGGCTACATCGCCCTCACCGCGGTCATCACCATTGTGGGCATGCGCCTGGGCCGCGACCCCCAGCCGGAAGCGGACCTCCGCCTGCTCCACAACGGCCACGCGCAGGAGAGCCACGCCTGACCGGCGCGGATTGCCATGGAAACAGTCACCAACCCCACCACCGCGTCCCGGGTGCTCGCCCCCCGTGTTTTGGCCGTACGGCCGGTGGGCACGACGGCGGTGCTCGCCGAACTCTCCGGGCTCCAGGACGTGCTGGCGCTGCAGGCCCTCCTGCTGGAGCACCCGCTCCCCGGCCAGGTCGAGGTCCTGGCGGCCGCGGAAACCGTGATGGTCAAGGCGGACTCGCCCCAGGCCGCGCGCCGGCTGGCTGCCCGGCTGCTGGAGCTGGACCTGGCGGTCCACGCGCAGGCGGAAGGCAAGCTGGTGGTCATCGAGGCCGTGTACGACGGCGAGGACCTCGCCGACGTGGGACGGCTCACCGGCCTCGGTGCTGAGGGTGTTGTGGCAGCCCATACGGGGCAGGTCTGGACCGTCGCCTTCGGCGGCTTCGCCCCCGGCTTTGGATACATGGTGGGGGAGAACCAGCTGCTGGAAGTCCCGCGCCGCAGCTCCCCGCGGACCGCGGTTCCCGCCGGATCCGTAGCCCTGGCCGGCACCTATTCCGCCGTCTACCCCCGGCAGTCCCCGGGCGGCTGGCAGCTGATTGGCCGCACCGCCGCACGGATGTGGGACCTCGGCCGGGAGCAGCCTGCACTGGTTGCCCCGGGGGACCGGGTGCAGTTCCGGGCGGTACGCGAGCTCGTGGAGCTTTCCGCCCCGGACGCGGCTACGGTGCAGCCGGAGGCGCCGGAGGAACAGGGGCCCGCCGTCCGTTCCGGGTTGCGGATCCTCTCGCCGGGGCTGCAGAGCCTGGTCCAGGACCTTGGCCGGCCCGGCTACGGCGGCCTCGGCGTCTCTGCTGCCGGGGCCCTGGACCGTTCCTCCCTGCGCCGCGCCAACCGCATCGTGGGCAACGAGCCTTCGGCCGCCGTCGTCGAAACCGTTGCCGGCGGGCTGCGCGTGCAGGCCGTGGGTGACCAGGTGCTTGCAGTGACAGGCGCGCCGGCGGCACTGACTGTTGTGACGCCGGCGGATGTAGGTGCCAAAGCTGAAAGTACAGACGGCGGCGGCCGGCCGGAGCGGGTCCGCGAGGTCCCCATGGCCACGGCGTTTGCCCTGCTGGACGGCGAAATCCTGAACGTGGGAGCGCCCCAACGCGGCTTCCGCTCCTACCTCGCCATCCGCGGCGGCGCCGATGCCGAAGCCGTGCTTGGCAGCCGGTCCACCGACACGATGTCCGGGATCGGGCCCTCGCCGCTGGCCCCGGGGCAGGTGCTGGCCGCCGGAGCCGCCACGTCCTCCAACGTGGTGGGGAATCCCGAGCTGCAGCCGGACTTTCCGGACACCGGAGTGACGGTCCTGGATGTCGTGCCCGGCCCCCGCGATGACTGGTTCGACGCCGCCGCGCTGGAATCGCTCTGCGCCCAGGACTGGACGGTGACGCCGCGCTCCAACCGTGTGGGCATGCGCCTGGACGGTGAACCGCTCAAGCGGAGCCGGGACGGGGAACTGGCCAGCGAGGGGACCGTGGCCGGCGCCATCCAGGTCCCGCCGGAGGGGCAGCCCGTGCTGTTCCTGGCGGACCACCCCATCACCGGAGGCTACCCCGTGGTTGGCGTGGTGGTGGACCACCAACTGGACCTCGCCGCCCAGGTCCCCATCGGCGGCCGCATCAGGTTCCGCTGGGCCCCCGGATACGGCCTGCCCCTTGAACCGTCCAGCACTTCCCCCAACGATTCCCAGAAAAAGTGAGCAGCACATGCGCAAGGTCCTGATTGCCAACCGAGGAGAGATCGCCGTCCGCATCGCCCGTGCCTGCGAGGATGCCGGCCTGGAGTCCGTGGCCGTCTACGCGGATGTGGACGCCGACGCCCTGCACGTGGGCGCGGCCACCGAGGCCTACAGCCTGGGCGGAAACGCGCCGTCGGAAACCTACCTGGATATCCCCAAGCTGCTGCGCGTCGCGGCCGAGTCCGGAACGGACGCCGTACACCCGGGATACGGATTCCTGTCCGAGAACGCGGACTTTGCACAGGCCGTCTTGGATGCCGGGTTGACGTGGATCGGGCCCGCGCCGGAGGCCATCCGGCTGCTGGGCAACAAGATCACGGCCCGCGAAATCGCCGTCCGCGCGGGTGCGCCCCTGGTGGCCGGCAGCGACGGACCGGTGTCCTCAGCCGCGGAGGCGAGGGCCTTTGCGGAAGAGCACGGCCTGCCCATCGCCATCAAGGCTGCCTTCGGCGGCGGCGGGCGGGGGCTGAAGGTGGTGCGCAGCATGGACCAAATCGAGGAAGCCTTTGACTCGGCGGTCCGTGAAGCGGTGGTGGCCTTCGGCCGCGGCGAGTGCTTCGTGGAGCGGTACCTGGACCGGCCCCGGCACGTGGAAGCGCAGGTCCTGGCGGACCGGCACGGCAACGTGGTGGTGGTGGGAACGCGGGACTGCTCGCTCCAGCGCCGGCACCAGAAGCTGGTTGAGGAGGCCCCGGCGCCCTTCCTCACAGACCATCAGACCCAGCAGATTTACGACGCCGCCAAGGCGGTCTGCCGCGAAGCCTCATATACGGGGGCCGGAACGGTGGAGTTCCTGGTGGCCGCCGACGGCACCGTGGCGTTCCTTGAAGTGAACACGCGGCTGCAGGTGGAGCACCCCATCACTGAGGAAACCACCGGCGTGGACCTGGTCCAGGAGCAGCTGCGGATCGCTGCCGGTGAGCCCTTGCGCATCGCGGCCGATCCGCAACCCCGCGGGCACTCGTTCGAGTTCCGGCTCAACGCCGAGGACGTGGGGCGGGGGTTCCTGCCCTCCCCAGGAACCATCACCACGTTCAGCGGCCCAACGGGGCCGGGCATCCGGCTGGACTCTGGGGTCCGGGCCGGATCCATTGTTGCGCCGCAGTTCGATTCCCTGCTGGCCAAGCTGATCGTCACCGGAGCAGACCGGCAGCAGGCGCTCCGCCGGGCGCGCCGCGCCCTGGCGGAAATGGACATCGCCGGTGTGGCAACCGTCCTGCCGTTCCACCGCGCCGTGGTTGAGGCGCCGGACTTCACGTCTGAAACCGCTTTGGGGATCCACACGCGCTGGATCGAGACGGACTTCGCGGATTCCATTCCGGCTGATCCCCGGTTCGGCACCGCCGTTCCGGACGGTGCGCGGCGCACCATTACCGTCGACGTCGATGGCCGGCGCCACGCCGTCGGCCTTCCCGCGGCCCTGCTGGATGGCTGGGCACGTTCAGGCGCCGGCGTTCCCACGGGCGTTTCCCTCAACGGGCATTCTTGGAACGGGGAGAACGACGGCGGCCCCGTGGCTACCGTTGCCCACCCCGGCGAGCTGCGCGCGGACATGGCGGGGACTGTGGTGAAGTGGCTCGTCCAGCCGGGCGCCGTAGTGGCGGCGGGGGACCCCGTCGTCGTCCTTGAAGCCATGAAGATGGAAACCCAGGTCGCCGCCCACCGGGGCGGAACCGTCATGGACATCCGGGCGGAAGCCGGCGGCGTGGTGAACGCCGGGGCAGTCCTGGCGACGATCGGGGGTTAGGCGCCGAACAGCCTTATACGCCGAGCAGCGGGGCCAGCCAGCTGCTGTACCTGCGCCTCATAACGGAAAGACCCCGGACGAACGTCCGGGGTCTTTCCGTGCGTGCGTGCGGGCCGGGATCGGGAGGCGGGCCATGCCGGCCTGGCGGCATGCATCCGACATCCTTGTGCAATTGCCCGATTGCTTATTACGCAACGGCATGCGCTATTTGAAACAGGATGATCATTGGCGTGCCCGCTGTCAAGGATTCCCGCAATAAGACGCGGAGGGGGCGCAATAGAAGCAAAAACCCTTGACAAGCCGTGTGAGCTGACGCACTCTGTTGCATATTGCGAGTGCTGTTGTTCATAGCAGAACTCATCGATTGTCCCCGAACAAAGACAAAGGACCACCGTGCACAAGGGGGAAGCGTCGACGCCAGCGGCCGAACTCCCGGTACGCCACCACGAATTACCTGCGATCGATGGCGACATCGTGATCACTGAATCGACGGACGTCCCCAACGTCCCCCACGGCGGATGGACGGCCACGTCCAGGCGCCAGCCCGTGAATCCGAACTAAAGGACCTGCTCATGGCTTTAAACAGTGAAACCCGTCCGGACAACGACGTCTGGCCCGAAGCAGAAGACCTCCCCGCCTCCCACGATCCTGGGTTCGAGGCCGAAGACACCGAACAGATCATGCAGGAACTCCGCCAGACCAAGGCCGAACAGGCCGTGGCTGAGCGCCGGAACCGGAAACTCACCCTGGACAAGGCCACCTTCGGCATCACCGGTGTCCTCGCCCTGGCCTTCGTGGCCTGGGGTTTCCTGGGCCGGGACAGCCTGGCCGCCACCTCAACCCTCGCCCTGGATTGGGTGATGGAATACACCGGCTGGCTCTTTATGGTCCTGGCCTCGCTGTTCGTTGTGTTTGTCCTCTGGCTGGCCCTCGGCAAATGGGGCAACATCCCCTTGGGCAAGGACGGCGAAAAGCCCGAGTTCCGTACAGTCTCCTGGATCGCCATGATGTTTGCGGCCGGCATGGGCATCGGCCTGATGTTCTACGGTGTGGCTGAACCGCTGTACCACTACATCTCCCCGCCGCCGGGAACGGTGGACGGACGCACGCCCGCGGCAATCCAGACCGCCATGGCCACCTCCATCTTCCACTGGACGCTGCACCCCTGGGCCATGTACGCCGTCGTCGGCATCGCCATGGCCTACGGCACCTACCGCCTCGGCCGCCGTCAGCTGATCTCCGCGGCGTTCACCTCGCTGTTCGGCATCAGGACGGTGGAAGGGCCGGTGGGTAAGTTCATCAACATCCTGGCGATCTTCGCCACGCTCTTCGGCACGGCGGCCTCCCTGGGCCTCGGTGCCCTCCAGATCGGCAGCGGCCTGACGTCGAACGGCTGGATCGGCGAGATCGGCACCCCCGTCCTCGTGGCCATCGTCGCCGTCCTGACAGCCTGCTTCGTGGCCTCGGCAGTGTCCGGCATCAGCCGCGGCATCCAGTGGCTGTCCAACATCAACATGGTCCTGGCCGTGCTCCTGGCGCTCATCGTCTTCGTCGCCGGGCCCACCTTGTTCATCCTCAACCTCATCCCCGCTGCAGTGGGCGACTACGCCAGGGACCTGGCGGAAATGTCATCACGCACCGAGGCCGTTGGTGATGAGGCGCTCCGGACGTGGATGTCCGGCTGGACCATCTTCTACTGGGCATGGTGGGTGTCCTGGACGCCCTTCGTGGGCATGTTCATCGCCCGCATCAGCCGCGGCCGCACTATCCGGCAGTTCGTCACCGGCGTCCTGCTGGTGCCCAGCATCGTGAGTGTCATCTGGTTCGGGATCTTTGGCGGCACGGCCTTCAAGGTCCAGGAAGACGCGGACAAGGCGGGCACTCCGGGACTGGTGTCCATGGCCAGCGGCTCCCCGTCCATCGACTTCGACGGAGCCTTGTTCGACCTGGTCCGGAACATGTCCATGCCGGGCTGGCTGACCGCATCCGTCATCGTCCTTGCCATGGTCCTGGTGGCCATCTTCTTCATCACCGGTGCCGACTCGGCGTCGATCATCATGGCGTCACTGAGCTCCAACGGATCCTCCGATCCGAAGCGCGGACTGGTCATCTTCTGGGGCCTCCTCACCGGCGCAGTCGCCGCCGTGATGATGCTTGCCGGCGGTGATGAGCCCTCCGAGGCGCTGTCCGGCCTGCAGCGCATCACCATCGTGGCCGCCCTGCCGTTCGTGCTGGTCATGCTGCTGCTCTGTTTCGCCCTGGTCAAGGACCTGCGGCGGGACCCGCTGTCCCTGCGGCGGCGGCTGGCGGACTCCGTAGTGGAGCGCGCCATCCGTACCGGCGTGGACCAGCATGGCGGCGTCCAGTTCGACCTCGTCACCAAGCATGAATGCGGCGACCGCTGCCCGGACGGCACCTGCCCGGGAGACAGTCCAGACCGTGATGCAACCAGCAGCGATTCCCCGAAAGCCGGCGCTACCACCGGCGAAACCCGTTGACGCCATCAAACCGGCACCCACACTTTAGGAGCACGCCATGACCATCGTTATCGAGAACATCCCGTCAGGCAGCGCCACTGTCGGCGCCCCTGCCAGCAGCACCGCCGCAGCCGCCGCCGCCACGGCGGGCCCCACCACCCGCCAGGCCCAGTTCGTCCTCAGCCTGTCCTGCCCCGAGCAGCCCGGCATCGTCCGCGCCGTCACGGCCTTCCTGGCGGACCGCGGCTTCGACATCGTGGAGCACCAGCAGTTCGACGACCACGTCAGCGGCAAGCTCTACCTCCGCACGGCCTTCACCGCCGGCGACCTCAACTCGCACGACGTGGACAGCCTCACCGGTGAGTTTTCCCCAATCGCCGGCGAGTTCGGCATGGACTTCACTTTCAACGACGGCAAGCCCCAGCGGCTGCTGATCATGGTCTCGAAGTTCGGCCACTGCCTTAACGACCTCATCTTCCGGTGGCAGGCCGGAAGCCTTGGTGCGGAGATCGCCGTCGTGGTTTCCAACCATGAGGACCTGCGTCCCATGGCGGAGGCCGCGGGCCTGCCCTTCATCCACGTTCCGGTGACTGCAGCAACCAAGCCCGAAGCCGAGGCCCGGCTGCTGGAACTGGTGGCCGAGTACAACGCGGACCTGGTGGTCCTGGCCCGCTACATGCAGGTCCTGTCCAACGACCTGTGCGAAAGCCTCCGCGGCCGCGCCATCAACATCCACCATTCCTTCCTGCCCGGCTTCAAGGGCGCCAAGCCGTACCACCAGGCCTACGACCGCGGCGTGAAGCTCGTCGGGGCCACCGCCCACTACGTGACGGCAGACCTTGATGAGGGACCCATCATTGAGCAGGAGGTGTTCCGGGTGGACCACAGCCTGGACGCGGATGCGCTGGTAACCGTGGGCCGCGACGCCGAAACACAGGCGCTGGCCCGGGCCGTCAAATGGCACTGCCAGCACCGCGTCCTGCTCAATAACACCCGCACCGTCGTCTTCCGCTAACGCCAACGCCCGCAAAGCCAAACAGGAGAAACAAAACCCATGAGCGCATCACCACGCGTTGTCATCATCGGCGCCGGCATTGTCGGAACCAACCTTGCCGACGAACTCACTGCCCGGGGCTGGACCAACATCACGGTGGTGGAACAGGGCCCGCTGGAACTTGCCGGCGGCTCCACCTCGCACGCGCCGGGCCTGGTGTTCCAGAACAACCCGTCGCGCACCATGACTGAGTTCGCCACCTACACAGTGAACAAGCTGCTGGCCCTGAGCAAGGACGGCGAGTCCTGCTTCAACCAGGTGGGCGGCCTGGAGCTGGCAACCACCCCCGAGCGCCTCGCCGACCTCAAGCGCAAGATGGGTGTGATGACCTCCTGGGGCGTCGAAAGCCGGATCGTCGACGCCGATGAATGCGAGAAGATCTACCCCCTCCTGAACACCGGCAAGCTGACCGGCGGCCGTGAAGTGCTGGGCGGCCTGCTCATCCCCACCGACGGCGTGGCCCTGGCCGCCCGGGCAGTGCAGCTGCTGATTGAGCGCTCCAGCGGGCGTGGTGTGACCTTCCTCGGCTCCACGACGGTGACAGGCATCGCCCAGGAGGGCGGCAAGGTGACCGGCGTCGAAACCGACAACGGACTTATCCCGGCGGACATCGTGGTGTCCTGTGCAGGTTTCTGGGGCCGTGAACTCGGCAAGATGGTGGGGCTGGAAGTCCCGCTGCTGCCGCTGGCCCACCAGTACGCCATCAGCACCCCGCTGCCCGAACTCGAAGGCGTCAACGAGCTCCCCAAGGGCGCCAGCAAGCCCATCCTGCGCTACCAGGACAAGGACCTTTACTACCGCGAATGGGGCGACCGCATCGGCATCGGCAGCTATGCCCACCGCCCCATGCCGGTGGACATGTCCGCCTTGCCGAAGGTCCCCGCAGAGGAAATGTCGGACCACCGCATGCCTTCCCGCCTGGACTTCACCCTGGAAGACTTCCTGCCCGCCTGGGAGGACAGCCAGGACCTGCTGCCGGCACTGCGCGGCTCCGAGATCCAGGACGGCTTCAACGGCATCTTCTCCTTCACCCCCGACGGCGGCCCGCTCATGGGCGAAGCGCCCGACCTCCAGGGCCTGTTCGTGGCCGAAGCCGTCTGGGTCACGCACTCGGCCGGCGTAGCCAAGGCAATGGCGGAGCTGCTGGTGGAAGGCCGGTCCCGCGCGGACCTGCACGGCTGCGAGCTCACCCGTTTCGAGAAGGTGCAGACCTCCGACGCCTACGTCAGTGAGACGTCGCAGCAGAACTTCGTGGAGATCTACGACGTGATGCACCCGTTGCAGCCCAGGGAATCCCCGCGGGACCTGCGCGTAAGCCCGTTCAACGTCCGGCAGAAGGAACTGGGGGCGTTCTTCCTGGAGTCCGCCGGCTGGGAGCGGCCGCACTGGTTCGAGGCCAACCGCGGGCTGCTCGAGGAGCTTCCTGCCGAGTGGCAGACGCCGGAGCGGGACTCCTGGTCCGCTATGTTCTCTTCCCCCATCTCCGCAGCGGAGGCGTGGAAGACGCGCACCGCCGTCGGACTTTTCGACATGACGCCGCTGAAGCGGCTGTCCGTGGTGGGTCCGGGCGCGCAGGCGCTGCTGCACCGGCTCAGCACGGGCAACATTGCCAAGAAGCCGGGTGCCGTGACGTACTGCCTGCTGCTGGAGCACGACGGCGGCATCCGCAGTGACGTGACCGTCGCACGGCTGGCGGAGGAAGACTTCCAGCTGGGCGTCAACAGCAACGTGGACTTCGACTACCTCCGGGTGGAGGCCCGGAAGCAGTCCGCTGCCGATCCAAGCCAGTGGGTGCATGTCTCCGACATCACCGGCAGCACCTGCTGCATCGGGCTGTGGGGCCCGCTGGCGCGCGAAGTGATCGGCAAGGTCAGCTCCGACGACCTCACCAACGACGGCCTGAAGTACTTCCGCACCAAGGAAATCTCGGTGGGCGGCATCCCGGTGACGGCCATGCGGCTCTCCTACGTGGGCGAACTCGGCTGGGAGCTCTACACCACCGCCGAGTACGGGCTGAAGCTCTGGGACCTGCTGTTCGAGGCGGGCCGGGAGCACGGCATCATCGCGGCCGGCCGCGGCGCGTTCAACAGCATGCGGCTCGAGAAGGGCTACCGGCTGTGGGGCACGGACATGACGTCCGAGCACCACCCGTACGAGTCCGGCCTGGGCTTCTCGGTGGCCAAGGACAAGACCGGCTTCGTGGGTGCAGAGGCCCTGGCTGAGCGCAAGGAGCAGCCCGCAACGCGTGCGCTGCGCTGCCTGACGGTCGACGACGGCACGTCCATCGTGCTGGGCAAGGAACCGGTGTACGTGGCCGGGGAAGCCGTTGGATACGTCACCAGCGCGGCCTACGGCTACACCGTCCGCAAGCCGATCGCCTACGCCTGGCTGCCGGCTTCGGTGTCAGAAGGGGACGCGGTGGAGATTGAGTACTTCGGCAAGCGCATCGCCGCAACTGTCACCCCGGAGCCGCTCTTCGACCCGGGCATGGAGCGCCTCCGCGGCTAACGCTGGTTGAGCCGGACTAGCCGGGGGTCGCCGAAGAGGCGGCCCCCGGTTTTCCGTCTGTGCGGGCCATCCCGCGGGGCTGAACGGTCCGGTCCTAAAATGTCAGACCCCCTTGTCATGATGGCTTTATGGGGCAGGCAGCGGTGGCGAAGGCATATGCGGACATCAAGGCCGCTCTTGCTGTGCTCAACGCCGAGGTGGATGGGTGCGGTGCGGAGCCCTTTTCGGCTGCTGACCCTTTGGCGGGGCTGGCGGATGGGTGCCTGAACATCCTTGCGGGGGTGCGGGAAGTGGAGGCCGGGTTCGCGGGTTTGAAGGCCCGTGCTGCCGTGACGTACGCGGACACCGCCCACGCTCTCGCCGCTCCCGGTATGCCGGTGCAGGCGCAGGAGATGGCCATTGCCGCGGAAATCGGCGCCCTGCTGGCCCTTGGTTCCCGTGCGGCAGGTGCGTTCATGGCCGCCTCACATTCCCTGGTCAAGGAACTGCCGCTGACATTGTCGGCATTGCAGGGCGGGACGATTTCCTGGCAGCACGCCCTGGTGATGGTGGACGAAACGGCCACCCTTGACCGGGCCGGCACGGCGGCACTGGAGGCACACTTCCTGGACCCGGCTGTGCCGAGGCCGCCTGCTGCCGCGGTGATCGGGGAGATCCCGGCGTACCGGTTCAAGGCCAAAGCCCGGACCTGGCGGGAGCGCCACCACGTCGAATCCATCGAGAAGCGCCACGCCAAGGGGATCGCGGACAGGCGCGTCGAGTACCGGCCGGACCAGGACGGCATGGCCTGGCTCTCCGCCTACCTGCCCGCCCACCAGGCCACGGCGATCTGGAACAGGCTCACCGCCACCGCGCGGAAATCACAGGGACCGGAGGAGAACCGGACCCTCACCCAACTGCGGGCGGACCTGTATGCCGGATGGCTCCTCGGCGGCACCAGCAGCCCAGCAGCCACCCTCCCAGGGACCAGTGGGAACACGGGTCCAGGAACCGATGACGGCAATGCCCCGACAGCCGGTCCCCGAAACGGTGACGCCACAGGTCCAGGAACCGGTGCAGGCAATTCCTCGGGGATCGGGGCGCAGGTCCTGGTCACGGTGCCGGTGTTCTCCCTGATGGGCCTGACTGACGAACCCGCGATGCTGGACGGCTACGGCTCCATCCCGCCGTCCATGGCCCGCCAACTCGTCGAAGGCCGGGCTGCTTCGTTCTACAGGGTACTGGTGGATCCCCGCGACGGGGCCCCGTTGGAGATCGGCCGGACCAGCTACCGCCTCACCAAAGCCATGAAGAAGACGCTGCAGCTGCGGGACGGCAAATGCACGTTCCCCGGCTGTAACAACCCCTCCCTGGACAATGAGGCAGACCATCTGCAGGCCTGGCAGCACGGCGGCGCAACCGGAATCAGCAATCTTGCCCAGCTCTGCCCGAAGCATCACCGCCTCAAACACAACACCGGCTGGAAACCCGCCCCGGCCAGTAAAACCGAACCACCGGGCTGGACTTCACCGACCGGACGGCACTACAAAGCTGAACACCACGACTGGGAATCACCACAGTGGCCCCAGCAGTTGGCACCACCTCAGAAAGGCCGCAACCATCCACGACCGTCACCGGGCGACCCTCCTGACTTCATGTATTTCAAGCTCTCGCCCGGAGAAGAAGCACTCGAACGGTTCCTGCACGCGCCACCCGCCTGAACGACACCCTGCAATGTTCATGCCCGGACCAAGACGGCCTCACTCGCGCCGCTGCGCCCCTGCGCCTTGGATGCTTACCTGCCAGCCTTTCCGGTGCCCGACTGCCCCTTGCCCTGGGCCTCGCCCAGTGCTTGGCTGTTGGGATGGCTGATGACCAGGTTTCCGAGAACGTTCCGTCCGATGAGCACCTGCGGCAGGATGTCGCGCCGGAGGCCGGGGGAGAACCCCAGGACGCAGCACCCCAGGACGCAGCACCCCAGGGCGCAGCGGACCGCGCTTTTACGCCAGGGCAGACCAACGCCGGCCAACAGGTGGCCGGGCTCGCCTCGGCCAGTGGCTACGGCAAGGACCTGGATCCCGAGGCCGAGCCCGACGGCAACAATCCGGTCTAGGCAACCGGTCAGGGACCAAAACAGCGACGGCGACATCCGGCACGTGCCGGATGTCGCCGTCGTCGTAATGCCTGGCTGGGACCCCCGAGGGGAGTGGAAGACTACACCGCTGCGGCCGGTTCCAGCTCTTCTGAAGAAACCTGCGCGGCCTCTTCAGCAAGGTGCGGGACAAAGCGGACAAACATGGCCTTGAAGCCGGGGGTATTGGATTCCCGGGCCACGTTTTCCTTGTGCACCAGCGCGTTGGCCTCCGGGAAGTACGCGGCGGCGCAGCCCTTGGCGGTGGGGTAGGCCACCAGGCGGAACTTGTCCGCCTTCCGGTCATGCCCACGGAAGGTGCTGACCACGTCCACCAGGTCGCGGTCCTTGAAACCCAGCTCCACCAGGTCCTCCGAGTGGATCAGGATGACCCGGCGGCCGCCGGAGATGCCGCGGTAGCGGTCGTCCAGGCCGTAGTAGGTGGTGTTGTACTGGTCATGGCTTCGGATGGTCTGGAGAACCAGGTGGCCGTCGGGTGGGGTGAGGTATTCGAGCGGGCTGACCGTGAAGCGGCCCCGGCCGATGTCGGTCTTGAAGGACCGGGTGTCGCGGGGCGGGTTGGGCAGCACGAACCCGTTCTTGGTCCGCACCCGGGTGTTGAAATCCTCGAAGCCGGGCAGGACACGGGAGATGTGGTCGCGGATCACGTCGTAGTCCTCGGCCATGGCTTTCCAGTCAACGGAGTGGCCCGGACCGAACGTGGCCTCGGCCATGCGGGCCACGATCACAGGCTCGGAGAGCAGGTGCTCGGAAACCGGGGCAAGGCGGCCCTGGGTGGAGTGGACCACGGACATGGAGTCTTCCACGGAGAGGAACTGGGCGCCGTTGGGGTGCTTGTCGTCCTTGTCCGTCCGGCCCAGCGTGGGCAGGATCAGCGAGGTGCGGCCGTGGACGATGTGGGAGCGGTTGGGTTTGGTGGAAATGTGCACGGTCAGCCCGATTCGCTGCATCCCGGCTTCCAGGGTCTCGGTGTCGGAGCAGGCCAGGGAGAAGTTGCCGCCCATGGACACAAACACGTCCACCTCGTCGCGTTCGAACGCTTCCATGGCTTCGACGGCGTCGTACCCGTGGTGCCGTGGCGAAGTAATCCCGAACTCGGTGTCCAGCGCTGCGAGGAGCCATTCCTTGGGTTTTTCCCAGATACCCATGGTCCTGTCGCCCTGGACGTTGGAGTGTCCGCGGACGGGGCAGGCCCCGGCGCCGGGCTTGCCGAAGTTGCCCTGCAGGAGCAGGACGTTGACCATTTCCTTGATGGTGTCCACCGAGTGCGGCTGCTGCGTCACGCCGAGGGCCCAGCAGAAGATGGTGGCCTTGGACTTGATGAGCATCCCGGCCACGGTTTCGATCTGGGCCCGGGTCAGGCCAGTGGCCTTCTCCGTTTCCGCCCAGTCGAGTTCGGCGCGCGCCTGGCGGTAGGCGTGGAACCCGTCCGTCTGCGCGTCGATGAAGGAATGGTCGACGACGGTCCCCGGGTTGCGCTCTTCCTCAGCCAGCAGCAGGTGGCCGAGCGCCTGGAACAGCGCCAGGTCACCGCCCACCTTGATCTGCAGGTACTCGTCCGCGAGGGGCGTGCCGCCGCCCACCACGCCGGAAACGGTCTGCGGGTCCTTGAAGTTGAACAGGCCGGCCTCGGGCAGCGGGTTGACCGCCACCACCTTGCCGCCCTTGTCCTTGCATTCCTTCAGCGCGGAGAGCATGCGCGGGTGGTTGGTGCCGGGGTTCTGCCCCACCACGAAGATCAGCTCGGAGTCGTGGATGTCGTCGAGCGAAACGGTGCCCTTGCCGATGCCGATGGTCGGGTTCAAGGCCGAACCCGAGGACTCGTGGCACATGTTGGAGCAGTCCGGCAGGTTGTTGGTGCCGATGGCCCGGGCGTAGAGCTGGTACATGAACGCGGTCTCGTTCGCGGTCCGCCCGGAGGTGTAGAAGACGCAGCGGTCCGGAGTTGAAGCCCGGACGTGCTCGCCAATCAGCTCGAAAGCATCGGCCCACGAGATCGGTGAGTAGTGGGTCTCGCCGGCCCGGATCACCATCGGTTCACTCAGCCGGCCCTGGTTTCCCAGCCAGTACTCCGTCTTCGTCGAAAGCTCGGCGATGGAGTGCTTGGCCCAAAACTCGGCGCCCACGGTGCGGAGCGTATTCTCCTCCGCCACCGCCTTGGCGCCGTTCTCGCAGAACTCCGCCGCCTTGCGCTTCCTGTCCGATTCCGGCCACGCGCAGCCGGGGCAGTCGAATCCGCCCCGCTGATTCAACCGCAGCAATGAATGCGCCGTCCGGGCCACGCCGGCCTGCGCAACCGCGCGCTCCAGCGCCACCATCACGGCCTTGACGCCCGCTGCCTCGGTCTTGGGCTTGTGGACCTCAAGGTTGTCCTCGTTGATGTCCGCGTCGGGGGCGGGCTGCTTACCGAACTTCATCGTTCCAACTTCCTAACCGGCATACGTCCTGCTTGTCTTGTTGCCCTGCTCGTTCCTGCTGACTGCTGGCCCTGCTCGTGGCGCCATGAAGGCGCGCCAGGTTTTTCCTGGCGCGCCTTGTTGGCACCTTAGTTGATTTCTGCGGTTACTGCGCCACCTTCGCCAGGGTTTCCTGCTCGGCGGCGATGGTGGTGTTGTCGCCGTGGCCGGTGCGGACCACCGTTTCCGGCGGGAGGGTGAGCAGCCGCTCGCGGATGGAGGCCAGGATGGTGGGGTAGTCGCTGTAGGACCGCCCGGTAGCGCCCGGGCCACCGTTGAAAAGCGTGTCCCCGGTGAAGACCGTTCCTTCGCTCTCCAGGTAGAAGCACGTGGATCCCGGGGAGTGGCCGGGGGTGTGGATGGCCCGCAGGGTTGCCCCCGCCACCTCGAAGAGGTCGCCGTCGTGCAGTTCCCGGTCCGGCCTGGTGTCCGGGTAGACCTGTTCCCAGAGGACCAGGTCTTCGGGGTTGAGGTAGATCGGTGCGCCCACAGCGTCAGCTACCGCGCGCGCGGCGCCAATGTGGTCGTTGTGCGCGTGGGTCTGCAGGATGGCCAGGACCTTCCGGCCCTTCACCTGGCTGATGATCGCGGCGGCGTCGTGCGGGGAATCGATGATGACGCACTCTTCGTCATTGCCCACGATCCAGACGTTGTTGTCCACGTCCCAGGTGCCGCCGTCGAGCGAAAACGTTCCCGAGGTGACCAGGTTTTCGATCCGGACGCCCATCAGGAACCCGCCACCGGCAGTTCGACAACGGAGCGGAGGACTTTGCCCTCGTGCATCCTCTCGAACGCTTCCTCCACCTGGTCGATGGTGATGCGTTCGGAGACGAAGGCGTCCAGGTCCAGGTTGCCCTGCTTGTAGTGGGAGACGAGCATCGGGAAGTCGCGGGAGGGGAGGCAATCCCCGTACCAGGAGGACTTCAGCGATCCGCCGCGGCCGAACACGTCCAGCAGCGGCAGTTCCAGCTTCATGGACGGCGTCGGGACGCCCACCAGGACCACACGGCCGGCGAGGTCGCGGGCGTAGAACGCCTGCTTGTAGGTTTCGGGGCGGCCGACGGCGTCAATCACCACGTCTGCGCCGTGGCCTCCCGTGAGGGCGCGGATGGCCTCAATGGGGTCTTCCTTGCTGGAGTCGATGCCGTGCGTGGCGCCGTGGGACGTTGCCATTTCCACTTTGTTGGCGTCGATGTCCACCGCGATAATCGTGGTGGCCCCGGCAAGCTTCGCGCCGGCGATCGCGGCGATGCCAACACCGCCGCAGCCGATCACTGCCACGGACTCGCCACGTTTGACCTCACCGGTGTTGATGGCGGCACCGATGCCGGCCATGATGCCGCAGCCGAGCAGCCCGACGGCGGCCGCATCGGCTTCGGGGTCCACCTTGGTGCATTGCCCGGCGGCAACCAGCGTCTTTTCCGCGAACGCGCCGATGCCCAGCGCGGGGGAGAGGACCGTACCGTCCTCAAGGGTCATCTTCTGGGTGGCGTTGTGCGTGTTAAAGCAGTACTGCGGCTGGCCCTTGGCACAGGCCCGGCACTCGCCGCACACGGCGCGCCAGTTCAGGATCACCCGGTCGCCGGGAGCGATCGACGTAACACCGTCGCCCACGGCGGACACAACACCTGTTGCTTCATGGCCGAGAAGGAAGGGGAAGTCATCGTTGATGCCGCCCTGCTTGTAGTGAAGGTCCGTGTGGCAGACGCCGCAGGTGAGGATGTCCACCAGCGCCTCGCCCGGGCCCGGATCCGGCACCAGGATGGTCTCCACCGACACCGGGGCGTTCTTTTCCTTGGCAATCACTGCCTTGACTCTGTGAACCATGTTTCCTGTGTTCCTTTCCTTGGCCAGACGAAAATCCCCGACGCGACTATCAAGTCTAGGAGCTACGGCTCCTCCGGACGGCTACCCAAAGGGGTGGGTCCCCGGCACCAAAGGGACGGTGCGTGGGCCGCATTGAACCCCCTGCCGCATCCGCGTCAATTGCGTAATGCACAACAGGATTCGCATAGCGCTTAGTCGAAATATGCCAGTCGCCGTGGGGCGTGTCAACGGAAACTGCCAGCCGCGGTGCCGGGATTGCTGCCCCTTTCTGAATGTGGAATCTCCGTTCCGTGCAACGCAACTTCTGGGAGCGCAACAGATTACGCCGCCAACAGGTCAAGGACCCATTGACTGTGGTGTCGCTCACGCTTACTCTGGTGCAACAGCGTTGCGTCAAACGCAACTCTTTCGCTTTCGCTTCGAGAAGCACAACAGAAAGGCATCACCCGCGATGACCATCACAACCGAGAACGCCACCTCCGTCGCCGAACTCGAGCGCACCAAGATCCTCAAGAACGGCGAAAAAGTCAGCCTCACCTTCTCCGACGCCGAGTTCGAGCGCCGGATTGCCGGGCTCCGCCGCATCATGGCGGAGAAGGAACTGGACGCCGTCGTCCTCACGAGCTACCACTCCATCAAGTACTACTCCGACTTCCTGTTCACCACCTTCGGCCGCTCCTACGGCATGGTGGTCACCAAGGATGACACCGTCACCGTCACCGCCAATATCGACGCCGGCATGCCTTGGCGCCGCAGCTACGGCGACAACATCGTCTACACGGACTGGCGCCGGGACAACTACATCTTCGCCATCCAGGAAGTCCTGCGGACCCGCGGCATCAACCCGCGCCGGCTCGGTGTCGAGGACGATTCACTCCCGCTGGACAACCGCAACAAGATCCAGGCAGCCTTCCCGTCCGCAACCCTGGTGGACGTGGCCCAGGCCGCCATGCGCCAGCGCATGATCAAGTCCACCGAGGAAATCGAGGTCATCAAGCACGGCGCCCGCATCGGAGACCTCGGCGGAGAGGCCATCCGGAACGCCATCACAGCCGGCATCACCGAATACGAGGTGGCGCTGATCGGCACCGAGGCCATGGTCCACGAAATCGCCCGAACCTTCCCCAATTCCGAGATCCGCGACACCTGGGTGTGGTTCCAGTCCGGCATCAACACCGACGGCGCCCACAACTGGGCCACCACCCGCAAGATCCAGGAACACGACATCCTGTCCCTGAACTGCTTCCCCATGACCTCCGGCTACTACACCGCCCTCGAGCGCACCCTGTTCTACGGCGAGCCGGACGCCCGGTCGCTGGAACTGTGGAACATCAACGTCGAGGTCCACAAGCGCGGCCTGGAACTCATCAAGCCCGGCGCCGTCTGCAAGGACATCGCCGCGGAGCTGAACGAGATCTACGTGGGCTACGGCCTGCTGGCCAACCGCACCTTCGGGTACGGCCACTCCTTCGGCGTCCTCAGCCACTACTACGGCCGCGAAGCCGGGCTGGAACTCCGCGAGGACATCGACACGGTCCTGGAGCCGGGCATGGTGGTCTCCATGGAACCCATGATCACGGTCCTCGACGGCCAGCCCGGCGCAGGCGGCTACCGCGAACACGACATCCTGGTGGTGGGCGAGGACGGCGCGGAGAACATCACCAAGTTCCCGTTCGGCCCCGAATACAACATCATCGGAGCCTGATCCCCAGCCTCAGGCACGGGAAGCGGCGCCACCGCACGGTGGCGCCGCTTTTCGGCCTCCATTAGGGAATGATGGGTAGGACCATGAGCGCAACAGAATCCGAGACGGCAGGCAGCGGCGACAGCAAGGGCGCGTCCGTGATCGTGAACGCCGTCGCCGTCCTCCGGACCTTCACGGCGGACGAGCCCCTCCTGGGCGTCACTGAGATTGCCAACCGAGTGGGGCTGCACAAAAGCACCGTCTCCAGGATCCTGGCCACGTTTGAACAGGAGCACCTGGTGGAGCGGGACGCCGAGACGCGGCGCTTCCGGCTGGGACTGGGCCTGATCGCCGTCGCCGGGCCGCTCCTCGCCGAACTTGAGGAGCGCCGCGTGGCCTACCCGGTGCTGCGGGAGCTGTCCGAGCAGACTGGCGAAACCAGTGCACTCATGGTGTGGAGCGGGGATGAATCCATCTGCGTGGAGCAGATCGCCAGCCATCACCAGATCAAGCACACAACTCCACTGGGAGCCCGGTACAACGATGCCCTCAGCGCCTCGGTGCAGGTTTTCCTTGCGCAGCTCCCGGAGGAAAGGGTCCGTTCCCTGCTCAGCAGCGGTGCTGTCGCCTACCCGGGCCTGGACGCATCCAGCCTGGACGCCTATCTGGTCCGGTTGAAGGATGACCTTCGGCGCGGCTGGGCCGTCAATTACGGGGAAACCTCCATCGATGAGGTGGGACTCGCGGCCCCCGTCTACGACCACCGCGGCGAGGCGGTGGCTGCCGTCCTCATCCCGGCGCCCCGGTTCCGGGTGTCCACGGAGCGGCTCCAGGCGCTGGGGGAGTCATGTGCTGCCGCGGCTGCCAAAGTCACTGCCCGCCTCGGCGGGAGGCCACGCGAAGACAGGGAAACCCCGGGCCAGCGGCAGGGCCGAAACAAAAGCTTGTAGGTTCAAGTAACCTCGGGTATCGTTAGGTTGAAACTTCAACTAACGCCTGAGGACCCGACATGACCGTAACCAGCGAACAGCACGTCAGCCACCGGCTCGGTAATGCCACCGTGCGCAGCCGGGTCAGCGTTCCCCTGCGCTTTCCGGACGGCTACACCGCAACCGCCGACGTTCTCACCTTCCATGGGCTCGCCGACGGCAAGGAGCACCTCCTGCTTGGACTCGGCGGCTGGGAACAGGCCCTGCTCCACCGGGAGTCGGCGCAGTCCGCGCCGCTTGTCCGGCTTCACAGCGAATGTCTCACGGGTGATGTGTTCGGCAGCGAGCGTTGCGACTGCGGCCCGCAGCTGCGCGAAGGGGTGGAGGAGATCGCGGCAACCGGCGGGTTCCTGCTGTACCTGCGCCAGGAAGGCAGGGGCATCGGTCTGTACGCAAAGCTCGATGCCTATGCGCTGCAGGACGCAGGCCTGGATACTTACGAAGCAAACGTGGCCCTGGGCCACGGCGAGGACGAACGGGACTACACGGCCGCTGCCCAGATGCTCGCTGCGCTGGGTGCCACGTCAGTCCGCCTCCTCAGCAACAATCCTGACAAAACGGCACAGCTGACGGCCCTGGGCATCGAGGTCACCGAACAGGTTCCCACCGGAGTCCACCTGTCTCCGGCGAACCGTGCCTACCTGGCCGCCAAGCGGGACCACACCGCCCATACCCTGGACTTTGCGGCCTGAGGCGGGCGGGACAGCCATGACAATCCATATCGACGACGTTTACGCCGTGTCCACCCTCCCTCAATCCGCCGCGCCGAAGCCAGCCATGGTCCCCGCGCGGATCCCCACGCATGAGGAACTGCTCGCCAGGGTTGATGCGCTGGTTCCGGGGCTGAGGGAGCGGGCGGAGGAAACCGAGAACCAGCGGCGCCTCCCGGACAATACGCTGCTGGAGCTGCAGGAGGCCGGCGTCTTCAAGATCCTCGCGCCCACCGGCGTCGGCGGTTACGGCATGGGCGTGGAAACCTACGGTGAAGTGGTGCGGCGGCTAGCCCGGGGCTGCCCCTCGACGGCGTGGAACGCCGGGCACCTGGCCGAGCATGTCTGGATGCTCGCGCGCTGGCCGCAAGCGGCACAGGATGAGGTGTTCGCGGACGGCCCGGCGCCCCTGGCCGCCGCCACCGGCGCGCCTGCCGGGCTTGCCGAGGAGGTGCCGGGCGGTTACCTCATCACCGGCCGCTGGAGCTTCGCTTCCGGTGTGCTGCACTCCCAGTGGGCGCTCCTGGCCGTGGAACACAACGGGGTGCGCCTGCAGTGCCTGGTCCCCATCGGTGATGTGGAGGTAGTGGACACCTGGCACACCGCAGGCCTGAGGGGCACCGGAAGCAATGACATCCATGCAGAGCAACTGTTTGTGCCTGCCCACCGGGCGGCGGCCTGGACCCTGCTGACGGGCGAGGACAACCCCGGCAGCCGCATTCATCCGGACCCCATCATCAATACGCCCATGGGCACGCTGCTGAACATCGTTGCGCCCTCGGCCGCCCTGGGAGCCGCAGAACACGCCCTCGAGCTGTTCCGGGAACAGATGCTCCGGCGCAAGGTCAAGAACACCGCGGAGAACCGCCAGGCGGACTCGCCCCTCGCACAGGCGCGCTTTGCCCAGGCCTACGGCCTGGTGGCCACAGCGCGGCTGCACTGGATGGAGGCGCTGCGGCTGGTGGCCGCTTCCCACCGGCGGCAGCCCAGGACCATGACGGAGGACGAAAGGGCGCAGCACCGGCTGTCCTTTGCCCTCAGCGGCCAGGCTGCCGCCCAGGCTGTCAACCTGGCCATGGCCGGCTCCGGCGGGGGCGCCCACCGGCTTTCGCATCCGCTGCAGCGGATCCAGCGCGATTTGGGCGTCCTGCTCAACCATCCGACGCTGGCCACCGATCCCATCCTGGAACAGGCGGGCCGGGGGCTCCTTGGCCTGGGCCTGACCGTCTCCAGTTTCTAGCGGCGCCGGGAGCCACGCCAACCGCACCGGACAGCCACGTAGACTGGCATGATGCGGTTGGTAGCAAGCGACATTGACGGAACGATCCTCGGCCACGACGGAAAAATCAGCGACCGCACCGTCCGCGCCTTCCACGCATGCCGGGAGGCCGGCGTCGAACTCGTTTTTGTCACCGGGCGGCCGCCGCGCTGGCTGCACCCGCTGCAGGACCAGCTTGGCCATACGGGCACCGTGATCTGCTCCAACGGCGCCGTGGTCTGGGACCTTGAGGCGGACCAGCTGGTGTCTGCCCGCACGTTGACCATTGACGCCGTGCTGGAGGTGCGCCGCGTCATCAAGGGGCTGCGGCCCGCCGCCCTGTTCGCCGCCGAAACGCTCACCGGGTTCCACCTGGAGCCCGGCTTCATCGAAAACGGCTCCAGCGAACTCCTCTCCGAATTCACCCCGGCGCCGCTTGCGCGGACGCTGGCGACTGACGATGCCGTGGTGAAGTTCCTGGCCATTGTCCGCGAAGGCACCGCCGACGACTTCCTCGCGGAGGTGGCTCCCGCCGTCGAACACCTCGCATCCGCCACGCACTCATCCCCGGGGGTGTCCATGCTTGAGCTCGCGGTCCCCGGGGTCAACAAGGCCGTCACCCTGGCGGAATACGCGGCCGGCCTGGGAATCGGCGCCGCGGACGTGGTGGCTTTCGGAGACATGCCCAATGACATCGAGATGCTCCGCTGGGCTGGCCACGGCTATGCCATGGCCAGCGGCCACCCGGACGCGATCCGGGCGGCAGGCCGGCAGGCACCGCGTTTTGACGACGACGGCGTGGCCCAGGTCCTGGAGGCACGGCTGGCCTCGCTGGGCGTCCACCTTTCCTGACCCGGCTGCGGCAATGGCGGCACCTGCGCCGTTTACACAGCTGGCGCTCACCTCGCGTTCACCTTTGCTCCCTAACGTTGGAGGCGGAGAGCCCAACCTCTCCGTTCGTGCACAGGGGGAAGCAATGGGAAGAAAAGCGAAGCATGGAACTGTGGAGGCGCCGCTCCGCGAGGCCGCGCCCGCTCCGCACTGGAAGAAGCTGCGGCAGGGCGACCGGGTCCGCGTCCTCCTGGTCCCGGGTTTCGAGGCCAGCGGCCTGGTGGACGCCGTCACCGCCGACCATTCGGCGGTTTGGATCGATTTCGACGGCGGGCGGGGCCGGACGCTGCTGCACTGCAGCGACGGCGTGGACATAGTCCTCCAGGAGGGCTGATCCCCGCCGGCCCCGGCTGGGGTACGCTCGCATTGTGGCCCTCCCCTTCTTCGAGCATGCTGATGCCGACGGGTCATTACTGCCCATCGCCATGGCTCACCGCGGGTTTTCACGCGAAGGTTTGGAGAACTCGATGGCCGCGTTCCGCGCCGCGGTCGAGCTCGGCTACCGGTACCTCGAGACCGATGTCCACACCACTTCCGACGGCGTGGTGTTCCTCTTCCACGATGAGACGCTGGACCGGGTCACCGACGGCAGCGGGAAGGTGTCCGAGCTTCCCGCCCATAGGGTTTCCGAGGTGCGCATCGGCGGGCGCGAGCCCATCCCGCGGTTCGACGAGCTCCTCGTGGAGCTCCCCGACGTCCGGCTGAACGTGGACGTCAAGGACTGGAACTCCGTACGCAGCATCGCCGCCGGCATCGAATACCACCAGGTGCACCACCGGGTGCTGCTGACCAGCTTCTCGGACCGGCGCCGGCGGGCGGTACTGAAGCTGCTGAGCCAGCCGGTGGCTGCGTCCGCCGGTGTGGTTTCGGTTGGCCTGTTCACCGTGCTGGGCCCGCTGCTCCCCGGGCCGGTCTTCAGGTGGGGCATGCGCCTGAACCTGCGCGGGGTCCACGCCCTCCAGGTTCCGGTGCGTTACGGCAGGGTGGAAGTGGTGACGCCCGGGTTTGTTCGCCGCGCCCACGCCCTGGGCCTGGTGGTCCATGTCTGGACCATCAATGATCCGGAGGAGATGCACCGGCTCCTTGACCTGGGCGTGGACGGGCTGGTGACCGACCGCGCGGACCTGCTCCGCGAGGTCCTGCTGGAACGCGGAAAGTGGCCGCGCGGCTGATGTGAGCTACCCGCGGCCGGTGCTGGTTGAGGGGTCCTGGTCCCCTTCGGAAGGGTCTGCCCGCAACTCGTCGGGATTGGACTCCGGCAGGCCGCCCGGCCCGGGAACCCCGCCCGCGCCAACACCCCCACCGCCTTCCGGGGCGGAGGCACTGCCGGCCAGGCCGTCGTCGTCCTGGTCCGCTGTGCCGCTGCCGCCCGTGCCGCTGCCGCCTTCCGGACTGCCGGCCTCCTCGTCACCGCCAAACGGATTCGCCGATACGGGTCCGGGGGCGGCGCCGGTCTTGAGTCCGGGTGCCTTTTCCTTCTCCGCTTCCATCGCGTTGGATCCCTCGCTCAAAGAGGAGTGCACTTCCACGTCATCGTTGGGATCCGTGGGATCAGGAACATGTGTTTTCTCCGTGGGCTTGGATGTCCCCGCCAGATCCTCCATGGCGTTTTCCGCTGCCTTGCCGATGCTGTCGCCGATACCCATGTGACTGCTCCTTCCGACCTCGCGTGCCGGGCACCCCAGCGGATGCCCGGAGCATTACCCTTCCAGAATTATCAGCATGCTTACAATTAGTCCAGAGCCGGGGCAAGGAACCCCGGCCGGGCAGGAAGGACGCATGCACCATGAGCAGCTACCATCCGGAAAACGACCCAGCGAACCCTGACCAGCCGGGCAAGGACCCCGGGCGCGGCAGCGAGGCGTCTGCGGGCTCGCCGAACCCGGACCCTGCGGAAGGCAACGTCACCGGCCTGGAGCCGGGCGGGGGAGTGCCCCCGGGCGAGACGCCGCCGGCTGAGGACCAGATGAGCCGGGACCAGGGCCACAGCGAATAGCGGCACTGGTGAGGCTTGGCAGGCCCGCCGGACTGCATCCGGCGGGCCGGCAGCCAGTGCGGGCTGTGTCAGTGCGGTTCGTTTGTGTGCGGCGTGCCGGCCGCCTGCCCGGGTTCCGCCAGGTGGCGGTTGATCCCGTCCAGGTCCAGCCGGGTGTTCCAGCTGGCCCAGTCCTTCGGCCGGACCGAGGGCCTGCCGAGGAGGTAGCCCTGCCCGGCGGTGATTCCCAGTTCGGTGAGGACCTTGAGCTCCCCGACGGTCTCGATGCCCTCAGCCACAAGGGAGGTGCCGATCTGGTCCGCGAAGTCCACCAGGCAGGCTGCCAGGGCGCGCTGGAGGCCGTCTTTGTCAACGTCGCCAATGACGTTCCGGCCCACCTTCAGGAAGTCGGGCCGGAGGTGCACCATCCGGCTCAATGCCCCCGCCCCTGAATGGGTGTCATCCACGGCAATGCGCAGACCCTGGTCGCGCAGCGGATTGATGGCGGCAATGAACTGCGGGTATTCCTCGTCCTTGACGGTTTCGGTCAGTTCGAGCACCACACGGCTGATGGGAAGCTCGATGTGCTCGAACAATTCCGGCAGCCGGGGGTCAAGGCATGAATCGGGCGAGATGTTGAGGGACACAAACAGGTTCTCGGGAAGTGTCTTGGCTGCGGCGGCCGCAGATCCGAGTGCCGAGAATTCCAGGTTTGCTCCCAGCCCCACAGCGGCTGCCTCAGCGAACCACAGTTCAGCGGCGGCACCGTCGTCGCTGACGAACCGGGACAACGCCTCGACTCCAACCACGATTTTTTCTTCCAGGCCATAGATGGGCTGGAAGGCCGTCATCAACATCTGGCTCTCGAGCAGGGCGCTGATGCGGGACATGCTGCGGATCGCGTCGATTTGCTCCGCCACCTTAGGCGGGACGGCCGGGGTGAGGCGCATCTCCCTGGCGGTTTCCAGCGTTTCCACCGTGTTGGCGTCGCTCCGCCGGGTTTCAAGGAGGTATTCGAGCAGGGCCCGTTCGGGCACTCCGGGATTTTCATCCAGCCTGTTGCTCAGGCGCTGCCGGACAGCCGCTCCGGCCGGATCCGTGTCCGCCAGTACAGCGGCGATAATTCCCCATGCCTGTAGTCGAACCGACATTAGCTACGCCCCCAGTTGACGAAGTAATGACCCAGTGGCCCTTTGTTGTTCAATTTGTAAACGCCTTTAAAGTCCGGTGCCCTGTCCAACATTGATTTTCGCGGCGACGAAAACCGCAGACACCGCACCACGATCGTATATCGCAGGGAACAAAAGCGCAGTAGTTTCAGCCTTTCCGCTTCGCGCTTTCTGGCTGCTTCGCCAGCAATTCCGGAATCTGTTCGGGAGGGACCGGCCTGCTGAAGAAATAGCCCTGGGCGCTGAGGCAGCCGAGGCCGCGGAGAAGCTCCGCCTGCTCTGCCGTTTCCACGCCTTCCCACACCGCTTCCAGGCCACAAGCGCGGACGAGTTGCAGGACCGCTGCCACCAGGGCGGGCTGCGTGGGATCGGTTCCCAGCCCGGTGATCAGCGACCGGTCCACCTTGACCCGGTCCACGGGGAGCCGGCGCAGGTAGCTGATGGACGAGTAGCCGGTGCCGAAATCGTCGATCTCGATCCCCACACCCAAGCCCCGCAGCCCGCCCAGCGAGTACCGGTCCAGATCGTTGCCTTTGACGATGGCGACTTCCGTCAGCTCCAGCACCACCTGGTCCGGCTGGACGCCGGTTTCCTTCAGGACGCTCCTGACGTCCTCGATGAACTGCAGGCTCTGCAGGTCCGTGGCGGAAATATTGATCCGGACGGAGAACCGGCTGTCCACCACGGAGGCGTTGACCCATTCGCGGAGCTGGTGCACAGCCGTCCGGAGCACCCACAGCCCGAGCTCGGAGATCAGCCCGGCTTCTTCCGCCAGCGGGATGAATTCGTCGGGCATGATCAAGCCGCGGGTCGGGTGGTTCCAGCGGACCAGGGCCTCCACGCCCTCGATCCGGCCCGTGCCCAGCTCCACCACCGGCTGGTAGTTGAGCGTCAGGCCGTCGCTGCTGATCGCGGCACGCAGATCCTCCACCAGCTGGCTTCGGAGCCTGCGGACCAGCAGAAGCCCCGGCTCGAAGCGGTGCAGCTTGCTCTGGCCTTCGGCCTTGGACGCATACATGGCGACGTCGGCCTCCATCAGCATGTCCTCCGGCGACTTGCCCGGCTCGCCGGCGCTGAGCCCGATGCTGGCACCGCAGCGGAAGCTGCGTTCAGGCAGCTCAATGGGCTGGCCCACGGCGGCCAGGATGCGGTGGCCCACGATGCCGGCCTGGTCAGGGGTGGCCGACGGCAGGACGATGGCGAACTCGTCGCCGCCGAGGCGGGCAACGACGTCGGATTCGCGCACGGCGCTGCGGATTCGCTCCCCCACGGTGATCAGGACGTGGTCCCCGGTGGAATGGCCCAGGCTGTCGTTGATGGATTTGAAGGCGTTCAGGTCCATCATCAGCAGGACCGGGCTTTCGCCTTCTTCGGAGCGGGCCTCGAGGGCGGCCCTCAGCGCGTCGATCAGGGCGGAGCGGTTTGCCAGGCCCGTGAGCGGGTCCTGCATGGCCATCTTCTGCATCTCGAGATGGGCCTCGTGCAGGAGCTGGGTCCGGACCTGCACCCGCTGCTCAAGCTCCTCGTAGATGACCTGCAGGTCCTCTGCCAGCAGGTTGGTGCCCATGATGATGGCATCCAGCTCATCACGTGCCGGCGAAACCTCGATCCGGGAGGTGAGGTCTCCGGACGCCAGCCGCACGATGCCTTCCAGGAGCTGGGAGAGCCGCGGGTCGTTATCCGCAAACATCGGATTCCTGCATTCCGCTCAGTTTTCCCGGCTGCGTTCAGCGTCGAGGGGGAGGCTGACCGTGACCGTGGTCCCTGCGCCCAGGATTGAGGAGACGTCGATCCGGCCGCCGTGGCGGGAGACAATATCCTTGGTGATGGCCAGCCCCAGCCCTGTGCCGGGAATGGCGCCGGACATGGCGTTTGATGCCCGGTAGAACCGCGTGAAGACGTGGTCGATCTCGTCGCTCGAAATGCCGATGCCGGTGTCCGCCACACTGACGGTGGCCCACCGCGTGCCGTCGGCTGCTGCGTGCGACTCGCTCCCCACCTGGATGCGCCCTCCGCTGGGGGTGAACTTGATGGCATTGGAGACCAGGTTGGTAAACACCTGCTGCAGCTGCACCTCGTCGGCAAGGATCTCAGGGTCCTCCGGAACCTGCTCCACGGCGATGGTGACGTTTTGCAGGGTGGCCAGCGGCCGGAGTGCTGCGGCAACCAGGTCCAGGGTCTGTCCCAGCCGCACCGGGGTGAGGTGCATCAGGCTGTCATCAAGTCCGTTGCGTGAGACGCTCAGCATGTCCTCGATCAGGATCCTCAGCCGCTCGGTGTTGCGGACCACGATGTCCAGCATCTGGTGGACCTCGGGCGAAACGGGCTGCTCGGTGCTTTCCTGGATCATGTCCAGGTACGCCATGATGGACGTCAGCGGCGTCCGCAGCTCATGGTTGACGGTGGCCAGGAAATCGGTTTTGGCCTTGTCCAGCTGCTGCAGTTGCTTCACCACCTGCTGCTGGCTGCTGATCAGGTGGCTCTGGATCAGTCCGTGCGCCGCGTTGCCCGCCACGTGTTGGATGAGCCCCAGTTCGGTCCCGGACCAGGTCCGCGGCTGGTCGATCATCGCAATCCAGATAATGCCCAGCGAGGAACTGCCCTCGCCCATGGGCACCGCCAAGGAGGAGACGGCGTCGGCGATGCCCGGCGAAGCGGCCTCACCCGCTGTCAGGTCCTCCGCGCCGGGTGAGGACGAGGTCTCGGTGCCGGCCCACAGCAGGTCCGCTGCGTGGCGGGCATCCTGCTCGTCCGGCAGGGCCTGCTCGCGGAGCGGCTTTAGCCCGGGCCTGCTCCAGGCGGCGTTGATACGGGGAACCCGGCTGTCCTCGAACGTGGTCAGCCAGACGTGGTCGGCCTTGAACGTCCGGCCGAAACCTGCCACCACATGGCGGGCGATCTCTTGGGGGTCGTTCGTGGCCCGAACCGCGGCAGAGACCTGCCGGAGCTGTTCGCGCAGCGCCTCGGTCTCCTGCCGGGCGGCGTTCCGCCGGGCCACCGTGTCGATAAGGGCAGTGGCGCGGTAGGCCAGTTCCCGGGGGGCGGGCGGCTTCGCGATGCAGTCGTGGATGCCGGTCGGCTGCATGGCGGCGAGCTCTGCGGGATCGTCAAGGTCCACCACCACAAGGACCGGCGCGTCCGCCTTGACGGCGGACAAAGACGCATCAACCACCACGACGGAAGGACGGCATTTCTCCAGGGAAGCAGCAAGTCCGTCAGCGTCCCGCGCGCACAGGACTGAGTACCCTGCATCCCGCAGCGCCTTGGCGTAGGACGCGAGCCGCGCGTCATCGGGGTCTGCCACGACGGCGGTGCGCGGCGCGCGCAAGTCACTCGGCGTGTCAACCGCCACAGTGTCCCCTTCCCTCCCAGTTGAGTACATTGTATGGTCACGCCGGGCGGGCGGCTCCACGGGAAAGACATGGATTGGTTCCATGGCCCTGACGGGCACGGAAATTGGCTGGCCGGGGGTCATACAGGCCACAATAAGGCGGCAGATCGCGCCGCCGGGTTGACCGGCCCCTATATTTGATCCGTGCCCTCCCCCTCGAAGTCCTTCCCGGCAAAGTCACTGCGGTCCACTGTGCAGAAGTACTTGATGGTCCCGAAGCTCATCCGGCTGTCACGCTCGGCTCCGAAGGACCGGCCGCAGGCATGGGACATGTACTGGGCCGGCATTAGGGGGGCCGGAACTGGGGGCGAGGTTCTCTGGGACTCGGGGACGGACGATGAATTTTACGGCTACAAGGACGTCCTGCTCCGCCACCTCGACCCTGAACTTCCCGTGGTGGACGTGGGCTGCGGCCACGGCAGGTTTACCCGTGCGTTGGCCGGAGTGTTCCCTGAAGTCATAGGCGTGGATGTTTCCGGGCAAGCCATAGCCCACGCCGGCGCCCAGGCAGCCACGCATGGCAGCGCCGGCGCCGTCCGCTATATGGCCCGGGACATGACCGCGCCGGGCGCGGGCAGGGGCCTTGCCGGCGGCATGGACGCAAACGTCTTCATCCGGGGCGTGCTCCACGTGCTGGACAGGGCCGACCAGGAGGCGCTGGTGGAAAACCTGCGGCTCATGGCCGGAAGCCGGGGCACCATATTCCTTGCCGAAACGAACTTCCAGGGCAATCCCGTTGAGTACGTTTCCCACCTCGGTGCAACCACGCAGGGCATCCCCGCGCCCCTTGAACGGGCCATCCGCGGGCTGCCGATGCCCGGCCACTTCGGTCCCGAAGAGCGTTCCCGGGCCCTTCCGCCGGAGAAGTGGGAGCTCCTGGAGGACGGGGAAGTGGCCATCGAAACACACCCCATGACGGGCGTAGGCGGGAAGAGCCGGGTCCCGGGGTACTTCGCCGTGCTGCGCCCCAGGGACTAGGCGCGGCTCCGCCCTTCCCGCCCGGAGGGTCGCCCCTTTCTGCACTCACATCCCGTTCCGGCGTTCCATCGGACTGCAGCCGAAACCCTTGACACGCAGTGGATTGGGAGGCTGAATGGTAAGTAAACTTACTACTTAGCTTCAGGGGAAGGGATAGCCATCATGGTGCAGGACAAAGGCAACAACACGCGGGACGCCGGCGCAGGCCGTGACGAAGAAGATCTCGGTGCCGGGCCTGATGACGGCAAGGTCCGGACCGGCCCCGAATCATCCAAATCCCTCAAGTATTCACAGGAGGTCACCTCAACGGAGGACGAACCCGAGCGCGAGGGCCGGAGCCTGGCCACCACGCACCACGAAGTCATCCGGCAGTGGGCCGAAGAGCGCGACGGCGTTCCGGCCACGGTGGAAGGCACCGAACACGGTGACCACCTGGGAGTGCTGCGCATCGACTTCGGTGGTCAAAACGACAAGCTCCGCCACATCAGCTGGGAGGAATGGTTTGAAACCTTCGACTCCCGCGGGCTGAACTTCATCTATCAGGAACAACGCAGCGACGGCCAGCAGTCAAACTTCTTCCGGCTGGAGAATCCCGGCCGCGAAGACGCCTGAGCCGCGTACCGTTCCGCCGCCAGCCCAGCACCGGCCCATGAAGCCGGCGCCGTTTCGCCGACGGCGGACGCAGAACTTACAGGAACTACCATGCGCGAACTCATTCCCTCCGGTTCCCTCCGCGGGATGTTGCTGCCGCCCACCTACGGACAGCACGTCACCCACTCCACGGAGTTCACCGTCTTGTCCGTCGAGATCTGGTCCGCCGGACTGGTGGTCAATATCCACTTGGCCTCCGACGGCGCTACGGAGCCGCGGATCATCCTCCAGGACCACTTCGGCACGGAGTACTCGTTCCGGGATTCCGCCACCCTGGGGTCGCGGAACCTCCAGGTGTTCACCCCTACGGTGCCCCCCGGAACCAGAAGCCTGACCGTCCGGGCCGCCGACGATCCGGAAGGCCGCCCTGTGGTGACCTTTGCGGTCCCACTGATGGCCGTGCCCGAAGAGCCTGAATCTTCCCAGGACGGCGAATACCCCCCGGCGCCGGAACTGCGCCGCCCGGCTTGACCCAACGAAAGGCTGCCACCATGCAGGACACCGCAGGATTTGCCCCAAGCACCGCCATCGTTACCGGATCAGATTCCGGCATCGGCAAGGCCACCGCCGTCGCGCTTGCAAGGGCTGGCATGGATGTAGGCGTCACCTGGCACTCCGACAAGGACGGGGCCGAAGGCACGGCCGAGGAAATCCGCCAGCTCGGACGCAAGGCGGTGGTGCGCCGGCTGGATACCACAGAGCTTCGCGCCGCCGGAGCCGTCATCGACGAACTCGCGGACGAGCTGGGCGGAGTGGACGTCTTCGTCAACAATGCCGGGACCGGCGACGGTACCAAATTCCTGGACCTGGACGTCGACACCTGGATGCAAACGCTGGACACCAACCTCAACGGGGCCTTCGTATGCCTCCAGGCCGCGGCCCGCCGCATGGTGCAGGCAGGCAAGGGCGGACGCCTGGTTGCCGTCACCAGCGTGCATGAATTCCAGCCGCGGGTGGGCGCGTCCGCCTACGATGCGTCCAAGCACGGCCTGGGCGGCCTGATGAAGACACTGGCGCTCGAGCTTGCAGAGCACGGCATCACGGCCAACAGCGTGGCGCCGGGCGAGATCGCCACTCCCATGACCGGGCAGGAGGACGAGGACCCCACCACCAAGGACCGGCCCGGCGTGCCCTTGGGCAGGCCCGGTGATGCCCGGGAAATTGCGGCCGTCATCGCCTTCCTGGCTTCGCCCGCTTCCAGCTACGTCAACGGCGCCTCCTGGGCGGTGGACGGCGGCATGCTGCAGATGGGGCCGCAGGCCGGCTCGCACATCACCAGCCACGAGTGGCGCGAAGGTTAGCCTTCCGGGCAAGGTGGCCTGCAGTCCGCATTACGAGCCGGGCAAGCGCTTTCCCTCGGGGCTGCTGGCATGATGGAGCGCATGCGCATTCTTATTGCTCCGGACAAGTTCAAGGGTTCCCTCACGGCAGCCGAGGCCGCAGCTGCCATTGCCGAAGGTGCCTTGCGGGTCTACCCTGACGCCGTCGCCACGCAGTTCCCCATTGCCGACGGCGGCGAGGGAACCCTCGAAGCGGCGGTGGCGGCGGGCTATGAGGAGCGCCTCAATGCGGTCGTGGGCCCCATCCTTGCGCCAATCGGGGCCGCGTGGGCGGTCAGAAAGGCCGACGACGGCAGGGTCACCGCCGTCATCGAGACGGCCCAGGCCTCCGGCCTTGCGGAAATGGAGCCCACCCCCGCCAACGCCCTCCGGGCCCACAGCTACGGTTGCGGGCAGCTCATTGCGGCCGCCCTGGAGGCCGGCGCCACCGAGATTGTGCTGGGCCTGGGCGGTTCGGCCATGACCGACGGCGGCAGCGGGGCACTGCGCGCCTTGGGCCTCAAGCCGCTGGACTCCGCGGGGAACGTGGTGCCCCTGGGCGGCGGCTCCCTCGCGGACGTCGCGGCGCTGGACACGAGCGGGCTGGATCCCCGGCTGGCCTCCGTCACCTTCCGCATCGCCGTCGACGTGCGCAATCCCCTCTACGGGCCGGAAGGTGCCGCCCATGTCTTCGCTCCGCAAAAGGGCGCGGACCCGGACGCTGTGGAACTCCTCGACGCCGGCCTCCGCAACTGGTCATCGGTCCTGCGCGAAGCAACCGGCCGGGACGTGAACGTCCCCGGGGCGGGCGCCGCCGGCGGCTTCCCGGCGTCGTTCCTTGCCTTCACCGACGCCGCGCTGGAAGGTGGCTTCTCGCTGGTTGCCGGACTTACAGGCCTGGCCGGACAGCTGGGCGGAGCGGACCTGGTCATCACCGGCGAAGGGTCCATGGACTCGCAGTCCCTGACCGGAAAAGCACCCATCGCGCTCGCGGACGCCGCCCGGGAGCGCGGGATTCCGGTGATCGTGGTGGCCGGGAGGATCCTGGTCACGCCCGGGGAGCTCGCAGAACACGGCGTGGTGGCCGCCGCGCAGCTGCTGGACGTGGCACCCACCCCGCAGGATGCCATCGAAAACGCCGCCAAGTACCTGGCCTGGGCAACAAGCCAGGTACTTGAGGGCGCCTAGCGAGCTAAACGATGGTGGTGTTGCGGCGCCGGCGCCAAATGAGCACCACAATCAGCGTTGCAAGGGCGATCGCACCGATAACCCAGGGGGCGAAATTGACCCGGGTGGACTCATTCTGCGCGGATTCCCCGGTTCCCGGATTTGCGGGGCCGGTGGAGGCGGTATCCCCGGGAGACGGCGTGGGAGAGGAAGCGCCCATGGCCCACACTCCTCCGGAGGATCCCGTACTTCCTTCGACGGCTGCAGGTGCGGAACCCGCAGCTGGGGAGGCGTGGGCCGCTCCCAGCGGGAATACCGGGGCGGAGATCAGCAGCAGGGCAAAAAGGGTGGTTCTCAGGATGGTTCGCATGCGGTTTTCCTTTCGGCTGGTCCGGGCTTAGGCGCCGGTCTCGTAGTGTGGCTCGGCAACGGGCTTGGACTCCGGCGATCCCTTTTCGCGGAGGTAGACGGACGCGCCCACCAGGACGGCGACGGCCAAAAACTCGCTCTGCCAGTTTTGGAAGGACTCAAACCAGAAACGGCTGGTGCCCACGTATTGGAGCACGGTGACGCCGGCCTCCCCGTGGCTTTGCTGTTCCTCGTTGTACGCCGCGGTGCCACCCAGGGCGTGCGCGGTGAATGAGCCCAGGAAGAGCAGGAACAGGAGGATGGACAGGGAGTGCTCGTAAAGCTTGAGGACTGCGCCCCCGTGCTTCACAGGCCACGGTGTGGCCTGCTTGATGGCCGCCTGGCGCGGATCCTCGTCCTGGGGTGCCTCCTTGCCCACGGGCTTGGATTCGGAGGAACCTTTTTGGAACAGGAAGACCGTCAGGACCACGTACATGGCCATCTGCAGGAATTCCGATTCCCAGTTCTCAAAGGTGGCCTCGACGAAATCGCCCGTGGCCAGGAACTCGAATACCGAGACGGCGGCTTGGCCGTGAGCCTGCTGCTCCTGGCTGTAGTTCGCCGCACCCGTCAGGATCATCCCGCCGAAAAACGCGAGGAACAGTCCGGCATTCGCCAGGAACAGCCCGTGTTCCCTCATCCATTTGCCCATGGTCATCCTTCCTTCGAGCCGTCCGGCGCCGTGCCTTCAGCGGCGCGCCTGTTGAGGTGGATCGGGATGTAAACGAGCAGGACCACCATCACTGCCATCAGCGCCCCGCCGGCGGTAAGACCGGCCGACCGGCCGGCTGCCACATCGAAGACCAGCGCAGCCGTCCCTGCGCTCAGCAGGGCGATTCCGGCAAGGGTTATCTTGGCGATGGTATCCCCGCTGGACACAAGCGTTTCCTTGAGCCGCTTCCGGAACAGCCTGCGGTGCACGCTCACGGGCAGGAGGATGAGCGCCGTGGTCAGCGCCGCGATCACCACGTTGGTCAGGTACAGGCCCACCTGGAAATCGTCGAGGTCCTCAAACCGCTGCTGGAAGGGGAGCGTCAGCAGAAAACCGGCAAGGATCTGCACGCCCATCTGCAACACCCGCAACTCCTGCAGCAGTTCTGCCCAGTTGCGGTCCAGTTGCTCCTCACGGGTCTCATTCCGGCCCGACCGGCCCGTGTAATCCTCAACCTCGGACATCGCCTCTCCTTCCCGTGCCAGCCCCCTTGTTCTCTTTCTACTCTTCCCGTACCCAGAAACAAGGCCGACGTTGCGCCTGCGCCAACATTTGATAAGTTTACTGATTATTCGCACCGAACGGTGGACTTTGCTCCTCCGGCCGGGATAGCTTCGAAGGACCGGTGCACGGCGGGGCTCTTCGAAAACCGACACAGTGAGCAGGCGGACTATGAGCGACACAGACAAGCAGGCAGACCAGCCAAAGGATCCCCGGGGCGGCTACCACTCAGGCCCGTTCCCGGAGCAGGAACAGAAGCAGCCCGGCCTGACGGCCCCGATGGAACCCAAGCCGGACCACGGGGAATTGAGCTACGAGGGGCACGGGAAACTGCAGGGCAAGGCGGCCCTCATCACGGGCGGTGATTCCGGAATCGGCAAGGCCGCCGCCATCGCTTTCGCCCGGGAGGGGGCCGATGTGGCCATCTCCTACCTCCCCGAAGAGGAGGAGGACGCGCAGGACACCGCGGACTGGATCCGCAAGGCCGGCCAGCGGGTCCTCCTGTTTGCCGGAGACGGCCGGGAAGAGGAATTCAGTACGCGCATTGCAGAGGAGACCCTGTCCGGGTTCGGGCGGCTGGACGTGCTGGTGCTCAACGCGGCCTACCAGAAGAACCGCGAGAGCCTGGAGTCCCTGCCCACCGAGGAGTTCGACCGCGTCTTCAAGACCAACCTCTACTCGCTGCTCTGGACCGCGCGGGCAGCCGTGCCGCACCTCAAACCAGGTGCCTCCATCATCACCACGGCATCAATCCAGGCCTTCAACCCGTCGCCCGGCCTGATTGACTACGCCATGACCAAGGCCGCGCAGGTGGCCTTCACCAAAGCGCTGGCGCAGGAGCTTGGTCCCAAGGGCATCCGCGTTAACGCAGTGGCCCCCGGCCCCATCTGGACTCCACTGATCCCGGCAACGGAATGGCCGGAAAAGCTCCCGAAGTTCGGGCAGGATACCCCGTTGGAGCGTGCCGGCCAGCCGGCAGAACTTGCCGCCGCGTATGTACTGCTGGCTTCCGAAGACGGCTCCTACATCTCGGGGGCAGTCCTTCCGGTGACCGGGGGCAAGGGGCTCTGAAGCCGGGCTCCACAAAAATGAACGGGACCCAGCAGGCCAGCTTCATCCGACCAGACAACAGGAGGAAACCATGACGCAGGAAAACCAGCATGCCCAGCCCGAAACGGACCCGGGCGGTTACGGCACCCCCACCGCTGAGCAGGAAATGGGCGGGGCCCACGGCTCAGGAGGCGGCTCCGGCGCCGGCACGGAAGCTTCGGGAGGCGTGGAAACCAACGAGCCCCAGTCGGACGCCAGCGGGGATCCGGTACCCCACGACGTCGACCTTCCCTCCAGCGCCGCTGAGATCGACGAGTCCAACGATGACTCTCAGGGCTCCGCTCCCGTCTCGTCCGAGTCAGGGCAGGAAGCTGCCGGAATTCCGGACGGCAGCGGCAACGACCTCCCCAAGGAGAAGTCGCCCAATGACGAGGGCGGCGAGAGCTTCGACGCCGGATAGGCGCCTTCCGGGGCCGTCCGCGCCGGACGTTCCGGAGCTTTGGGACAGTCACTGAACGGAGGCCTCCGCCCCTGCGGTTCCCCGGGAACCGCAGGGGCGGAGGCCTTCGGCGTGCCGGGCATAGATCCGGGCGATGTGGGTAAAGAACAGGGCGGACCCTATTCGCAATCCATGCCGAGTGCAGGCGCCAGGAGGTTGGCTGTGAGCAGGAAATCGTCAGAACAGTGGGCACGGCGCGTTGATGCGGAGGCAAGCGTGGAAGTGGACGTCCTGCTGCCCACGTGCAACCGCCCGGCTGAACTTGCCGTAACCCTCGCGGGACTTGCCGCGCAGGCCGAGCCCGCGTTCGCCGTCGTGATCAGTGACCAGTCAACCGGGACCCCCGGCTGGGAGCACCCTGCCGCTGCCGCCATGGTGCGTGTCCTGCAAGCCCAGGGCAGGCCCGTCACCCTCCTCCGCCACCTGCCGCGGCGGGGCCTGGCGGAGCACCGCCAGTTCCTGCTGGAACAGTCAACCGCTGAAAAGTGCCTTTTCCTTGACGACGACGTGTGGCTGGAGCCCGGGGCGCTGGACCGGCTCAGCTGCGCCCTGGACAAGCTTGAGTGCGGCTTCGTGGGGATGGCGCCGCAGGGCCTGTCCTACCTGGAGGACAGGAGGCCCGAACAGACAGCGGTGTTCGAGGTATGGGAAGGGCCCGTCACTGCCGAGCGCATCCGCCCGGGGGACCCGGGCTTCGAACGGTGGCCCCTCCACAGTGCCGCAAACCTCAGCCACATCAGCGCCGATCTGGCCCTCCAGCCGGGGCAGTGGGTGCCCTATCGGGTGGCCTGGCTGGGCGGCTGCGCACTGTACCGCCGCGACGCGCTCAGCGAAGCGGGCGGGTTCGCGTTCTGGGACAGCCTGCCGCCCGGCCACGCCGGGGAGGACGTGGTGGCCCAATGGCGCGTGATGGAACGGTTCGGGGGTGCCGGGATCCTGCCTTCCGGGGCCGTCCATCTGGAGTCACCCACCACGGTGACCGACCGGCAGGTGGAGGCATACGACGTCGTGCTCGGCCAGGAACAGGCAGGCTGACAGGGCCTGCCCCTCCCTTCAGCCGCACAGGGGACGTATTCTTAGAAATAGGTTTTGCAGTAGGCCGGAGCGCTTCAACCAAGGCGTGGATCATGGCCGCTGAACCCACAGGGCAGCTAGGCTGGGGACCCCTTCCAGTACCCCCGGAACAGGTGTTTGACAGCAAGGACGTCGAAACCTATCTCTGGGATGTCACCCGTGACTTCATGGCGGACATCAAGGGCGACCAGCGCGGCATAACCTGGGCAGCCACGCTTTTCCGCCTGGGCCAGGCCCGCACCGTTGCCGCCAGCACGGAGAAGGCGCGCGAGGCTGACCAGGAGCAGTGCTCCTTCGCCGACGGGCCTGTCATGGAGGCCATCCGCAGCGGCGAGTTTGTGCTGCTGTCAGATGTCAGCCGGGACCGGCGCTGGCCGGGATATGCGAGTGCGGCTGCCAGCCACGGCGTGCAGTCGCTCCTGTCGATGCCCATCGCGTCCGAGGGCGGGACAAGCGCCGCCATCAACCTGTATGCGGCGTTTCCCCACGCCTTCACCAGTGACGACCTTCTCCGCAGCCGGAACTACGCCCACCAGGTGGCGCGTGCACTGCGGGTAGTGGTGCGCGTGGCGGAACGGGCCGAAGCGACGGCGGGGATCGCCGTCGTGCAAAGCTCCCTGGTCCTGGTGGACCTGGCGGTGCGCAGCCTCATGGATGAGTACGGGCTCAGCCGGGAGGGGGCGCTTCGGTTCCTGCAGACCCAGGCCCTGCACCATGAGCTTGACCTGCGCGATGCCGCCCTGAACGTTGTTGCGCCCGGCTCCGCAAGGGAAAGCCCCACGGCAGGGGATTCAGGCAGGGAACCCACAGGGCTGAGGCAGGGAACGCCCGACGGCGTGGCGGACTTCCGCCTGCTGCCCCCTGCCGAGCTGGACCAGCAGGCGGAAGCACCGCGCGGCAAGGCCGGACCGCGCAAGAAGTCATCGCACCCAGAAGGGAGGACGGCATGACCGCGCAGAAGCAGGAGCATCCGGCATGGGCTTCAGACGCCGGACATCATCCCTGGCACCGCTTTGTTGCACTCGGCGACTCGTTCACCGAGGGCGTCGGGGATCCCGAGCCGGGGAGCCAGGGCGGGCTGCGGGGCTGGGCCGACCGCGTGGCCGAGGAACTCAGTGTTGGCCAACCGGATTTTGCCTATGCCAACCTAGCGATCCGGGGCCTGCGGCTGCAGGAGATCCTCGACCAGCAGGTGGGCCCGGCACTGGCAGCCAAGCCTGACCTGGTTACGCTGTCCGCCGGCGGGAACGACATCGTGTTCCGCCGCAGCGACCCGGACAAGTTGGCCGAAAAGATCGATGCCGGCGTGGAGCAGCTGGCCCGATCCGGGGCCACCGTGGTCCTTTTTGCCGGCCCCGATTGGGGCGCTACCCCGGTCTTCGGCCAGATACGCGGCAAGGTGGCAATTTTCAACGAGAACCTGCACATAGTGGCCGCCCGGCATGACGCTGTCATCGTTGACCTGTGGTGCCTGCGCGACCTCACCAGGCCCGGAATGTGGGATCCTGACCGGCTGCATTTCTCTCCGCTGGGCCACCACACCATAGCCATAGGGGTGCTGCAGGCACTCGCCGTTCCCCATGGCCTTGAACCGTTGCAGCCCAAGGCGCTCCCGCCTCGCAGCTGGAAGGAATCCCGGGCGCAGGACCTCGCCTGGGCCCGTGAATACCTTGTTCCCTGGGCAATCCGCCAGGTCAGGCACCCGACGGTGGCCCCGCCCGCTCCCAAACGGCCCCGGCCCGGGCCGGTTGGCCATGGGCATTCGGCTGTGGGCCATCCGGGGGCCCTGCCCGCCGAGCCCCTGTCCCTGAAGAAGGCTTAGCGCTTCTTCGGAGCCCGCTTGGCGGCAGCGTTCACGGCGGCCTTGACGGCAGGGGGAAGGCCAGCCTGTTCCGTCTCCGGCTCTGCCACCGTGCCCCGGGCTTTCGCGATGGCCTTCATGCCGTGGTAGATCACCAGGGCTGCCGCCGAGCCCAGCGCGATGCCAGTGAACTTGAGGTCACCGATGGTCCAGGTATAGTCCGCGATGCCGATGATCAGGGCCACGGCGGCGGTGGTGAGGTTGACCGGGTTGGAGAAGTTGACCTTGTTCTGGACCCAGATCTTCACGCCCAGGATGCCGATCATGCCGTACAGCATGGTAGCCGCCCCGCCAAGGACGCCCGGCGGAACGGTGGCGATCAGTTCGCCGAACTTCGGGGAGAAGCTCAGCAGGATGGCGAAGATGCCCGCAACCCAGTAGGCCGCCGTCGAGTACACCTTGGTGGCGGCCATGACGCCGATGTTCTCGGCGTAGGTGGTGGTGCCGGAACCGCCGCCAAAGCCTGCCAGGACGGTGGCGGCGCCGTCGGCCATCAGCGCACGGCCGGAGACGCCGTCGAGGTTCTGCCCCGTCATGGCCGCCACCGACTTCACGTGGCCGATGTTCTCCGCCACAAGTACCAGGACCACGGGCACGAACAGTCCGAGCACGCCGATGTGGAACTCGGGGGTCTGGAACTGCGGGAGGCCGATCCAGGCTGCGGCGTCCATCTTGTCGTAGCTCACCTCGCCGCGCAGCATGGCCACGAGATAGCCAACCACCACGCCCACCAGGATGCTCAGGCGGCCCAGGATCCCGCGGAAGAGGACGCTGACCAGGATGATGGTGGCCAGCGTGACCACGGCGGTGACGGGCGCGGCGTCGAAATTGTTTTTCGCCGCAGGGGCAAGGTTGAGCCCGATCAGGGCCACGATTGCGCCCGTGACGATGGGCGGCATCAGCCGGTTGATCCAGCCCGCGCCGAACTTCTGCACAATGGCGCCCACCAGGGCCAGGGCGGCGCCAGCCAGCACCACACCGCCCAGTGCCCCGGGGACGCCGAACTGCTGCTGGGACGCCATGATGGGCGCGATGAAGGCGAAGCTTGAGCCAAGGTAGCTGGGAACCCGGCCCTTGGTGATCACCAGGAACAGCAGGGTGCCAATGCCGGAGAAGAACAGGGTGGTAGCAGGCGGCATGCCCGTGATGATGGGCACCAGGAACGTGGCTCCGAACATGGCCACCACGTGCTGCATGCCGACGCCAATGGTGAGCGGCCAAGCCAGCCGCTCATCGGGGGCCACCACATGGCCGGGCTTAATCGACTTGCCGGTGCCGTGCAGCTTCCATTTGATTCCGAGCATGCTCATGGGCGGAGGCCTTTCAAGGGGGATGCCGCGGAGGGCGGAGATTAACTGGGACAAGGATACCGCCAGCGCCGGCCCGCGGTCTGCTGTGGTGGACGTCACCTGCCGTCACGGGAAGAGGGCGGAACTGGTTGAAGTTGCAAGTATGGAAAGCAAATAAGGCCGGCCCCGGGAAGCGGGGAGGCGCAGCGAAAGGTAAGCCCATGACCATTGCCCACGAAGAAGCCGTTATCGATGCGGCCGCGGTAGACGCCATTTTCGCCCAGGCCCGCACTGCCAACTCCTTCACCGGAGAGGTGACCGAGGAGCAGGCGCAGGCCATCTACGAGCTGACCAAGTTCGGCCCCACAGCGTTCAACTCCCAGCCGCTGCGCGTGACCTACGTCCGTTCCGATGAGGCCCGCGCCAAGCTGGTGGAGGCCCTCATGCCGGGCAACCGCGCCAAGACCGCTTCCGCCCCGCTGGTGGCAATCCTCAGCTACGACACCGACTGGGCGGGCCAGTGGGACAACTTCCTCCCCGGCTACAACGCCCCCAAGGCCATGTACGATGCCAACCCCGAGCTCGCGGCCGCCACAGGCAACAACAACGCCCACCTGCAGGCCGGCTACTTCATCCTGGCCGTCAGGTCCCTCGGGTTCGCCGCGGGCCCCATGACCGGCGCGGACTTCGGCGCCATCGATGAGGCCTTCTTCCCGGCAGGCGACCAGAAGAGCTTCCTGGTGGTCAACATCGGCCAGCCGGCCGAGGACGCCTGGGGCGAAGCGAAGCCCAAGTTCGCCTACGAGGACGTCGTCCGCACCGTCTAACCCCCCGCGACCCTCTCTCACTTAATGCGCCTTTTTTCCTGACGCTCTCTCACGCCCTGAGAGAGCGTTGGCGCTTAAGTCGCGTTAAGTGAGAGAGCGTTGGAGGGGGTGGGAGACTGGGGCTATGCCGATGCGGAACCTTATCCTGGTGGCCTTTGTCGAGCCGGTGGCGGACGGGCTGGTTTTCCCCCGCAGCGAATGGCCGCTGCACATCACCCTGGTGAGGTTCGACGTCGGCAGTCCTGCAGGTGCCGACCCCGCCGAACGCCTCGCCGGGCTGGCTGAACCGCCAGTGCTGGCGGCCCTGGGTGCCGGGCTGACGGTGGGTGAGGACGCAGGTTTCGGCCGGAACGGCGCGGTCCCCGTGAACCTCATCCAGCCGCAGCCGGATCTCCAGGCCCTGCACGAGCAGCTGGTCGCCGCCGTCGGCGGCCTGGGCGGCACAATCCTCACGCCCGCCCACACCATGTCCGGCTACAGGCCCCACGTCTCACACCACGGCCACAAGCGGCTGAACCCGGGGGACGCCGTCGTGCTCGACCGGATCGCACTGGTGGACATGGCGCCGGACGGTGACCGCACCGTCCGGCGCATCCTGAAGCTGTGGACGCTGGCGGAAACCGGGAACAGCGCCTAGGCGATGACGCTGTCCACCAGGGCCTTGGCTTCCGCCTGGACCTGCTTGAGGTGCTCCTCGCCCTTGAAGGACTCGGCGTAGATCTTGTAGACGTCCTCGGTGCCGGAGGGGCGCGCGGCGAACCAGGCGTTCTCCGTGACCACCTTCAACCCCCCGATGGACGCGCCGTTGCCGGGCGCCTCGGTGAGCTTGGCGGTGATCTCCTCACCTGCCAGGGACGTCGCCGTGACATCCGCGGCGGAGAGCTTGCCCAGCTTCGCCTTCTGCTCCCGGGTGGCCGCGGCGTCAATGCGGGCGTACACGGGCGCGCCGAACTGGTCCGTCAGGCCCTTGTAGAGCTGCGAGGGGGACTTGCCCGTGACCGCGGTGATTTCCGAGGCGAGCAGGGCGAGCAGGATGCCGTCCTTGTCCGTGGTCCAGACGCTGCCGTCCTTTTTGTTGAAGGAGGCGCCGGCCGATTCCTCGCCGCCGAAAGCGCCCTCGCCGGACAGCAGGCCGGGCACGAACCACTTGAAGCCGACCGGAACCTCCACAAGCTTGCGGCCCAGGCTTTCCGCCACGCGGTCGATGATCGAGGAGGAAACCAGGGTCTTGCCCACCACGGAGGCCGGGTTCCAGCCGCTGCGGTTGCGGTAGAGGTAGTCGATGGCCACCGCCAGGTAATGGTTGGGGTTCATCAGGCCGGCATCCGGGGTGACGATGCCGTGCCGGTCGGCGTCGGCGTCATTTCCGGTGGCGACGTCGAAGGCGGAGCCGTTGCCGGCGTCGGACATCCGCTTGATCAGCGACGCCATCGCGGACGGCGAGGAGCAGTCCATCCGGATCTTCTCGTCCCAGTCCAGGGTCATGAACGCCCACTGCGGATCCACGGTGGGGTTCACCACGGTGAGGTTGAGCTGGTGCCGCTCGCCGATCTCGCCCCAGTAGTCGACTGAGGCGCCGCCCATGGGGTCGGCGCCGATGCGCACGCCGGCCTCGCGGATGGCGTCCAGGTCAAGGACGGACGGGAGATCGTCCACGTAGCTGCTGAGGAAGTCGAATTTGCCGGTGGTGTCCGCAGACTGGGCTTCAGCCAGGGGAACGCGCTTCACGCCGCGGAGGTCATTCTCGAGCAGTTCGTTGGCACGGTTGGCGATCCACCCGGTGGCATCGGAATCGGCCGGGCCGCCGTGCGGAGGGTTGTACTTGAAGCCGCCGTCGGCCGGCGGGTTGTGGCTGGGGGTGACCACGATGCCGTCCGCCTGGGGGGCGCCGGCCGCGGCCTTCCGGTTGTAGGTGAGGATGGCGTGGCTCAGGGCGGGCGTCGGCGTGTAGCCGTGCCGGGCGTCCACGAGGACCTGGACGCCGTTGGCCGCCAGGACCTCAAGCGCGGAGTTCTGCGCCGGCTCGCTCAGGGCATGCGTGTCCTTGGCCAGGAACAGCGGGCCGGTGATGCCCTGCCCCGCCCGGTACTCCACAATGGCCTGGGTGATGGCAACGATGTGTTTCTCGTTGAAGGACGCCTTGAGGCTGGAGCCGCGGTGCCCCGAGGTTCCGAAGACCACGCGCTGCCCCGGATCACCCAGATCCGGCGAGATGTCGTAATACGCATCGAGGAGCGCAGTGATGTCAACAAGGTCCTGGGGTTGGGCAACTGTGCCCGCGCGGCTAGCCATGCCACCAGCATGCCAGACGGCGGCCGGAGTCAAAACGATCCGTCCGGAATGCGGCCCGTGTGTCCGGCCTGTGACGAAATTACGTCATCAACCGAGTAGTCAAACTGAGTACCGACCCCGGAAAGTACTTATATACCGCCGCCTGCGCGCCCTGTTACGTTCGAGAAAATCCGGAAAAACATCCGCAAGCAGGGCACGACGGCGGGCGGCCGCCGTCGTCCTTCCGGCAGGGAAGCAGGGACGCCATGGGGGCAGGGGACGGGGCAGCCGAGCAGTCCAGGCTGGCCGCGGAGAGGGTGGCCAGGCTCAAGCGCCGGCTCGACGAAGCGGAGCGCGCAACGAAGCCGTGGGACGCGGGCGCAGAGGGCACGGCGGCAGTGGCCGAGAAGCTCAGTGAGCTGGTGCCGCGGGGCTGGTATGTGCTGAATGATGTCTACTGGCCAGGCCGGCCAAAGGCCAGCCTGGACCATGTTTTGGTGGGGCCGGGCGGCGTGGTTGTGGTGGATTCCAAGAACTGGACGGGCGAGGTCCGCGTTGCCTCGGGCGTGCTGTGGCAGGGGCGCTACGCCCGGACCCAGGCGGTGGAGGGGGCCCTTGCCCAGTGTGCGGCCGTGACGTCCGTGGTTGCTCCGGCGCACCGGAGGCTGGTGCGCCCGTTGATCTGCATGGCTGCCCAGCCGGACCTCTTTGGGGTGACGAATTCTGACGTGGCAGTGGCCGGAACCGGGCGCGTGGTGGGGGCCATAGAAGCCCTGCCCCCGGTCCTGGACCCTCAGGCCGTGGCGGGACTCTACGAACACCTCGGCCAGGAGCTGACCCACGAACAGGAGCCCGGCATCACCGCGCTGCGGAGCGTACGGCCCGGAACCGTGGTCCCGCCCGCCGGAACCACAGTCCCGCCCGCCGAAGCGACAGGAAGTGACCCAACAGGTCCTGCAGGTGGTGTCCGGAGGGCTGGCTCGCCGCCCCGGCCGGTGGTCCGGGGAAACTCCTCCGGGACCACGCCGGCCGGGAACAGCAGCCCGGTCCCGCCACACACTCCGGCCCGGCATGGTTCCCCCCGGCATGGTTCGCCCCGACGCAGTCCGGCCCGGCACGGTTCGGCCCGGCATGGTTCGGCCCTGCACGGTGCCGGCCCGACCTCGCGCCAGCACGGTGCTGCCGGCGCGGGACGGCTGGCCCTGCTGGCCGCTTTTGTGATTTTTGCCGTGTACGTCTTGCCCTACTGGGGACAATAGATCCCCCAACCGGCCGGGAGTAGGCTGGAACAAAATCCTAGGGGGAAACCATGTCCGACCAGCCAAGCCAGCGTCCCGAATCCGGGCAGCCGGAGTCCCCGGCGCCGCCCGGCTTTGAACCGCCCCGATCCGCCGGGCCATCCGGCAGCGGGATGCCGTCGCAGCCGCAGCACGGGCAGGGCGGTTATGGGCAAAATTCTTATGGCCAGGGCGGCTACGGGCAGGGCGTCTATGCACCGGACGGTTCCGGGCAGGACACCTACGGCGAGCCGGGCCAGTACGGCACACCGTACGGTCAGCAGCCAGGCCCGTATGCGCAGCCTGCCAGCCCCTACGGCCAGCCTGCCAGCCCATATGGCCAGCAGCCGTACTACTACGGTATGCAGGCGGAGCCGAAGACGCTGAGCATTGCCAGCATGGTGTGCGGCATCGCCTCGGTGATCATGGGCTGGATCCTGATTCCCCAGGTCGCCGCGATCATCACCGGACACCTGGCCCTCAAGCGGGAACCGGCCGGCAGGGGCATGTCCATCGCCGGCCTCGTCCTGGGGTACCTGTGCCTACTGGGCTACGGCGCACTCTGGCTGCTGGCCATCATCGGCCTGACCGTCGCCAGCACCAGCGGCGGTTCAACCTACTCATACTGAACCGCACGTCTTCTGACCCCCAAGTCCTCAGCCATGCTCAACAGCCTGAACCAACCGCCCACGCCGCCCGGCGCTCCGGCGCACGTGCCGCCGTCGCTCGCCTAGGCCTTCATGCGACTAAGCGCTTGTGAGCCTAAAGCGCTGGGACTAGCCTGGCGGCGGCTGCGTCGGCGGGATGTTGTGGTTAAGGCGGAAGACGTTGTGGGGGTCGTACCGGTCCTTGAGGGCAACAAGCCGCTGGAACTTCTCCGGGCCGTACGCCGCGCGGGCAGCGTCCGCCTCCTTCAGCCCGACTTCGGCACCCAGGAAATTGACGTACTCGCCATGCTCGGCGAACGGCTGCATGAGTGCATAAGCCTTGCGGGCAAAGGCTGTCAGCCGGTCGTCCTCGGAACGGTCGCGCCAGAATCCGTACACGTTGAGCCAGTAGCGGGCGGACCGGTTGGGGAACGCCGTGGCATCCTCCGGCACCCGACCGAACGCTCCCTCCATGTGGTGGATGTCGATGCCGGTTCCCTCCCAGGTCACCTCGGACGCGAAACCCAGCAGGACATCCACCGTCTCCTCGTCGAGGCGGGAAAAGGAGACGTTCTTCCAGTAGCCGCGCGAGCCCTTCGGAAAAACGCTGTCCATGGCGCTCTGCCAGTCCAGCCACGAGGCAGGGCCAACCTCCTGTTCATCGGGCGGTGCCGCGGCCGTCAGTTGCCCAACGAGGTCGAGGCCGGCCTGGTGGTCCTCGCCAACCCACATGAACCCGAGGATCATCCACGGGTCCCCGCCCATCCCGAACTCGGGCGGGAAGACCAGGAACGAGACGATCGGGTTCATTTCCTCGGGCAGGGTGGGGGTCCAGGCGGCAAAGGCGACTAGGGCGTTCCGCCAGTGTTCGCGCCGGTAGAACAGGTTTCCGCCCAAGGGCGCCGCCGGCAGGGGGCGGGCGCGGAAGGTGAACGAGGAGGCAACGCCGAAGTTGCCGCCGCCGCCGCGCAGCCCCCAGAAGAGCTCCGGGTTCTCCTGGCCGCTCGCATGCAGGTGCTCTCCGGCGGCGGTCACGACGTCCACCGATTCCAGGTTGTCCAGGCTGAGGCCGCCGGTACGGGTCAGCCAGCCCACCCCGCCGCCGAGGGTAAGGCCCGCAACGCCTGTCCCGCTGATCACCCCCAGCGGAACGGCGAGGTTGTAGGGGGCAGTGGCCCGGTCCACGTCGGCAAGTGTTGCTCCCGGCTCAACCGTGACGAGCCGGGATTCAGCATCGACCTGGACGCGCTTCATCGGCCCGAGGTCCAGGACCAGTCCGCCGTCAACCGTTCCGTGACCGGCCACATTGTGGCCACCGCCGCGGACCGCCAGGGCCAGGCCGGTCCGCTGGACAGCGTCCAGCACCACCTCGATGTCGGTCAGGGCCCCGGCGCGGACCACGGCCCGCGGCCGGAGGTCCACCATGCCGTTCCAAACAGCACGGGCATCGTCGTAGAGCGGATCCCCGGGCTCGATCAGGGATCCTGACAGCTTCCCGCGCAGCTCGTGCAGTGCCTGTTGCAACTCCATGGCGTTGTCATGAACTGTGGACATCGTCCGTGCTCTTCCGCTTAAGGGCTGAACCCTAGGGGATAAGGAAGATGTGGGAGGCGTTGGCCGCCTTCCACGAGGAACTGCCGGCACATTAAGCCGGAAGCCTCACGCGATGTCCAGAGTGTAAAACCGCCGCCGGGCGGGGTCAATACGCTTGCGTCAGCGGAGCAGCTCCACGTCCGACACCAGCTCGATGTGCGCAAGCATGGCTTCGGCGGCACCTTCAGCATCCTGCGCCCTGACAGCGTCGGCGATCTTGCGGTGGGAGGCAAGGGACTGCTCGGGCCGTCCGGGCTGGCCAAGGGATTCCATCCTGGTTTCAAGAATCATTTCCGCGATGAAGGCCATCAGCTGCGCCAGCACGGAGGAATGCGCTGCGGCCGTAATGGCCTGGTGGAAGAGCTCGTCACCGTGGGTTCCGCGGTCGCCGTCGCTGATTTCCTTCGCCATCACGTCAAGGGCGTCATCAATGGCAGCCAGGTCTTCGTCCGTGCGCCGGGCAGCGGCGAGGGCGGCAAGCTTCACTTCCAGCGTGCTTCGCGCTTCCACGATCTCCGGCAGCCTGCTGCGGTGCTCGCGCAGGCCCTTTATCACGGAGGCGACACTCGGCCGGCGGGCCAGGACGGCTCCGGTCCCGTGCTGCACGTCGATCACCCCCAGCACCTCGAGGGCCACGAGGGCCTGGGCGAGCGTGGCACGGGAAACGCCGAGGCGCTCGGCAAGGTCACGCTCCGCCGGCAGCAGGTCGCCGGGCCTCAGCTGGGCGGACTCGATGTAGGACAGGATCTGCTCCACGAGCTGTTCGTACAGCCGGGGGCGCGTGATTCGTTCCAGTCCCAGCCGTGATGCCTTCTCCACAAAGCCCTCGCTACGTCGTCGGTCCTTCCAGAATAGCGCGTCCTGCTATTGACATACAGACTCGGTGTCTAGGAGGCTAGTCCAGTGAGCCAGTAACTCACGTCACACTCCCATCCCCAATGGAGGACCAACGATGTCCGCTCCTGTTTTATCCATCCTCATCCTGGCGGCGATGTTCCTGCTCGCCACCGTCCTTCCCCTGAACATGGGCGCGCTGGCCTTCGTTGGCGCCTTCCTCCTGGGCAGCGTTGTCCTGGGGATGTCCACCAGTGACATCCTGGCCAACTTCCCCGGCGGTCTGTTCCTTACCATCGTCGGCGTCACGTACCTTTTCGCCATCGCCCAGAACAACGGCACCATCGACCTCCTAGTGAGGGGCGCCGTGCGGCTGGTGGGCAACCGCGTAGCCCTGATTCCCTGGGTCATGTTCGCCATCACCGCGCTGATTACCAGCGTCGGTGCCCTGTCCCCGGCCGCGGTCGCAATCATCGCCCCGATCGCGCTCAGCTTCGCCGGGAAGCACAAGATCAGCCCGCTGCTGATGGGCATGATGGTGATCCACGGCGCCCAGGCCGGCGGGTTCTCGCCGATCGCCGTCTACGGCGTTACGGTCAACGGACTGATTGCCAAGACTGAACTCGCCGCGAGCCCGATGGCTATCTTCCTGGCCAGCTTCATCTTCAACCTTGTCGTGGCAGCGGTCCTGTTCATCGTCCTCGGTGGCAGCAAACTCCTCTCCTCCAAGGCTGGCCGGATCGTTGAGCAGGCAGCCGAGAGCCGCATGAAGGTGAGCGTCGGCGCCCGCGCGGCCGGTGTCACCCTGCAGGGCTCCGGTTCGGACATTTCCCCTTCTGGCGTCTCGGCCAAGGGCACCACTGGTGGGTCCTCCGCAGCCGGTGAGGCCGGGGTCAGCTCCGCAGGCGCCCGCGCCACCGTGCCGCAGCTCGTGACCATCCTTGGTCTCATCTCCCTCGCCGTCATCTCCCTCGGATTCAAGGTCGACGTCGGCTTCGTTTCCATTACCATCGCCATCATCCTGGCGCTGGTGTCACCGGCCGCCCAGAAGGGCGCCGTCAACAAGATCAGCTGGTCCACCGTGCTGCTCATCTGCGGCATGCTGACCTTTGTTGGAGTCCTCGAAGAAGCCGGCACGATCAAGTTCGTCTCCGATGGCGTCGCCAACCTCGGCCTGCCCCTGCTGGCAGCGCTGCTGATCTGCTACATCGGCGGAATCGTTTCGGCGTTCGCATCGTCCACCGCAATCCTCGCGGCACTCATTCCGCTGGCGGTTCCGTTCCTTGCCGCCGGCGAAATCGGTGCCGTCGGAGTCATCGCGGCACTTGCGGTCTCCGCAACCATCGTGGATGTTTCGCCCTTCTCCACCAACGGCGCACTTGTGCTGGCCAATGCGCCCGACGGCGTGGACAAGGAACGCTTCTACAAGCAGATATTGACCTACAGCGGCATCGTCGTGGTCGCTGGACCCGCAATCGCCTGGCTCGTCATGGTCGTCCCGGGCTGGATGTAGCCGGTTGAATGCACCCCGGCAGCGCCGAACCGGCAGCCGCGAGATCAGCAAACGAAGGAAACCAGGCAATGAGCAGAACCGATAGTACGCAGGGCCCCCTGTCCGGCCACCTGATAGTGGACCTGAGCCGGGCTTTGGCTGGACCGCATGCCGGAATGATGCTGGCCGACCTGGGCGCCCGCGTCATCAAAGTGGAGAACCCCGGGACGGGGGACGATACCCGGGGCTGGGGTCCGCCCTTCGTGGGCCCCGCCGACGATCCGCAGTCCACCTACTTCATGTCCTGCAACCGCAACAAGGAATCCATCAGCCTGGACCTGAAGAGCGGAGACGGGCAGGCGGTGCTGTGGGGGCTGCTGGAGCGGGCCGACGTGGTGATCGAGAACTTCCGCCCCGGCGTCATGGACCGGCTGGGCTTCTCCACCGCTGCCATGCACGAACTAAACCCGCGCCTGGTGGTCCTCTCCATCACCGGCTTCGGCCATGACGGGCCGGAATCCCAGCGCAGCGGCTACGACCAGATCCTCCAGGGCGAGGCGGGGCTGATGTCCCTGACAGGCTCCGGACCGGACGATCCCCAGCGGGTCGGCGTCCCCATCGCGGACCTCCTCGCCGGCATGAACGGGGCATTCGGAGTGCTGGCGGCGCTGGTTGACCGGGACAAAAGCGGCCGCGGGCAGGTGGTGCGGACGTCTCTGCTGGCATCACTGATCGGGGTGCACGCCTTCCAGGGCACCCGCACCACGGTGGCAGGGGAAGTTCCGCAGGCGCAGGGCAACCACCATCCGTCCATCGCGCCCTACGGCCTCTTTGCCTGCAGGGACGGGAGCGTGCAGATCAGCGTTGGCAGCGAAAAACTGTGGGCATCGTTCGCTGCGGCCTTCGGCCTGGACCCGGCGGCGCCGGGCTTTGCCAGCAACGCCGAAAGGGTGCGGAACCGCGCTGGGGTGATTGCCGCCGTCGAACGCGTCTTTGCCCGCTACGGGGCAGCAGAGCTGCTGCAGAAGCTGAACGACGCCGGGATCCCCGCGGGCAAGGTGCGCTCGCTTGACGAGGTGTACGCGTGGGAACAGGTTGCGTCCCAGGGGCTCGTGGTGGATGTGGAGCATCCGCTGCTCGGCAAGGTCAGCCTGCCCGGGCCGCCGCTGAGGTTCTTTGCTCCCGGCGACGCCTCGGAAACCACGGTCACCGAACACGACGCGCCGCCCTTGCTGGATGAGGACGGGCAGGCCATCCGCGAATGGCTGGGCCTGTGGGCCGTGGCCGCCGGGGCGAAATAGCATGGCGACGACGGAAAAGGTGCGGCACCTGGGCGCCGCCGAGTTGCTGGACAACGTGGTGGATGCGGGGTCCTTCGTTTCCTGGGACATGCCGGCGCAGGAGCCGCCGCTGTCCGCGGAGTACTGCCGCGACCTTGCCAAGGCGCGGGAGCGGAGCGGTACGGACGAATCCGTGATCACGGGCGCCGGGCTCATCCGGGGTCGCCGGGTGGCGGTGATCGTGAGTGAATTCTCCTTCCTGGCGGGATCGATCGGCCACGCGGCGGCACAGCGGATCGTGGCGGCCGTCGAACGGGCAACGGCTGAGGGGCTGCCGCTGCTGGCCGGCCCGGCGTCCGGGGGCACGCGGATGCAGGAAGGGACGCTGGCCTTCCTGTCCATGGTGAAAATCACCGGGGCCGTGCGGGCGCACCGCCAGGCCGGCCTTCCCTATCTGGTCTACCTGCGGCACCCCACCACCGGCGGCGTCATGGCCTCCTGGGGATCCCTGGGCCACATCAACGTGGCTGAACCCGGCGCCCTCCTGGGGTTCCTGGGCCCCCGCGTTTACGAGGCGCTGCACGGCGATGCCTTCCCGGAGAACGTGCAGACAGCGGAGAACCTGTTCAACAAGGGACTGATCGACGGCGTGGTGGAGCCTGCCGACCTCGCTGACCTGGTGGCCAGGGCCTTGGACATCCTGTGCGCGGAGCGGGCCGGCGTTCCGGCGCAGCCCGCGACGCTCAGAGTCCGGCCCGCTCCCGTGGACGCGTGGACGTCCATTGGCATCTCCCGGCGTGCCCGGCGTCCGGACCTGCGGCAGCTCCTGAAGTACGGGGCAGTGGACGCCCTGCCCTTGAACGGGACGGGGCAGGGTGAGAAGGACCCCGGGCTGCTGCTGGCCCTGGCCCGTTTCGGCGGGCAGTCCTGCATCGTCCTGGGCCACGCGCGGCCGCTTCGCAAGGAAGCAGCCGGGATGGGGCCCGGATCCCTGCGGGAAGCGCGGCGGGGCATGAAGCTGGCGGAGGAGCTGCGGCTGCCGCTGCTGACCGTCATCGACACCGCGGGTGCGGCGCTCTCGCAGGATGCGGAGGAAGGCGGCCTGGCGGGCGAGATTGCGCGCTCGCTGCACGAACTGATCGGCCTGGCCGCCCCGTCGGTCTCCGTGCTGCTGGGCCAGGGTGCCGGGGGAGGGGCGCTGGCACTGCTGCCGGCGGACAGGACCATCGCGGCCCAGCACAGCTGGCTCTCACCGCTGCCCCCCGAGGGTGCCAGTGCCATTGTGCACCGGACAACTGCGCTGGCCCCCGCGATGGCGCAGGCGCAGGGCGTCAACGTCGCGTCGCTGTACGCTCACGGACTGGTGGACCACATTGTGGATGAGCGGGACGACGCCTCTTTGGAGCCGCGCGCATTCTGCCAGCGCATGGCAAAGGCCATCGAGTATGAGCTGGGCTCGCTCGCCGGCCTTCCCGTCGCCGGGCTGGTTGCGGCGCGCTCCGAAAAGTACCGGAGCCTGGGCGCGGGGTGACCTGGCCGCAGCCTTGCTGCGGCGGCGCTACCTCCGCTGCTGGACCCTTGCGCGGTGGGCGTTCCTGCGGAGCTGGAGGATGCGGGCGCCGCCGGCCATGGCAACCAGGACGCCGCCGGTCACGCTGGCGATGAACAGGGCCATGCCCAGCGGGACCATGCCCTCCAGCCCCAAGTAGCGGACCACCACTTGGTCCTGGTTCTGCAGGATGAAGATGATCAGCAGGATCAGCACCACCAGGGCGGCAACGACGGCAGCCCACACCACCCCTGCCCGGGTCACCCGTGGCTGCTCCGCAGCGGGAACCTGGGCCGTGGGGCCAGGGGAGACGGGCCCGGCGTCTGCCGGCCGCGCGTTCGGCACCGCTGCTGTACCGGTCCGGTCCGGCGGCATCCCGTTGCCGCCCTGTTCCGGCTGCCCCTCAGGCCCAGGCGTGTACTGTCCAGCACTCATTGCGTCCCCTTCCCAAATGCTAAGCATGCTTACTGATGCCACCTTAGCGGTCGGGGTTCAGCCGGCACAACGCGGGGCTGCTAAGTCCCGGCGATTCGGCGACCATGCCCGCGCTCCTCCGCCGTCAGCCCGGCCGGTCCAGCTGCCACCAGAGTCCACCGGACAACCGTGCCGTCCGGGCCGGCCTGTGAGCCGTGGGCCAGGGCGCCATCAATACGACGGCGGACCTCGGCTTCCCGCTGCGGGTCGGCAGTGAAGATGGTTCGCAGCGTCACGATTTCACCGTCACGCTGCGCTGCTGTGTGGTGGGCGGCCAGCGGGCAGGGCGGCGGATGCTGCCAGCTGCCGCACAGGGCAACGGTGATGGCTGCCCCGGGCGCCCCGGTTCCGGCGCCGGCGTCCATCAGGACGGTGGCTTCATGTACATAGATCCCGGGCATGCCGTCCTTTCTCCTGCGGGGTTTTCCTGCGCGGGCCCGCGTAGGGATACTGTGTCCGCATGCGGCCGGAGGCTGTGTCCGAACGGGTGGGGAGGCTGCGTCCGGAGCCCGCCTCCGCAGTCCGCGTCCGGAGACAGCGGAAGGGCCTTCCGTGAAGACCCTTCCGTTGACTTTGCCACGCCGGCGTCAGACCCTCTCCTTGCTCCGATCAGCAGAGGTGGTGCGGGGCTCTGGCGTCTTCCACCAGGCCGGGAAAGCCCAGAACGTGAAGTCCTGCGCCCTGACTGGCTTCTCCGGGGTTTCTACCGGGGTTTCCGGGGTGTCCTGCTTGGCTTCAGGCCGGCGGTGGGTTTCCTTCCTGGCGCCCCACCCGAAGTCCTTGCTGGATGAATAGCACATCACAGACCTCCTCACAGTGACTGCCCTTTAATCGTCCTCCCGTTTCGGTGGGGAGTCGACACCCTGGCGGGAGCATTTGCTGCGTCGTCCGGCTCCGGCGTGCCCGCGACGGGGTGGCTATCCGCCGGTGATCACGTCCTCGGCCTCCTGAGGGCGGTGGAACTCGCACGGGCCATGGTGCCGGAGGGGAAGTAGGCAGGTCCGGCCCGTGGGCAAATGGACCATGCCGCAGCGGCCCCTCTCCGCGAGGTCCTCCCTGATATTTGCGTTGTTCAGGTCCGGCCGGGCCAGGTTCGCTTCGTGGGTGTTGCTGGGAGCGGTGCGGGAGTGTTCAGCGTTCATGATCGGCAACTCCTCGTTGAGTGATGGCCAGATTAGGGGAAGCGAAAGCCGTGTGGACTCTGCCAGTCTGGTCCCACACGGTTACGGGAAAATTAAACCGGTGTTAGATCCAGGTCAACAAGACCCCCATCAAGGCTTTTAGTGCCCCAATTGCCTGGCTAGTACCCCAACTGGTTGGCCACCTGCAGGAGCAGGGCCTCGGAACCCGCCGGCCCCACCAGTTGGATGCCCATCGGCAGTCCCAGGCCGGGTGTTCCGCCCGTCCAGCGGACAGGAAGGGTGATGGCCGGCAGGCCACAGACGTTGATCATGGAGGACCAGGGCGCGTATTCGCACTGCTTGCGGTAGTCGCCGTCGGCGTCCCCCGGCCAGTGGGCCGCGGGCCACCGTTCGCCCCCGTGCAGCCCGGTGAACCAGCCCACCGGGCGGGGTGTCTGCGCAAGTGCGGGCATCAGCATGAGGTCCCACTGGGCGAACTGCGCCACCGTATCGTGCTGGAACTGCCGCAGGAAGGCCAGCGATTCAGCAAGTTTCGCCGGGCTGCGTTGCTGGGCGCGGCGCCGGAAAGTGCGGGTCAGGGGAGCCAGCAGCGCTTCGCGGTGCGGGCTGATCCGGGCCGTCCCCACTGCCGCCGTCCAGGCCGTGGTGAAGGCATCGGGGTAGCGGTTGTCATAGCGGATGGAAGCCTCCCCGAGGGCGTGTCCGGCATGTTCCAGCAGGCCGATGCCCGCCTGGAGGGCATCCAGCGCTTCCTGTTCCGGGCTGAAGGGAAAGGTACTGGACCACGGGCTGTCCAGCGTCACGCCGATGCGGAGCCTCGGCGGTTCCTGCTCCAGCGCCTCAAGGTAAGCGCCCTCACCTCGGGCAACTTCCCCGGGCACCGCGCGTGTGGAGGCAGGGAGGCTGCGTGCAGCCGGCGTGGACAGGGCGGGGGAGGACCCAGGTACAAGAGCGTCCATCATGAGTGCGGCATCGGCGGAGGTCTCGGCGATGGGGCCGGCAACCACCAGCCGGGCCGGATCCCCCAGGCTTTCCCCCGCAGGGACCAGGCCGCGGCCGGGCTTGAGGCCCACCAGCCCGCAGGCGGCAGCGGGAATCCGGACTGATCCGCCGCCGTCAGATCCCGGCGCGAAAGGCAGCAGCCCGGCGGCCACGGCGGCGGCGCTGCCGCCGGAGGATCCCCCCGAGCTCCTGCTGGGGCCATGGGGATTGCGCGACGGCGGCGCGATCCGGTTTTCGCTGTAGGCAGTCAGTCCGAACTCGGGCACCTGGGTCTTGCCCAGGGAAATTGCGCCGGCTTTCCTGAGCAGCGCCACCAGCGGGGCGTCGCTGAGGGCCGGCTTGTGGTCCAGCGCCGCGCTGCCATGCGTGGTTGGCACGCCTTCCACGTCGGTCAGGTCCTTGAAGGCCAGGGGCATGCCGTGCAGCAGTGGCAGCTCTCCGGCCGGAGTCCGGGATCGCCGGGAATCCGCGGAGCGGGCGTGCTCCATGGCCTGGTCCGCCGTCACCGTGATGAACGCGCCCAGCAGTGGGTTCTTCTGTTCTATCCGCTGCAGGAAATGGGCTGCCGCCTCCGCTGCCGACACCTTTCCCTGCCGCAGCTCGTCCCGGAGGGCCACCGCGGACAGCTCGTGGAGTTCAGCCACGGGATCCCGCGGCCAGCGCAGGGCGGCAGCGGCTGCCTGGCCTGCCCCGGCCAGCGGCGGCCACGGCAAAGTGTGCAGGGAGCAATTTTCCTCCTTGGGTCCACACAGAAGCTTAACGTGGCTGCGTGAGCTTAACCTGGCGGCCAAGAGGCCCCTGCCGGACGTAAAGCACTAGGCTTAAAGCCGACCCCCGATCCGCGAAGGCAGGAATCACCGTGAGCGATTTCGACAACGTCCCCGTCAACGACATCCCCGACGATGCCGTCATCCTGGATGTCCGTGAGGATTACGAATGGGTGGCAGGCCACGCAGACGGCGCCCTCCACATTCCCCTGGACCAGCTTCCGGGCCGGCTGGAGGAACTCGATCCCGACGAGGACGTCTACGTCATCTGCCGCACCGGGGGCCGGTCCTTCCGCGCGGCGCAATGGCTCACAGGCCAGGGCTACACCGCCATCAACGTCGCCGGCGGCATGGACATGTGGCTGGAGGCCGGTAAGCCCCTTGTCTCGGACAACGGGCTCAAGCCCATGGTGCTGTAGGCGAAGGGCACCCATGTCTGCGTCCTCCGTCACCTATGCCTTCCTCGGGCCCGAGGGTACCTTCACCGAGGCTGCCCTCATGCAGGTGCCGGACGCCGCGCAGGCTACCCGCGTGCCGTCGTCGAACGTCAACGCTGCGCTGGACAACGTACGTGACGGTGCGGCATATGCAGCCATGGTGCCCATCGAAAACTCCGTGGAGGGCGGGGTCACCGCCACCCTCGACGCCATCGCCAGCGGCGGGGAACTGAGGATCATCCGCGAAGTCCTGGTGCCCATCAGTTTCGTTCTGGTGGCCAGGCCGGGAGTCCGTTTGGCCGACGTGCGCCGGGTATCAACGCATGGACATGCCTGGGCGCAGTGCCGGCTCTGGACGGACAGTAATATCCCGTCAGCGGAATATGTCCCGGGCTCATCCACCGCCGCGGCGGCAATGGGGCTCCTCGAGGAGGCCTGCCATTATGAGGCCGCCATTTGCGCTCCACTGGTGGCGCAGGAGCAGCCGGGCCTGTCCGTCCTGGCGGAGGACATTGGCGACAATCCTGAAGCCGTGACGCGCTTCATCCTGGTCAGCCGCCCGGGCGTGCTGCCCGCGCGCACCGGAGCGGACAAAACCACCGTGGTGGTGCCGCTTCCGGAGGACCGTCCGGGAGCCCTGATGGAGATTTTGGACCAGTTTGCCAGCCGCGGAGTAAACCTCAGCCGCATCGAGTCCCGCCCCACGGGACAGTATCTGGGGGACTACTTTTTCAGCATCGACGCCGACGGGCACGTTGGCGACGAGCGGATGGCCGATGCCCTGGCAGGACTCCACCGCATCAGCCCGGCCACACGTTTCCTCGGCTCATATCCCAAGGCGGACATGCAACGTACAGTGGTGGAGCGGCACACCGCTGACCAGGCGTTCCAGGCAGCGCGGGCGTGGGTGGGAGACATTCTCCGGCCTGCATGACAGGGCAGCGAAAGCGGTTCCGCCGCTTCGCCCAAAGCGTACGCAAATGCCCTCCGAAGTACTTTCGCGGGCTGTGGACAATGCGTATGCTTGCTTGATCCACATGGGGGATGGCCCCTAGTGAAGGGAGCGCGTCATGACTACCAGCAGCACCGAAAACGATGGCCAGGGGATGATCGTCAACCCCCGGCCTACCGCCGACAACCAGGACTGGGACGGCGACGAAGCCGACCGTGCCGACCGCCTGCGCTTTGAAGAAGAGCAAGCCATGATCCGCGAGCAGTCCGAGGCCCACGCCGCCGCAAAAGCTGCCGAGGCCCACAGGGACAGCCACTGACCCTTCCGGGTTCCCGTGCCCTAGTCCTGGCCCTTGACCCTCACCAATAGAGACCGCGGCTCCACGTGGACGGTGAGCTTGGTGGCCTCGCCGGCGGTGTCGCCGTCCAGCTGGGTGGGCATCGGTTCCGGACACTTGATGACCACTTTCCCGGAGCGGTAGACGGTCATGACGGGCAGCTTCCCGCTGTGCTTGAACATGATCTTGACGTACATGAGCAGCCAGCCAAGGGCGCTGCGGGGACTCATCACCACCACGTCCAGCATGCCGTCGTCGATCATGGCCTGGGGGATGAAGTCGATGCCGCCCGGGATCAGGCCGCAGTTGGCGAACAGCACGCTGCGGATGTTCCGGACCTGGGCCGGGCTGCCGTCCAGGGAAATCGAGACCTTCTTCCGGCGTCCCGGCAGGTGCCGCATGCCGGCCTCGGTATATGCAAGCCACCCCACAGCCTTTTTCAGGCCCGCATTGGTGTCGGCCAGGATCTCGGCGTCCATGCCGATGCCCGCGATCACCAGGAACGAATGCTCGGATGATTCGCCCGTCACGGAGTTTTCGATGTCCATCCGGGCGGTGTCGATGTACCGCTGCCGGCCGAACAGCGCAGTGTTCACATTGGCGTGAAGGTCATTGACGTCCAGGTCAAGGTTCCGGGCCAGGAGGTTGCCCGTCCCCAGCGGGACCAGTCCCATGGCCACACCGCTGTGCGCGAGGGACTCAGCCACAACCCGGACGGTGCCGTCACCGCCCCCCACCAGGACGACGTCGGGCTTGTACGCCAGCGCGGCCCGCACCTGTGAATGGCCCGGGTCTTCCGCCGTCGTCTCGAAGAAGACGGGATCTTCCCAGCCTGCCGCCAGGCAGCCCCGCTGGATTTTGCCCTTGGCTTCCATCGACCCTGCCTTGATGGGGTTCAGGATCACGGCGACGCGCTGTTCCGCAAGCCCCGATTCCTGCGCCTCCCCGCCCACCGTACTGCGGATGTGCAGCGCCTTGAGCCTGCGCACGCCCCACCAGCTCGAGATGGCAAACGCGAGGGCCACCCCAATCAGCAGGTACAGGATCCAGTCGCTCATGGTGGTTCAACAGTAGCCCGGCGAAGCCTTCCGGTCCGGCACGCCCGCCTCCGCCCGCCGTCGTCCGCGGGATTGGATACCCTTGTCTGGTGATCGACGTAAAAGACCTCAGCGAAAACCCGGATAAATACCGTGCCAGCCAGCGTGCCCGCCGCGCGGATGAATCAGTGGTGGACGCGATCATTTCCGCGGACTCCGCCCGCCGTGCCGCGCTGATCCGCTTCGAGAACCTCCGTGCCGAGCAGAACGCCTTCGGCAAGAAGGTGGCACAGGCCAAGGGCGACGAAAAGAAGGCGCTGCTGGCAGAGGTCAAGGAACTGGCCAACTCGGTCAAGGCTGCCTCCGCCGAGGCTGATGCCGCCCAGGCGAAGCAGGAAGAACTGCTGCGCAGCATTCCCAACCTGATTGAGGACGGCGTTCCCGAGGGCGGCGAAGATGACTACGTGGTGGTCAAGACCGTCGGCACCCCACGTGAATTCCCGGACTTCGAGCCGAAGGACCACCTGGAAATCGGTGAGCTGATCGGCGCGATCGACATGGAGCGCGGCGCCAAGGTCTCCGGCGCGCGCTTCTATTTCCTTCGCGGCGTGGGCGCCCGGCTGGAGATGGCGCTCCTGCAGATGGCCATGGACCAGGCCATCGAGGCCGGTTTCGTTCCCATGATCACACCCACCTTGGTGCGTCCGGAGACCATGCAGGGCACGGGCTTTGACGTAAAGCACGACGCCGAGATCTACCGTCTCGCCGAAGACGACCTTTACCTGGTGGGCACCTCCGAGGTGGCCCTGGCCGGGTACCACGCGGACGAGATCCTGGACTTCGCCGCCGGCCCCATCCGCTACGCGGGCCAGAGCTCCTGCTACCGCCGCGAAGCGGGTTCGCACGGCAAGGACACCCGCGGCATCATCCGCGTGCACCAGTTCAACAAGGTGGAGATGTTCATCTACACCACCGTTGAGGAGGCTGCGGCCGAGCACCAGCGGCTGCTGGCGTGGGAAGAGGAGATGCTGGCCAAGTGCGAGCTGCCGTACCGGGTGATTGACACCGCCGCCGGCGACCTTGGCACCTCCGCAGCGCGGAAGTACGACTGCGAGGCCTGGGTTCCCACCCAGGGCGCGTACCGCGAGCTGACCTCGACGTCCAACTGCACCACCTTCCAGGCCCGCCGGCTGAACATCCGCGAACGCGTGGTGAACGCAGAGGGCGTGGCGAAGGGCACCCGGGCCGTGGCCACCCTGAACGGAACCCTGGCCACCACCCGCTGGATCGTGGCACTGCTGGAGCACCACCAGAACCCGGACGGCTCGGTCAACGTGCCCAAGGCCCTGCAGAAGTACCTGGGCGGGCTTGAGGTCCTCCCGGTCCTCTAGTTTGCTGTTCCCGGGCTTGTTCGCGGATCCGGACCTTGATGGCCCGGTTTCGCGAACAGGCCTCTGATCGCGGGCGGATTTCCACATAGGCCTGCCCGCGTACTGACGCTGCAGCCTCGTTCCGCCAGCATTGTGGCATGGAGATTCCGCCCGGACTTATTGATTCCGCCGCCATCCTTCGGACCCAGGGGACCACTGATGTGATCCACCGGGGGTTCCGGGCTGGGCGGCTGGTCAGGATCCGCAGGGGTTTCTACGTCCGGACGGCTGACTGGCTTGGCGCCCGTCCGTCGGAGCGCTTTGCATGGTCGACGGCGGCAGTGGCCAGGTCGGTAAAGGGCGCGGTGTTGTGCGGGGAGACGGCGGCCCTCGCCGCTGGATTGCCTACGCTGCGGACACCTGCATGCGTGGAACTGGCCACAACGCTGCCGGGTCGAAGCGGAGTGCGGCGCTCGCTCCTGACGGTACTGGGCGAGGACGCAGCTGCCCAGCAGGTCCGGGGCAAACGCTCGTATCCCCTCAAATACTGCCTACGGCCCGCCTCTGAGACTGTGGTCCGCGGCGAATTCCGGTGTACCAGCCCCGTACAGACAACCCTTGACCTGATGGTTTCCGGCAGGTTCAGCGAGGCCCTGGTGGTGGCGGATGGGCTGGCCCGGATGATGCATCATGGGGGCGTCCTGCCGGCTGAGGACGACCTGATGGCCGTTCCCGCGATCGCCGCCGGCATCTCGGCCACGCCTACTCGGCCGCGCGACACCGTGCAGTACGTGTGGCGTCCCTCGCCAGCCCGTTGGCCGAGTCCGTCGGTGAGTCCTACAGCCGGGCCGCCTTTGAGCTCCTTGGATTCGAGCAGCCCGTACTGCAGCATGTGTTTCGGGACACGGAAGGCTTCATTGGCAGGGTGGACTGCTGGTGGCCGCGGCAGCGGGTTGTGGGCGAGTTCGACGGCAAGGCAAAGTACCTTGATGCAGCTGTCCGTGGTGGTGCCTCACCGGAGGAGGCGGTTTACCGGGAGAAGCTCCGCGAAGACCGGATCCGCGCCCTCGGGCTTGGCTTCGTGCGGTGGGGCTGGGCGGATGTGGAGCAGCCGGAGCGGTTGCGGCGGAAACTCCTTGCGGCCGGGCTGCGGCCACGTGTCCCGGGCTTCTTCGCGGATCCGAACCTTGAAGGCTCGGATTCGCGAACAGGCGTGGGAGTGGGCGAATCCACAGGCGATGGCTAACACTCATGCCGGGGACAACCTGTGGGTATTTACCAACTGTTCAATAACACTGTGGTGCGCGTCCTAGCGGCGTTTAGGGGCGTCTGGTTCACTATTGGAATGACAACGCTGACTGAAACCTCAGTCGCCGGCAACGATGACCGGCGAGACAACGAAAACAACAACGGCCGGAAGCTGATGGTGGCCCTGGACGTGGACGGCACCCTGGTGAACCACGACGGCCACATGTCCCCGGGTGTCCGGGAATCGGCGCAGGCCGTCGTGGCCGCCGGGCACGAGGTAATGATCGCCACGGGCCGCTCGCTCAACGCCACACTGCCCATTATCGAGAAAATTGGAATTGAGCGCGGCTATGCCGTCTGCTGCAACGGCGGTGTGACCCTGCGGCTCCACCCAGGACTGGACAGCGGCTACGAGGTCATCCACAAAGCCACGTTTGACCCCGGACCTGCGCTCCGGGCACTCCGCGAGCGGCTTCCTTCGGCCAAGTATGCGCTGGAGGATGCGGACGGCAACTTCCTGTCCACCGAGCGCTTCCAGGACCCGAGCTTTGGCGTCGAGGCCATCGGCGTGGATTTCCACACCATGCTTGAAGCCACAGCCGTGCGCGTGGTGGTCTTCAGCACCGAAAACACGCCGGAAGAGTTCAACGAGGCCATTCAGCACGTAGGCCTGGCCGGCGTCACCTACTCTGTGGGCTGGACCGCGTGGCTGGACATCGCCGCCGCCGGTGTGACCAAGGCAAGCGCGCTGGAAAGCCTCCGCGGCAGGCTCGGCATCGAACGGCATCTCACGGTGGCCATCGGCGACGGCCGCAACGACATTGAGATGCTCACCTGGGCAGGACGTGGAGTGGCCATGGGGCAGGCGCCGGAGGAAGTCATCGCCGTCGCCGACGAGGTCACCCACTCAGTGTTCGACGACGGCGCTGCCCACGTGCTGCGCAGCCTGCTGTAGCGCCGGCGGACCACCCGTGCCTATGGTCCCGCGGCAGGCGGAAGCCCGCCGTCGGGCAGAATGGAAGCCATGACCCTCACCACCTTCGCCCTCATCCGCCATGGCCAGACTGACTGGAACGCCCAGCGGCGGCTGCAGGGATCCACTGACATTCCGCTGAACGACGTCGGCCGGGCCCAGGCGCGTGACGCCGTCGCTGTTTTGTCCGCTTACGAATGGGACGCCGTGGTGTCCTCCCCGCTGAGCCGTGCCGCCGAGACCGCCGACCTGATCGCCGATGGGTTGGGGCTCGCCGATGTACGGCACGTGCCGGAGCTGACGGAACGGAGTTTCGGCCCGGCTGAGGGCATGCAGGCAGGGCCGGAACTGGACGCGCTGCGCATTCCGGGAGGTTTCCGCGGCGCTGAAAGCGAGGACGAGGCGGCCGACCGGGGGCTGGCGGCCCTGGAGGCACTGGCCGAAGAGTTCCGCGGCCGCCGACTTCTCGTCGTCGCCCATGGGACGCTGCTCAGGGTGAGCCTCAGCCGCGCGGTGGGAACCACACTGGCCAGTATCGACAATGCCGTGCTGAACCTGGCGCACCACCACGCGATCGACGGCTGGCAGCTCGAGTACTTCAACGGCGAGCCGGTAATGGCGGCCACCCAGGCCTGAGTGGGGCCAGCCCCTAGCGCGCCTCGAGGATCAATGCCAGCAGCCGGGCCGCGGCAGGCCGGGCCGCATGCTCCTCGTTCCACTGGGCCCGGGCCACGGCCTTGCTCACAGCCTGCGTGGTGATACCGAGCTCCTGGGCCACCGCCTTCTGCTGCCCGCGCACGCCGGGGGTCAGGAGGTCCAGCACGCGCCACTCGGCCTCGGACCGGTTACGGACGATGTGCCCGAGGAGGCGCAGCACGGCCTCGGCGTCGTGGGCAATATCCGCCAGTGGGCCCTCCACGGCCACCGGCACGCGCTCCTTGCTGCCGTGGAGGCGGTCCACCGCACGCCGGGCATACACCAGCCCGTGGCCGGACGCGTCCTTGATCTGGTTCGGCAGCGGCTCGTTTACGGGCCCGACGCCAATCCCCACGTACCAGGAACCGCACCTCAAGGCGATTAGGGCAGCTTCCACCGCCTGGTGGGGGCAGTCGACAATGCCCTGGACCTCGTCTTCCACCGAGCGGTCGAAATCCAGGCGCGCAGGAATGTGCCGCAGGTCCTTGAGCAGCTGCGGTACCCGGTCACCGTCGCGCCGGCTGTCCGTCTGGTTGATGGTCAACGTGAACATTCTGGGTCCACACTACCCGGAAGTAGGAATTGCGGAACGCCCCGGATTGCAGGCGGCTCTGCCGCCCAGATCCACAAACCTGGTTCATCAAAAGGGAAGGGGCCCGCACCGTGCTGGTGCGGGCCCCCGTCCCCTGCTGGCGGAACAGCCGGCCGGCGTCAGTTCCCCTGGGTCGGCTGGCCCGTGGCCGGGAAACGGTCCCACGCGCGGTGGGCGGCGAGCAGGCTGGAGATGCCGGCTGCCACCGGGGCGCCGGCGTCGCCCGCACTGATACCGGGCGCTTCCGCCGGGATGCCGGCCGCGGCCAGGACATCGGATCCGGAACCCCAGGCGCCAATGGCTTTAGCGTGGCGGTAGGCCTCGGACAGCATGATGGCGACGCGCGGATCAGGGGATCCGGCTGGGTTCCCGGCTTTGGCGTCACGTCCCGCAGTGGCGTCCGGCGCGGGCACCTGGCCGCCGGCGACGATGAGCGCGTCGAACTCAGTGGACCGCGCCGTCAGGAAGGTCCGCTGGACCGTGAGGGAGAGCCCGTCACCTGACAGCGTGCCACCCGTCGGGGCGATGACCAGCGGGACCATGCCCTCGCCGTCGAGCGCTGTGCGGGCGGCAGCCACCTGGGCCAGGTCGCTGGAAGAATCGGTGATGATGCCCACCACCCTGCCTGCGACCGGCCAGGTTGCGCCCAGCTGGGACAGCGCCGGGCTAAGGTCCCGGTCGGGGACCTGTTCGGTGGCTTCCGGTGCGGGCATGCCCAGGCCGGCAGCCACCGCAGCGCAGAGCCCTGCATCGATGTTGGCCAGTGCCTGGAGCTGGCGCTCCCGGATGGGCGTTTCGAAGCACTTGCCGAGCTCGAACGTGTAGGCCTGGATCACGTGGTCCTGCTCCACAGCGCCCAGGCTGCGGAAGAACAGCCGGGCCTGGCTGTAGTGGTCATCGAAGGAGGCCGGGTTGCGCCGCTCCTTGATGGATTCCGCCACGGCCTCTGGTACGTCCACGAACGCCCCCATGTCCTGTCCGGCAAGGAAAGGGCACCCGCCGTCCAGGGAATTGGGCCGGTACGGGGCAACTCCGGCGTGCACCGCGGTCTGGTGCATGCCGTCACGGAGCATGTCATTCACCGGCGCGTGCGGCCGGTTGATCGGAATCTGGGCGAAGTTGGGGCCGCCCAGGCGTGAGATCTGGGTGTCCAGGTAGGAAAACAGGCGGACCTGCAGCAGGGGATCGTTGGTGACGTCGATTCCCGGTACCAGGTGCCCGGGATGGAAGGCTACCTGCTCGGTTTCGGCGAAGAAGTTCGTTGGGTTCGCATTGAGGGTCATGAGGCCGACAGGCTGCACCGGTGCGAGCTCCTCGGGGACGAACTTGGTGGGATCCAGGAGGTCGATGCCTTCGAACATCTGGTCTTCGGTGTCCGGGAAAGCCTGGATCCCAAGCTCCCACTCCGGGTAGGCGCCGGCCTCGATGGCGTCGGCAAGGTCGCGGCGGTGGAAATCCGGATCCATCCCGTTGATGATCTGGGCCTCTTCCCAGACCAGGGAGTGCACACCCTGTTTGGGTTTCCAGTGGAACTTCACCAAAGTGGTGTCGCCGGCGGCGTTGACCAGCCGGAAGGTGTGGACGCCGAAGCCCTCCATGGTCCGGTAGGAACGGGGGATGCCGCGGTCGGACATGTTCCACATCGTGTGGGCCTGCGCCTCGGTATGGAGCGAGACGAAGTCCCAGAAGGTGTCGTGCGCGCTCTGGGCCTGGGGGATTTCCCGGTCCGGATGGGGCTTCGCCGCGTGCACAACGTCGGGGAACTTGATGCCGTCCTGGATGAAGAACACGGGGATGTTGTTCCCCACCAGGTCGTAGGTTCCTTCATCCGTGTAGAACTTCGTCGAGAATCCGCGGGTGTCCCTGACCGCGTCGGCGGAACCGCGGGAGCCGAGCACCGTGGAGAACCTCACGAACACGGGCGTTTCAACGTCCGGGGCCAGGAATCCGGCCTTGGTGACCTTTGCCGCTGTCCCGTAGGAGCGGAAAACGCCGTGCGCTCCGGCGCCCCTGGCGTGCACCACGCGCTCCGGGATGCGCTCGTGGTCGAAATGGGTGATCTTTTCGCGCAGGTGATGGTCCTGCAGCAGGATGGGACCACGCGCGCCGGCTTTCAGGGAATGGTCCGTATCCTGCAGTCGAAGCCCCTGCGCGGTGGTCAGGTACTGGCCGGACTGCGCCCGTGAGGCAGTCGGCGCACCGGTGGGGCTTCCGGTGGGGGACACGGCCTCGGGACCTCGCTGGTCCGGTTTCGGCGGCAAGGGCTCCCGCGGGGTGGTGGGTTCTTCGAGGGCCGGAGGTTCGCTGGCCGGAGCCCCGGGAATTACAACATCGTCTTCGGCTGGCATGTCTTGATCTCCCCACAGTTGTGTTTTCCCAGCTCCGCCAGGCGGAAGCTAAGCTTGCTTAGTACTCTACAGGGCCGCAATCTGGCGCTCTGTTGTGGGGACGGCAGCGATGGCCGCGGCGGGGACGGGTGGACCAGGGCGGCCGACGGCGGGGCTTGCCTGCGTGCCCCTCCATCTGTTGCGATGGGAGGACGGCCGCCTGCAGCGGCACACCCCGACGTGAGGATGGTTATGGCCGGCAGCATTGGGCAGGATGGGACGCGGCAGGACCAGTTGCGCCAGGACGAAATCGAACTTGTGGACCGCTGGTGGCGCGCCGCGAACTACCTCTCCGTCGGGCAGATCTATCTCCGTTCCAATCCGCTGCTGCGCGAACCGCTGAAGGCCGAACACACCAAGTCCCGGCTGCTGGGCCACTGGGGCACCACCCCAGGGTTGAACTTCGTCTATGCCCACCTGAACCGCATCATCCGCCGCGACTCCGCCGAGATGCTCTTTGTGGCAGGTCCCGGCCATGGCGGCCCCGCCGTCGTCGCCAATGCCTGGCTGGAGGGCACCTACTCCGAGATCTACGGCCACGTGGGCAACGACGGCGACGGCATGGCCGAGCTGTTCCGCCAGTTTTCCTACCCCGGCGGCATCCCCAGCCACGCGGCGCCGGAAAGCCCGGGCTCCATCAGCGAGGGCGGCGAACTCGGGTACTCCCTGGCGCACGCGTACGGCTCGGTCCTCGACAATCCCAAGCTGGTGGCCGCCGTCGTGATCGGCGACGGCGAGGCGGAGACCGGCCCGCTGGCGGCCAGCTGGCACTCGCACAACTTCCTGGACCCCGCCACGGACGGCGCCGTGCTGCCCATCCTGCACCTGAACGGCTACAAGATCGCCAACCCCACCATCCTGGCGCGGATGCCCGAAGCCCAGCTGGAGCAGCTGTTGCGCGGCTATGGGCATGAGCCCTGCTTCGTTACCGTGAAGGACCCCAACAACACGGAGCAGGCGCACCGCGACTTCGCGGACGCGCTGGAACGCTGCATGGCCGGCATCCGCGCCATCCAGGACAGCCGGCGGACGCCCCAGGCGGACGTGGCCGAGACGGACATCGAAGCGCCCCGCTGGCCCATGATCGTGCTGCGCTCGCCGAAAGGCTGGACCGGGCCGCGGACGGTGGACGGGCTGCAGGTTGAGGGTACCTGGCGCAGCCACCAGGTCCCGCTCTCCGAGGTCCGCACCAACGGGGAGCACCTGAAGCAGCTGGAAGAGTGGTTGCAGTCCTACCGGCCGGAGGAACTGTTCGACGGCGACGGCAGGCCCCGGCCCGACGTCGCCGAGGCCGCGCCCACGGGCGCTTTCCGGATGAGCGCGACGCCACACGCCAACGGCGGACTGCTGCGGAAGGCGCTGAAGCTGCCGGCCTACCGGGACTACGCCGTCGAGGTCCCGGCGCCGGGGACCGAGCGGGTCAGCCCCATGGTCACGCTGGGCTCGTGGATGCGGGACGTCATCGCGCAGAACATGGAAACGTTCCGGCTGTTTGGCCCCGACGAGACCGCGTCCAACCGGCTGCAGAACGTCTACGAGGTCACCGACAAGGTGTGGCAGTACCGGATTGACGACGCCGACGAGCACCTTGCGCGGTCCGGCCGGGTGATGGAGGTGCTCAGCGAACACCTGTGCCAGGGCTGGCTGGAAGGGTACCTCCTGACCGGCCGGCACGGCGTCTTCAGCTGCTACGAGGCCTTCATCCACATCGTCGACTCCATGTTCAACCAGCACGCCAAGTGGCTGAAGGTGCACCGGCAGCTGCCGTGGCGCCAGCCGGTGGCATCGCTGAACTACCTGCTGTCCTCGCACGTGTGGCAGCAGGACCACAATGGCTTCTCGCACCAGGATCCGGGCTTTATCGACCACGCCGTGAACAAGAAGGCAGAGGTGATCCGGGTGTACCTGCCGGCGGACGCCAACACACTGCTGTGCGTGATGGGCCACTGCCTCGCCTCCACCGACTACGTGAACATCGTTGTCAGCGGAAAGCAGCCCTCACCCACCTGGCTGGGCCCGGCCGACGCCGCCAACCACTGCCGCCGGGGACTGGGGATCTGGGAGTTCGCGGGGTCTGAGGTGCCCGGCGAGGAGCCCGACGTCGTTATGGCCTGCGCAGGTGACGTGCCCACGGTGGAAACCGTCGCGGCAGCCGAACTGCTCCGCGAGGGCGCGCCAGGACTGAAGGTCCGGGTGGTAAACGTGGTGGATCTGATGCGGCTGCAGGACGTGAGCGAGCACCCGCATGGGCTCCCGGCGCGGGACTTCGACGGGATCTTCACCACGGACAAGCCCATCATCTTCGCCTATCACGGCTACCCTGCCCTGATCCATCGGCTGGCCTACCGCCGCTCCAACCAGGACGGGCTGCACGTGCGCGGTTACAAGGAAGAGGGGACCACCACCACGCCGTTCGACATGGCCATGCTGAACGGGATCGACCGGTTCCAGCTGGCCATCGACGCCATCGACCGGGTGCCCGGGCTGGCTGAGAGGCACTCCCTCCTCCGGCAGCACCTCCAGGACCGGCGGATGCGGGCCCGGGAACACACCAGGCTGCACGGGGAGGACCCGGAGGAGATCCGGAACTGGAAGCTCGGCTAGCCCCTCTGGCCGACCAGTCCGTCGAGGCTGCACGAGGGCAGGTGGATCCACCCCTCCGTGAGGGCGGCTGCGGCGTGCGCGGCATCAGGGGGAACGGTAAGCCTGACGGCGGCCGCGCGGGCGGTGAGGGACGCAACGACGGCGTCGAACAGGTCGTCCGAGGCCGCCAGCCTGCCCTCCTGGCCAGCCAGGTCCAGCCAGGGAGCCTGCTCCCGCAGGGTCGCGAGGAGCACAGAAAGCCGTTCGGCTTCGGAAGTTCCCCGCCCCTTGTAGCCGCGGGCGGCCAGTCCCCAGAGCTTGAGTGAAGCGGCCGGATAGACCTCCGCGAGGCGTCCGGACCCGTCCCTGGGCTGTGGCCCGTGGAGCGCCGCGATCTTGGCCTGGATCACCGCGCACCGCATGGCCGGGTGTGCCAGCCGGTCCGCCGAGACGCTGAGGGGAATCAGCCCGGTCCGGCCGGTGACGAACCTGTCCGTGTCACGGTAGGCAAGCAGCCGCCGGCCCTCGATGCCGTCGTGCTCGAGCACAGGGCCGGCGTCGAAATTGAGGTGCCCGGTGAGGAACGGGACCAGGGCCTGCGGCCACCCCACCGGGCAGTCGATTCCCGTCATGGCGGCGCCGCCAAAGATCTCCACGATCTCCTGGTCGCCCACATCCAGCGCCAGGTGCACCAGCTCGGCGGAATCCTTGCCCCATTCGAGGACGGCCACAGCTGTTTTCCTGGTGGCGGCGGCCAGGTCCACGCCTAAGGTCCGCATGGGGCCCTCACGCCGCCCGGTAGTGCAGTGTTCCCGGGATGGTGCCGCTTTCGCCGAGGCTGTCACCGCGGGCGAAACCGGCCCAGAGCGCCCGCAGCTGGCGACCGGCCGCGTTGACCTCTTCCCAGCCGGCGCCCGCGATCAGGCCCACGCCCTCCCACGTGCTCCGGTTGCCGAAAAGCAGCGGCAGGTCAACGGTGTGGGCAGCGCCGAAGATATTTCCAGGGGCATGCCAGGCCAGGACGTAACGGTGGGCCTTCCCTCCGGCCCGGACGTGGCGCCGTGCGAACTTCCGTGCCGCCCGTCCATAGACCGTCTCGGTGACCACCCAGTCAATGGCGCGGACAGCCGGAGCCCCCACCAAGGGGACGCGGGCCAGTCGGCTCAGATAGGGGCTGCGGGGCAGGAACAGCCGGGCTTCCTCTGAGGTATGCCCGATCAGGACCTCAATGCCGGGGGCGGCGCGGTTCCAGGCGGCTTCAATATCCTTTTCCTCCGGCAGTGGTGCGTGGCCGTACTGCGTTCCGAACGGCATGGCGGCCAGCATGCCGAATTTACGGGCCACCTGCGCCACGTGGTCCTCCCGTTCCACAACGTCCATGGCGGGGGTCTCCTCGTCCACAGCCTCGGCAACGATGCCCATGGCATGGTTCATTTTGGCCCTGCCGCGGGAGATTCCCAGGGGCGCGCTTTGGATGATGGCCCGCTGGAAGAGGGACGGCGCTTCGGCGGTGGCCATGAGGTGGGCGATCGCATCGCCCCCTGCGGACTGGCCGAAGGCGGTCACCCGGCCGGGGTCGCCGCCGAATGCCGCGATGTTCCGCTGCACCCAGCGGAATGCCTCGAGCTGGTCCAGGAGGCCCAGGTTGCCGGGCCGGCCGGAGCGGGTGGCCAGGAACCCAAACAGCCCCAGGCGGTACGTCACCGAGACAACCACCACCCGGTTCTCGGCCACCAGTGCCGCGGGATCGAAGATGGCGAGGTCGCCCGAACCGGTGGTGTAGGAGCCGCCGTGGATCCAGACCATCACGGGCAGCTGTTCGCCGGGGTCCACATCGGCGGGCATGGTGATGGAGAGGTTCTGGCAGTCCTCGCTCCCCGGCAGCTCCCCGTAGCGGGTGCCCAGGACGTCGTCGAGGAACGGCACCGGCCCCTGCGGGCAGGCAGGCGCGGGGGAGGTGGCGGCAAGCGGTTCGGTCCAGTCAGGTGCCGGGGCGGGAGGCTGGAAACGCCCGGCGGTGGCGTAGGGGATCCCGGTTGCCCGGAGGACGTCCCCGTCCCGCCTGCCGGTGACGGGACCACAGGGCGGATAGAACGAAGGCTCGAAGTTCACCAATCCACAATGTCACACCTCCCTAAAAGTACGACGGCGGGTGCGCGGCTCTTGCAAGCCGGGCACCCGCCGTCGTACACGGGAAAATCAGTGTGCTGTGGGCACGTAACGCTTGATGGAGGCTTCCAGCTCGGCCTCGGCGGCGGCGCGGTCGCCCCAGCCCTCGGCCTTGACCCACTTGCCGGGCTCCAGGTCCTTGTAGCGGGTAAAGAAGTGCTCGATCTCCTTGATCAGGAAGTCGTTGACGTCGCTGACCTCCTGGATGTGGTCAAAGCGGGCATCCACGGGCACGCAGAGGATCTTGGCGTCCCCGCCGCCGTCGTCCGTCATGTTGAAGACGCCGATGGGGCGGGACTCAACGATGACGCCGGGGTGCAGGTCGAAGTCCTGCAGGAGCACCAGTGCGTCCAGCGGGTCGCCGTCCTCGCCGAGGGTGTTCTCGAAGTATCCGTAGTGCGTGGGGTACTGCATGGAGGTGAAGAGGACGCGGTCCAGGCGGACGCGGCCGGTCTCGTGGTCAACTTCATACTTGACGCGTGATCCCTTGGGGATCTCGATGGTCACGTCATGCTTCATGGAATGCTCCTCGGCAATTGCAGGGGGTTCGCGGCACTTCTGACGGGCAACAAAAAGGACTGTCAGTGCCGCCGACTATTATTGAGGATATAGCGAGAGGCCCTGGAATCAGGAACTTGTGGGGAAATTTCAGGACTTGAGGACCGGCACCAGCATGACCAAAACAATCGGCACGGACCAGCAGCACGGCCGTGTCCGGCAGGCCGCGCGGAGGGCCGTCACCGGCCTGCGGAGCTCGTGGCCGCTGGTCCTCCTTTCGGCCCTCCTGGTTGCCCTCGCCCTCCCCGCTGCCCTCTTGGTGGCCCCCGGGTTCCTGGGTCCCGAAGCCCCTGCCCCCGCTCCGTCCGCGCCCGCGTGGCAGCAGGCACCCGCCACGCTCTCCGCCCGGCAGGGCCTGGCCGCCCTCGACGCGGCGGCAGAGATTCCGTCCCAGCCCGCCATCACTGCGCAGCTGGATCCGCTGTTGAAGGCCGACGGCGGCGGGACGTTCACCGGGATGGTCCAGGATGCGTGGACCGGCCAGGTCCTGTTTGACCGCGGCGGGTCGGAGGGCCGCGTGCCGGCGTCCAACATGAAGCTGCTCACCGCCGTCGCCGCCCTGCGGTCCCTGGGCCCCGGGCACCGTTTCAGCACAACCGTTGTTGCCGGGCCGGCGCCCGGGCAGGTGGTGCTGGTGGGCGGCGGCGACGTCCTCCTGGGGCCCGGCGACTCCAACCCCGAACGGGCCCTGGGACACGCCGGACTGGCAACCCTGGCTGCCGCCACGGTGGAGGCCCTGACGTCGGACGGCGCGTCCGGGGAGCTCAAGGTCCTGGTGGATGATTCCCTGTTCTCCGGGCCCGCGCTGAACCCGGCCTGGGACAGCGGGGATGTGGCGGCCGGCGAAGTGGCGCCGTTGTTCCCCCTCGCCCTGAATTCGGGCCGCTACGATCCTGCCGTCACCACCGGTCCCCGGCCCCAGGACTCCGCCATGGCTGCCGCCGAGGAGTTTGCCGCCCGGCTGCGGACGGCAGGCGCCGCCGCGGGACTCACTGTGGCCGCCGGCGTCGAACGTTCACCCGCCCCAGCCCGGGCGGCAGGCGGGGAAAGCGAAAAGCCAGTGGTGCTGGCGGAGGTGCAGTCCGCAACCGTGGCCGAGCAAGTGGACGTGATGCTGCAGGACTCGGACAACTATTTGGCGGAAGCACTGGGGCGGCTGACGGCACTGGCGGACGGGCTGCCGGGCAGCAACGACGGCGCCACAGCGGCAGTCCGCGCACAGCTCTCCGCAGCGGGCCTCGCCACCGATGCCATGAAGCTGGTGGATGTCTGTGGACTGGCCATGGGCAACCAGGTCCCGGCTCGGCAGTTCTCAGAGGTGGTGCGGGCCATCACGTCGGGCGCGGACACCAGGCTGCGGGCCGCGCTGGACGGATTCCCGGTGGCAGGCCTCACGGGAACCCTGGACACGCGCTACGGCGGCGGCGCAACGGCGGGCGGTGCCGGCCTGGTGCGGGCCAAGACCGGCACATTGAACACAGTCCTCGCGCTCAGCGGCTATGTGGTTGACGCGGACGGCAGGCTGCTGGTCTTTTCCTTCATCGGCAACGGGCTGACGCCCGGGGCCGCCGGCAACAAGGAAGCGCTGGACCGCGCGGCCACCGCGCTCGCCGGCTGCGGCTGCCGGTGAGGTATTAAGTGCGGCAGATGGAAAAAACGAGTAGCGGCTACTCGTGACCCTGGATTGCGGGCCGCCCTACACTCGACCACACGTGCGGACTCCGGGGTTGGCAACGTAACGAACTTCCGGCGTCGAACCGTCATGAGGGGGTGGGGTTTGGTGTCCATAGCCAATCGAATTACGTGATGGCGCGCCTCGTTCGCTCCAGCCAAACCGCGGCCAGGCCCAGCGTTGTGCCTCGAAGCCGCGCGTTTGGCAGGACACTGCTCCGACAGATGTAAAAACCTCACGCCAAAGGCCACAACGATGTTCCACGCAAATACACGATTATCAGTGTTCGGTTCCGCTTTCACGCTGCTTCTGGCCATGCCGGCCGTAGCCACGTGCGCAGACCCGAAGGCCGGGCAGATGAAGCCCGAATCCACCGGCACTTCGGCGCCGGTTGCGCCTTCCAGCGCACCGCCGGGGCCGCCCACCCTGGCGCCCGCAGCGGTGCCGCCGGCGCCGGAACTGTGCGGGCCGGGGTCTGCCATCAAGTTCGACAAGACGGCCTTCCCGGAGTCGCCCGTCATCGACAACAAGTGGTTTCCGCTGAAGCCTGGGATGAAGTACACCACCACCGGCGCGGTGGAAAGTGAAGGTGGAACCACTGAGCGGCGGGTCACGCACACCGTCACTGGCCTGACCAAGGTCATTGACGGCGTGAAGACCCAAGTGATGTGGGACCGCGATTACCAGGATGGCGCGCTGGTGGAATCGGAACTTGCCTTCTTCGCGCAGGATAACGCCGGGACGGTGTGGCTGTTCGGCGAGTATCCTGAGGAGTTTGAAGAGGACAAGTTCATTGGGGCGCCCAATACGTTCATCCACGGCATCTCCGGCAGCCAGGCCGGAATTGCCATGCAGGCGGCGCCCCGGACCCGAACGCCGGCATATGTCCAGGCTCACGCCGCTTCCGTGGGGTTCCTCGATTGCGGGCTTGTTTTCGACGACAATATAGCGCTTTGCGTGCCCAAAGGCTGCTACGGAGACGTGTTGGTGATTGATGAGCACAATCCGTTGGAACCGAATGTAGGCCATCAGCGCAAGTACTACTCAGCCGGAACCGGGCTGGTTAAAGTGACGGCCGAGGGCGGGGTGAACCAGGAAACCTTGGATCTCACCAGAGTTGAACATCTCACGGACGGACAACTGGCGGAAATCAACCAGCAAGCGCTCGAACTCGACCAGCACGGCTACGAGGTCAGCAAGGACGTCTACGCCAACACGGCGCGTGCCGAAATAACAACGACGACGTCGGGAGGCAAGAAATAGGATCTGCTGGCCGGACAGGATGCTTCGGGCGGTTCGCCGGTCAGCGAACTTAAGGACTATCCGCAGCATGCTGTGTTCTGATGGGAACCATGGAGCCCACTGCACGCGAGTCGTCATCCCAGACGTTGTCCGCCACGGCACAGTCCCTGATCAACTGGGACCTCGCCGCCTCCACCGCCGCACGCCTGGCCCCGGCCGGGCCCGTGCTCAGCGGGGCCGAAATCGGCGAGGCCGTGGACAGCCTGCGCCGCCTGGCCGATGTGTCCGTTGAACACGTCCACGAAATCACCGGGCTGGAGGCGGCACGCGACCTGCGGGATTCCTCCGTGCTGGTGGTGGACCGGGCGTCCTGGGCAAAAGCAAACACCCAGAGCTTTGCAGTGATGCTCAAGCCCGCCATGGAAAAGATGCTGGAAAACAGGCGGGGCACCCTGAGCCCCGGGGCTGCCAGCGTCAGCGGGGCCATCACCGGAAGCCAGCTCGGCGCGGTCCTGGCGTTTCTGGCGAGCAAGGTCCTGGGACAGTACGATCCCTTCGCGGCGCTCGCGGAAGGCTCCGCCGCCCCTCCCGGCGGCAGGCTCCTCCTCGTCGCCCCGAACATCGTGGCCGTGGAGCGCGAACTCAACGTCGCCCCGGAGGATTTCCGCCTGTGGGTGTGCCTTCACGAGCAGACCCACCGCGTGCAGTTCGCCGCGGCCCCGTGGCTGCGGCACCACATGCTTGAACAGATCGACGAACTCAGCGTGCACCTGCTGGGCAACGTTGACTCCCTGATGGAGCGGGCCACAGCCGCCGCCCGCTCCCTCAAGGACCGCACTGCCTCGGGAAACACTCCCGGGCGCGGTGCCATCCTGGATCTCCTGCAGGACCCGGAGGAAAAGGCGGCCATCTCGCACCTCACGGCCGTGATGAGCCTCCTCGAAGGCCATGCGAACGTGGTGATGGATGCCGTGGACGCGAGCATCATCCCGTCCGTGAAGACGATCCGGCAGCGGTTCAACGACCGCGGCAAGGACCGTGGGGTCATCGAAAAGTTCATCCGCAGCCTCCTTGGGCTGGACGCCAAGATGCGCCAGTACTCGGACGGTGCCCGGTTTGTGCGGGCGGTGGTGGACGCAGCCGGCATGGAGGGGTTTAACAAGGTCTGGGAGTCCGCGGACCACCTGCCCACCGAACCGGAGATCCACGACGCCAAGCTGTGGCTTGAGCGGATGGGACTCTGATTGCCGCGGAGCGAATCTCCCGGGAGCGGCTTCCAGGGCGGACGACGACGGCCGGGCAGGCTGGCGCCCGTCGTCGGCAAAGCGCGGAAAGCGCTCCAGGACGCCTTGGCCCAGGCCGGTTATCCGCGCCACGTCCTGGTTGCCTGCAGCGGCGGACCGGACTCCCTGGCGCTGGCCGCCGTGGCCGCGTACTTTGCCCGGCGCGGCCATGTGGACGGCCACCCGGTGACTGTGGGCGCGGTAGTGGTGGACCACCAGTTGCAGGAAGGGTCCGCCAGCGTGGCAGAGGAAACCGCCCGGGCCCTCCGTGACCTGGGACTCGCCCCGGTGGAGATCCGTGCGGTGACCGTGGCAACGGCCGGCATGGGTCCTGAGGCAGCGGCCCGGGAGGCCAGGCACGAAGCGCTTGAGGCCGCGGCTGCCGGCCAGGGCGCCGGAGCCATCCTGCTGGGGCACACGCTGGACGACCAGGCGGAACAGGTGCTCCTCGGCCTGGCCCGCGGTTCCGGCACACGCTCCCTGGCAGGCATGAGGCCGGAGCGGGGCCTCCTGTTGCGGCCGTTCCTGGGGCTCCGGCGGGCGGACACGGAAGAGATCTGCGAGGTGGAGCAGCTGGAGCCCTGGCATGATCCCACCAACGCGGACCCGGCCTTCGCCAGGTCTCGTACCCGGGTGGAAGTGCTCCCGCACCTGGAAGAAAAACTGGGCCCCGGCGTCGCCGAATCCCTCGCCCGGACCGCATCAATCCTCCAGCTGGACGCCGACTACCTTGAGGACGTGGCAGAAACCACGTTCGCAGCACTCGTTGAACGGGACGGCGCCGAAGTGAGCCTTCCTGAGGAGGCGTTGCGCGCCCTGGCCCCGGCCATCAGGTACCGCGTCATCGCCAAGGCCGCGGCCGACGTCGGCGGGCAGCAGCCCAGCTACCAGCGCCTTTTGGCGGCGGAGGCGCTGCTGCGGCGGCAGGGCTCGGCGGGTCCGGTCGAGCTGCCGGGCGGGGTGAGCGCCTACCGGCTGTCCCTGGCGCAGCTGGAGGCGGCGGGGACCGGTGGGAGTTCCGGGGGCCCGGATAACCCCGACCCCGTTCCCCGCGAAGGGGCCCGCTGTGGGAAGCTAGTATTCCGGCCTCAAAAACCGCCCGCAAAATAGTCGCACCCCGCATCTACACAGGAGCCATTGGTGGATTCAAACGACGTCCAGGCAGACCTCAAGCACGTTCTCTACACCAAGGAACAGATCCAGCAGCGCATCACGGAGCTGGCTGCGCAGATCGACAAGGACTACGAGGGCCGCGAGATCCTCATCGTGGGCGTGCTCAAGGGTGCCGTGATGGTCATGGCGGACCTGGCCCGGGCCCTGCACAGCCACATCTCCATGGACTGGATGGCTGTGTCCTCCTACGGCTCGGGGACCCAGTCCTCCGGAGTGGTGCGGATCCTGAAGGACCTGGACACGGACCTGATGGGCAAGGACGTGCTGATCGTCGAGGACATCATCGATTCCGGCCTCACGCTGTCCTGGCTCAAGACCAACCTGGAATCCCGCGGCACGGCCTCCGTGGAAATCTGCACCGCCTTCCGCAAGCCCACGGCTGCCAAGGTGGAGATCGACGTTAAATACGTCGGCTACGACATCCCCAACGAGTTCGTGGTGGGCTACGGCCTGGACTACGCCGAGAAGTACCGCAACCTGGACTTTGTGGGCACCCTGGCGCCGCACGTCTACGAGTAAGCCCCCGCTGCGCGGGATGGCACCTAACCGCAGTGTTGCAGGCCCGGACTGCCGCCGCATGCCATCCCGCGGACGCTGCCGGTTGCTGCCGCCCGCCCTCGCCCGGCTACGCCCACAGGGAACTTTTGCCGTCCATCATGCGTGATCTACTCCGGACGGTGTATAGCTAGAAGCTGACGCAGCACCATCACGCGCGCAGACTACTCGCCGTGCAGCACTACCAGAAGGGACGGGGCCAGCCCCCGAACAGATGAAAGCTAAGAATTTCTTCAAAGGCCCGGGCATCTGGATCGTCGTCGTGGTCGGTCTGCTCCTGGTGGCCTTTGCAACGCTGGCCCCCGGCGGTGCGGCACGGATCGACACTGACAAGGGCCTGGAACTGCTCTCCGGAAACCAGGTGGAGCAGGCCAAGATCTTCGACGGTGAAAACCGCGTGGACCTGACTTTGAAGGACAACCTGCAGCTTGACGGGCAGGACAAGGGCAAGAGCGTCCAGTTCTTCTTCGTGGACGCCCGTGCGCAGGACGTGGTCAAGGCCGTAACGGACGCCAAGCCGGCACAGGGCTACACGGACCAGCCCATCGAGAGCAACTGGTTCTCCGGCCTGCTGTCCCTCCTGATTCCCGTCATCCTCCTGGGCGCCCTGTTCTGGTTCCTCATGACCCGCATGCAGGGCGGCGGCTCCAAGATCATGCAGTTCGGCAAGTCCAAGGCCAAGATGGTCAGCAAGGACATGCCGCAGGTGACCTTCGCCGACGTCGCAGGATCCGATGAGGCAGTGGAGGAACTCCAGGAAATCAAGGAATTCCTGCAGGAGCCCGCCAAGTTCCAGGCCGTCGGCGCCAAGATCCCCAAGGGCGTGCTGCTGTACGGCCCTCCCGGTACCGGCAAGACCCTCCTGGCCCGCGCCGTCGCGGGTGAGGCCGGCGTCCCCTTCTTCTCCATCTCCGGCTCGGACTTCGTGGAAATGTTCGTCGGTGTCGGCGCCTCCCGCGTCCGCGACCTCTTCGAGCAGGCCAAAGCCAACTCCCCGGCCATCATCTTCGTGGATGAGATCGACGCCGTTGGCCGCCACCGCGGTGCCGGCATCGGCGGCGGCAACGACGAACGCGAGCAGACCCTCAACCAGCTGCTGGTGGAGATGGACGGCTTCGACGTCAAGACCAACGTCATCCTCATCGCCGCCACCAACCGTCCCGATGTGCTGGACCCCGCGCTGCTCCGCCCGGGACGCTTCGACCGCCAGATCGGGGTGGAAGCGCCGGACCTGATCGGCCGCGACCAGATCCTTCAGGTCCACTCAAAGGGCAAGCCGATGGCGCCCGGCGTGGACCTCAAGGCCGTGGCCAAGAAGACCCCCGGCTACACCGGCGCGGACCTGGCCAACGTCCTGAACGAGGCCGCCCTGCTCACCGCCCGCTCCAACGCGAACCTCATCGACGACCGCGCGCTGGATGAGGCCATTGACCGCGTCATGGCCGGCCCGCAGAAGCGCAGCCGCGTCATGAAGGAGCATGAGCGCAAGATCACCGCCTACCACGAAGGCGGCCACGCCCTCGTCGCAGCCGCGCTCCGGAATTCCGCCCCGGTCACCAAGATCACCATCCTTCCCCGCGGCCGTGCCCTGGGCTACACCATGGTGGTCCCGGACAACGACAAGTACTCCGTGACCCGCAACGAGTTGCTGGACCAGATGGCTTACGCCATGGGCGGCCGCGTGGCCGAGGAGATCGTGTTCCACGATCCGTCCACCGGCGCTTCCAATGACATCGAGAAGGCCACCGGCACCGCGCGCAAGATGGTCACCGAATACGGCATGAGCGAGCGGGTGGGCGCTGTCCGGCTTGGCCAGGGCGGCGGCGAGCCGTTCCTTGGCCGCGACGCCGGGCACGAGCGCAACTACTCGGACCAGATCGCCTACGTGGTGGACGAGGAAGTGCGCCGCCTTATCGACCAGGCCCATGACGAGGCGTACGCCATCCTCACCGAGAACCGGGACGTCCTGGACCGGCTGGCCCTGGAACTGCTGGAACGCGAAACACTGAACCAGGCCGAGATCGCCGACATCTTCAGGGACATCCGCAAGCGCGACTTCCGTGAGGTGTGGCTGTCCAAGGAGAGCCGCCCGGTCCAGATGGCCGGCCCCGTGGAGTCCCGCCAGGAGAGGGCGGAGCGCGAAGCCCAGGAAGAGGCCAAGAAGGCCCGCCTGGACGAGCCGCTGGACGCCCAGCCACCGCACCCGCAGGGTGTTCCGGAGGACGCACCGTTCCAGGGCGGGGTAACGGACGCGGGGCCTGACGCCCTTCGCGGCTAAGCTTTCTTACGTGACCCACTTCGACGACGACGACCTTTCCGCCTCCGCCGGCTACCCGGCGGAGGGCGGCGCCCACCACTCAAAGCACCACAAAGTGGACCGGCCCCGGATCGAGGCAGCCGTCCGCGAGATTCTCCTGGCCATCGGAGAGGACCCGGACCGCGGCGGCCTCGTAGACACCCCCAAGCGGGTGGCCAAGGCCTACGCCGAGGTGTTTGCCGGGCTCCATCATGACCCCGCGGACGTCCTGTCCACCACCTTCGACCTGGACCATGAGGAACTGGTCCTGGTCAAGGACATCCCCTTCTATTCCACGTGCGAGCACCACCTGGTGCCGTTCCACGGCGTGGCCCATGTTGGCTACATTCCGTCGCACGACGGCAAGGTGACGGGGCTCAGCAAGCTGGCCCGGCTCGTGGACATCTACGCCCGCCGCCCGCAGGTGCAGGAACGCCTCACCACGGAGATCGTCGAAGCGATGGTCCGCCACCTCAAGCCGCGTGGCGCCATCGTCGTTGTTGAATGCGAACACATGTGCATGTCCATGCGCGGTATCCGCAAGCCCGGAGCGAAGACCGTCACCAGTGCGGTCCGCGGGCAGCTTCATGACCCGGCCACCCGCGCCGAAGCCATGAGCCTCATCCTCGGAAGGTAATCAACAGACCATGGATTCACTCGCTGCAGCGCCGGGAACCGGCCCGGCAACCTCACCACTGCCCGTCCTGCGCAAACCGCGCCCGGCAGCCCGGTTCGAAGACCTGCCCACCGGCCGCACCCTGGTGATGGGCATCCTGAACGTCACCCCGGACTCCTTCAGCGACGGCGGCAGCCACGCCACGCCGGACACCGCCATCGCGGCTGGGCTCCGGATGTTCTACGCGGGAGCGGACATCATCGACGTCGGGGGCGAATCCACCCGCCCCGGCGCGGAAGACGTCAGCCCGGAGGAAGAACAGCGGCGCGTGGTTCCCGTGATCGAGGCGCTGGTGAAGGCCGGCGCCCTGGTCAGCATCGACACCACCCACGCGTCCACCGCCGCGGCCGCCCTGAAGGCCGGCGCCGCCATCATCAACGACGTCTCCGGGCTCACCATGGAACCGGAAATGGCCGAGCTCGCGGCGGCCTCCAAGGCGCCCTACATCCTCACGCACCGCCGCGGCGACGCCCGCACCATGAACTCGCTCGCCGAATACAAGGATGTGGCGGCCGAAGTGGTGGCCGAGCTCGCCGGGGTGCGGGACAAACTGTATGCCGCGGGCGTCAGCCAGGAACAGATCATCATCGATCCGGGCCTGGGGTTTGCCAAGAATGACGCCCAGAACTGGGAGCTCCTGCAGAACCTGGACCAGCTGGAAAGCCTGGGCCACCGGATCCTTGTTGGGGCTTCCCGCAAGCGGTTCCTGGGCACCCTGCTCACCGTGGCCGGCAAGTCCGCCGCCCCGGAGGAACGTGACGGGGCCACCGCCGCCATCACTGCCATCAGCGCCTACCGCGGCGCCTGGGCCGTCCGCGTGCACGACGTCGGCCCCAGCCTTGACGCCGTCAAGGTTGCCGCGCGCATGGCCGCGCCGCGCGCCGGCAGCTAGCGCAGCCATGGACAGGATTGCGCTGAGCGGCGTGACCGCCGTCGGCCATCACGGCGTGTTTGATTTTGAGCGCCGCGAGGGCCAGCCTTTTGTTGTGGACGCAGTGTTGTACCTGGATTTCGCCAAGGCGGCGGAGTCCGACGACGTCCGGGACACCGCGCACTACGGTGAGGTGGCGCAGCGTATTACCGAGTGGATCGCCGGAGAGCCGCTGAACCTGATCGAGGCGCTGGCAGTGCGGATCGCGGAGGGCCTGCTGGCCGAATTCCAGCTTCAGGCCGTGGACATCACCGTGCACAAGCCGCAGGCCCCCATCGAGGTTCCCTTCGGCGACGTTTCAGTCAGCGTCCACCGCGCCCGGAATGACGGGACCCGGACTGACGGTCACGGCACCGGCGAAGAAAGGCAAAGCCAGGGGGAGGGGCCATGAACGGCGGCTACACCAAGGCGGTCCTTGCGCTCGGCAGCAATTTGGGCGAGCGCAACGACACCCTGTCCGGGGCCGTTGCGGACCTCGTTGACCCGCCGGAGGTGCGGCTGCTGGCGGTATCGCCGGTGGTGCAGACGAAGGCAGTCGGCGGGCCGGCCGGGCAGCCGGACTTCCTGAACATGGTGATCACGGTGGAAACCAGCCTCACCCCACGGCAGCTGCTGGAGCACTGCCAGGCGGTGGAAAACAAGCACCACCGCGTGCGGGAGGTGCGCTGGGGGCCGCGGACGCTCGACGTCGACATCATCACCTATGGTGACGTCCGCAGCGACGATCCCGTCCTGACCCTGCCGCATCCCCTCGCGGCGAGCCGGGCGTTCGTCCTCTATCCGTGGTCGCTCATCGAACCCGGGGCCGTCCTGGACGGTGAACGGATCACGGCCTTGGCGGCCAAGGCGGCGGACTTCGATGACCTTGCCCCCTTTGACGGCTTCGGCGACTTCGACGGAATGCCCACCGCCGGGGCGGTGGAGGAACGATGAAGCCCATCAACCCGCTGCGACTCCTGCTGATCGGCTTCATCCTGGCCGTGGCCGGCTGGTCCGCCACCGTGGTGACCAGCCGGTACAGCATGTCCACCCCGGTGCTGCCGCCCACGGCGCTGGCAACCATGGGCGTGATCGTGGCCATCACGCTGATCCTCGGAATCAAGGTTCTCAGGTGGCGGAACAGCCTCAAGGACAGCAGCAAGAAGAAGACGGTCCTCGATCCCCTTCTGGCCGCGCGCACCCTGGTCCTGGCGCAGGCATGCGCCTACGCCGGGACGGTGCTGCTGGGCTGGCACGTGGGCATCTTCCTGGACCAGCTGCGCATCTGGAGCCTGCGCAGCGACCAGGGCATCACCTGGCTGGCGCTTGCCATGGCCGGCGGGGGACTGGTGATGATCGTGGTGGGCCTGCTGGTGGAACGGTTCTGCAGGATTCCGCCGGAGGACGGCGAAACGAAGGGCCTCGACGGGAAGCCCGGCCGCGCCGTCGGTGAGGCGTCGGGGGAAGGCGAATATGCATACCGGGGCGATTGACCCTCCCGGCATCACGTGGCAGCGGGTATCCCCCAAATACGTCACCGTCAGGGTGGTGCAGTGGGCCCTGGGAAACCTGGCCGCCGTGCTGGTCCTCTCCCTGCCGCTGGTCCTCGTCGTCGCGGACGTGTGGGCCTGGCCGCCGCTGTGGCTTGCCGCCGCCGTGCCCGCCGGCATGCTGGTGGTGGCCCTCTGGCGGCTCGCGCTCATCCCGCGGCAGGTCCGGGCCATCGGCTACGCGGAACGGGACGACGACCTCCTGATCAGGACCGGCATTTTCTTCCAGCGCACCATGGCCGTCCCGTACGGCCGGATGCAGTATGTGGACATCGGCGTGGGACCGGTGGAGCGCAGTCTTGGCCTGTGCACCCTCAAGCTCCACACGGCCTCGCCGGGCACGAACGCGCAGATCCCCGGCCTGCCCGCCGCCGAGGGGGCCCGGCTCCGCGAGCAGTTGGCGGCCCGCGGTGAAGCCAGGCTGGCAGGACTGTGACGGCAGAAGGACCTCCGCGGCCCGGTGCCCCGGCCGCTGCGCTGGGCACCGGCGCGCCTGAACCGCTGCCGGGCACCGGTGCCCCCGGCCAGTTGCCACGCACCGCGCCCGACGGCGAATGGCTGCGCGTGCACCCGGCGTCGCCTTTTGTCCGCGGCTGGGTTGCTCTGGCCGCCATCGGCTTCTTCTTTGGCCGCGACGTCTTTGAACGCGCGCTGCAGGGCCGGCCCCTTCTTGACGGGGACTTGGCCGGCCGTGCCCCTTTTCTGCTGGTGGGCGGCGGAGCCGTGCTGCTGGCGTCGGTGCTGGGGTTCATCCTGACCTGGTACTTCACCAAGTACCAGGTGTCCGGCGGCTACGTAAGGGTGAATACCGGGTTCCTGTTCCGGCAGCAGCGCCAGGCGCGGCTGGACCGGGTGCAGGCCATCGACATCGTGCAGCCGCTGCTGGCCAGGATCTTCGGCCTGGCGGAACTCAAGTTCGAGGTGGCGGACGCCGGGGAGTCAGCCGTGCGGCTCGCCTACCTGAAGATCGACGACGCCCGGCAGCTCCGTGCCACCATCCTCGCCCGGGCCGCCGGTGTCACCACAGGCCCGGACCGCCCGGGCGAACCCGCGCCCGAGGCGCCGGAATATCCGGTACTTTCGGTGCCGCCGTCGCGCCTTGTCGGTTCCCTGCTGCTCAGCGAGCAGAGCTTCTTCGTGGTGCTGGGCGGCATTGTGTCCGTGGTGCTCTCAGCCATCACCGAACACCAAGGGTTCATTTTTTACCTGATTCCGGCCGCCGTGGGCCTCGCCGCGAGCTACTGGGGACTGTTCAACAAGGGCTACAACTTCAGCGCCGCGATCTCCCCGGACGGCATCCGCCTGCGCTACGGCCTGCTGGACACCCAGGCGCAGACGTTGCCGCCGGGGCGTATCCAGGCTTTGAAAGTCACCCAGCCGCCGTTGTGGCGGCCGCTGGGCTGGTACCGGATGCAGGTCAACGTGGCGGGTTACGGGATTGTGGAGAACGCCGGCGAGGGCTCGGCCCGGACCACGCTGCTGCCCGTGGGCAGGCTCGAAGACGTGCTGGCCATGCTGGCGCTGGTGCTGCCGGACCCCGGTACAGCGCAGCCCGCCGCCGTCTTCGGGGCGGGGCTCACCGGGCTGGATTCCGACGGCGGTTTCGTCACCACTCCGCGCACCGCACGCTGGCTTGCCCCGCTGGGCTGGCGGCGGAACGGGTTCACGGCCACGGACACCGCCCTGCTTCTCCGGTCCGGCCGCTGGTGGCGCCAGCTCGTGGTGGTTCCGCACCAGCGCACCCAGTCCATGGCCCTGCACCAGGGCCCGCTGGCGCGCCGCTTCGGTGTGGCAGACCTGGTGCTGCACACCACGCCCGGGCCCGTTGCGCCCCGGCTCACGCAGGCCGGTACGGCCCAGGCGCTGGCACTGTTCGATGAACAGTCCGCACGCGCCCGGCTGGCCCGGAAGCGGCAGACTACGGAGCAGTGGCTTCGGCAGGTAGCCCCGGATGCCCCGGTGGTTGATACCAGGCGGGCGGGGGAGCCTGCCGAAACCCTGAAGCCCCAACAACAGGAAGGCGGGCAGCATGCCTAAGCCCGGACGCCTCGGCGTCGGAATCATTGGCGCGGGCAAAGTGGGGGCGGTGCTCGGTGCCGCCCTGCGCGCTGCCGAACATGCCGTCGTCGGGGTCTCGGCCGTTTCCGAGGCGAGCCGTGAGCGGGCCGGGACGCTGCTTCCCGGCGTGCCCGTCCTGGAGGTCCAGGAGATCGTGGAGCGCGCTGAACTGGTCCTCCTGGCCGTACCGGACGACGCCCTGCCGGGTTTGGTGGAGGGCCTCGCCAAGCTCGGCGCCTGGCAGCCGGGCCAGCTGGTTGCCCACACCTCCGGCCGGTTTGGAGTGGGTGTCCTGCATCCGGTGCGCGCTGCCGGTGCCGTCCCGCTGGCCCTGCATCCCGCCATGACGTTCACGGGGATGAGCCTGGACCTGACCCGGCTGCTGGACTGCACGTTCGGTGTGACAGCGGATGCCGCCATGCTCCCCATCGCCCAGGCCCTGGTGGTGGAGATGGGCGCGGAACCAGTGGCCATCGCCGAGGCGGACCGGACGCTCTACCACGCAGCCCTGGCGCACGGTTCCAACCACCTGGTGACCCTCGTGGCGCAGGCATCGGAGCTGCTGCGGGACGTGGGAGTGGAGCTGCCCGAACGCATGCTGGGTCCGCTGCTGCGGGCAACCCTGGAGAACGCGCTGGCTTCGGGCGAATCAGCCCTGACCGGGCCGGTAGCCCGCGGCGATGTTGGAACGGTTGCCGCCCACGCGGCGGCGTTGCGGGAGTTCGACGGCGGCGGTCACGGCGATGTGCTCGAGGCCTACCTTGCGATGGCGCGCGCCACGGCGCTGCGCGCCGAAGGGCGCGGGCTGCTGAAGGCCGGCCAGCTGGAGGGGCTGCGCCAGGCCCTCGAACCGAAGGAGGACTGAAGATGCCCATCAAACTCGTCACCACGGTGGCCGCCCTGCGGGCTGAGGGAGCCCGGCTCCTTGGCTCCAAACAGGGAACCTCGCAGGGCCTGGTGCCCACGATGGGTGCGCTGCATGAGGGCCATGCCGCCCTTGCGCGTACCGCCGTCGAACAGAATGACGTGGTGGTGGCAACAATCTTCGTCAACCCGCTGCAGTTCGGCGACGCAGTGGATCTGGACCGCTACCCCCGCACCCTGGACGCGGACCTGGCGCTGCTGGAGGCTCAAGGCGTGGACCTGGTCTTTGCGCCGTCGGTGGACGAGGTCTACCCCGGCGGCGAACCGCTGGTGCGCATCACCTCCGGCCGGCTCGGGGAAAAGTGGGAGGGCGCATCCCGGCCCGGGCATTTCGACGGCGCCCTGACCGTGGTGGCCAAGCTGCTCCACTACGGGATGCCCGCGGCAGGCCTGCCGGCCAGCGGGGCAACGGGTGCCGCCCTGCCCGCCTACCGGGCGTACTTCGGCCAGAAGGATGCCCAACAGTTGGCGCTGGTCCGGCGCATGGTGGCTGACCTGGATTTCCCGGTGGACATCGTGGGGGTGCCCACCGTACGCGCCGCTGACGGGCTGGCGCTGTCCAGCCGCAACCGCTTCCTCTCCGACGAAGAACGGGCGGCGGCGCTGGTCCTTTCCAGGGCCCTTCGCCTCCTGGAGCAACGGGCACAGGCCAGGCAGCCCCTTGACCTGGAGTCCGCGCAGGCGATGGTGGAGTCCCAGCCGCTGGTGGCTTTGGACTACTTCGACGTGGTGGATCCAGGCACCCTGGAACCCCTGGCCGAAAACTGCCGGGAGACGCCGTTCCGGGGCGAAGCCCTGGCGCTCATTGCGGCCAAGGTGGGCCCGGTCCGGCTGATCGACAACGCGCCGCTGTCTTCCTGATCCGGACCTGGGGCCCCGCCCTCCCGGGGTCAGGTACCCCCTGCCGCCGATAGGGGGCAGGGACACCTGTTGGGCCGGCAGCTGATCGGCTATGCTCGAATTGTTGCCCCAGACCCCTGGCATCGTCCCATTACGGCGATCCAGGAGGATCAAGAAATAACGTGGGCAAAAATCTATATACCCCCATCCACGGGCTTGTGGATCCTGCCGCGTATGGCGCGGCACCTGACACCGATCCCATCGCTGCGCAGGCGCTGGAAATCATCTTCTCCATCCTCGAGGACCGTTCGCCTGGGCTGGCGGAGGTCCAGCTGCGGCTGCGCCAATGCATGGCATCCCATCCGGGCCGTCCTGAGCGGGCCCTCCTTGCCCATCTGTTGGAGACTTCACGGCGTGTGAACGCCAACGACGGAAATGGCTGCCCCGGGCTGTGACGGAAAAAATCAGGGACAGCGGGCTCACCATGGATGACGTGCCCGGTGTGGCCGCGGATGAAGAGGACCTTTGTGGTCCGTACCTGGAGAAATTGCCGGTTACCGGCGCCGCAGTTTCCCTTTTCGGCGGTGCGACGGCTGAAACCCTGGTTTCTGCCAGTGACGCGCTGGCTGCCCGGCTGGATGAACTGCAGTTCAGCCTGGGCGAGGGACCCCGGTGGCGCGCCGTCCGTACCCGGCTGCCGGTGCTGGTTCCCGATGCACAGGGTGTGGCCCATCCGGACTGGCCCATGTTCCATAAAGCGATGGCCGGCACGGACGCTGCAGCGCTGTTTGTCTTTCCACTGACCCTTGGTGCCGCGGACTTGGGCGTGGTGGAGCTGTACCATTCACTGCCGGGTACGCTGAGCCGGTCCCACCAGGCGACAGCGGCCATGCTCGCCGGCCAGACCATGTGGTACCTCCTGCGAAAAATCCTGACAATCAGTTCGCCGGACACCGATCCTGCCCTGGAGCCCGCCCTCATGTCGCGGCGTGAGATCCACCAGGCAACGGGCATGGTCCTCGCCCAGTCCGGCGCCACCGCCGCGGATTCATTGCTGTTGCTGCGTGCGCACGCTTTTGCCCATGAGCTCACGCTGCGCGAGACTGCCGACGCAGTCCTCGAAGGCCGGCTGAGCCTGAAAGCTGCCCACAACGGCGGCCCCCTTGGCTGGCCGCTGCAGTAAAATATCGCCATGGAGGCGACTACCCGCGCGGAGCGCGTCAGTGGGGCGTTCGTGAAACTCACGGACACACTGGTGGCGGACTATGACGTCCTTGACCTGCTCCACACCCTGGTTGAAGAAGCCGTGGGGCTCCTCGACATCGCCGCCGCGGGACTTGTCCTGGCCGATCCCAGCGGGGAACTCCAGGTCCTGGCCTCAACCAGCGAGGAAAGCCGGCTGGTGGAAGTCCTCCAGCTGCGGGCAGGGGAAGGGCCATGCGTCGAATCCTTCGCAGCCGGCAAGGCTGTGACTGCGGACGATATTCGGGTCCTTGACCGGTGGCCGGCTTTCAAGGCCGCAGCACTGTCCCAAGGCTTCCACTCCGTGCACGCGGTCCCCATGCGTCTCCATGGCCGGACCATCGGCGCCATGGGCCTCTTCCGCTCCGCTCCCGGCTCACTGACCCCTGAGGACGCCGCCATTGGGCAGGCGCTGGCGGACGTGGCCACCATCAGCCTCTTGCAGGAGCGCGCCATCAGGGAAGCGGCCGTGGTCAACGAACAGCTGCAACGGGCGCTGAACAGCCGTGTCCTGATTGAGCAGGCCAAAGGGGTCATCGCGCACACATCCGGGGTGGACATGGAAGGTGCCTTCAGGCTGCTCCGCAAGCACGCCCGTGCACACAACGAAGCCCTCCATGAGACCGCCGGAAGGATTGTGGACAGGAGCCTCACGCTTTAGCCGGGCGTCCTGGTCCGCGGAACGGGCTGGTTTCTCCGCGGCTGGTTTCCAATGCGGCGCACATGGCCCGGGTCACGCCCGGCGGCCACCGGCAATCAGGAGCGGCAACAGTCAGAGGGGCAGGTGCCCGCGGTACATCAGCTGCTCCAGCAACGCCTGCTCCGGCTCGCCCGGATGCCGTGCGACGCAGCGGCGGAGCCGGGCCCGGGCCAGTTCTTCGCCGGGTGCCTTGCTGCAGAGCACCTCGTCGATTATTTCCTGGGCCTGCCATCGGAGCGACTCGATGGCAAACTGCCGGATCTCGGCCGGCGTATCACTGGCCATCCAGGGATCCGGGTCCGAGGGCACACTTTGGAACATCTGCTCTGCTGACACAGGGGCCTCCTTGCACCAACCCGAAGAGGCCGGTGGGGGCCTCCGCGGCGTCAAAAGCACGTAGGAAAAACATTACAGCGGGAAAGACCGGTCTGTCTGCCCCTCCGGCAGTAGACTTGAAGCCTCATGAATCCAGAGGCGAAGGTCCCTCCGTCCCCCGTGCCGGCACCGGTGGTGGCGACGGACGGCCATGCCAATTCCGTGGACCGGATCATGGCGGTGGCCTATGAGCTCTTCTCCCGGCGGGGTGTCAGGGATGTCGGCGTCAATGAGCTGATTGAACGGTCCGGGGTAGCCAAGGCGACCTTCTACCGGCACTTCCCCTCCAAGGACTCCCTGGTGCTGGCCTTCCTGGAACGGCGGGACAGGCAATGGACCGTGGATGCCATCGTCTCGGAGGCCCGGAGGCGGGGAAGCACGCCTGCCGATCAGCTGCTGGCCATCTTCGACGTCTTTGGCGACTGGTTCCTGCGGGAAGACTTTGAAGCCTGCTCCTTTATCAACGTCCTGCTCGAGATGGGCCCTGCTCATCCGCTGGGCCAGGCAAGCATCGACTACCTGGCCAAGATCCGCGGGCACGTGCAGGCCTTGGCGGAGGAAGCCGGGCTGCAGCGGCCGGAGGAGTTCGCCCGGTCCTGGCACATCCTGATGAAGGGTTCGATCATCTCGGCCACCGAAGGGGACATGCAGGCCGCCAAACGCGCGCAGCAAATGGCCGGCTGGCTGATCGAGCACCACCGCGGCTAGCGGCCGCGCTCCGGCGTGCGGGGAGCGGAAGTGCTGGACCGCACCACCAGCCGGGTCTTCATCAGCTCATCGGCCGGCCCGGCAACCTCCGCGTCATCCTGCACCAGCGCCAACAGCCGCTCCACCGCCCGCATTCCCTGGTCACGCGGGAACTGGTCGATGGTAGTGAGTCCCAGGATTTCGCCCATCTCGTGGCCGTCAACGCCAATGACGGACAGCTCGTCAGGGATCCGCAACCCCAGGTCGCGGGCCGCCAGCATTGCGCCGAAGGCCATTTCGTCGGAGGCGCAGAAGATTGCGGTAGGCCGTTCGGCGGCGTCCGCCAGCAGGTGCTTTGTCGCCTTGTAGGCGTCATTCGCAGAGTAGTCCGAGATCAGGGACCACGCCTCGCGAAGTGGCAGGCCGGCCGAGGCCATGGCTTCCTCGTAGCCGGCTCGCCGTCCGCTGGAGATCTCGAAGTTCCGCCCGTACTCATGCTCGCCGCCGACGTGCGCCACACGTGTGTGGCCGAGGCCGATCAGGTGGTTTGTTGCCTGGCGGCCCACCTCCACGTCGTCGATCCGGAGGGTGGGAATTTCCGGAAGCGGGCCGCCGACGCCCACCACCGGGATTCCGGCGGCGAGGATTTGTTCAGTCTCGTGGGCGTTGAGCTGCAGCGAGACCGCCAGGACGCCGTCGAGCCGTTTGCGCAAAAGGAAATCCCCCAGCACCGACTCCCGGTAGCGGTCGCCCTGGAAGTCGTAGAGGGTGAGATCGTAGCCGGCGTCCATCAGGGCGGAATTGGCGCCTTCCAGCAGCGTGGCGAAATACCACCTGTTGACGAAGGGCAGGACCACTCCGATGTTGTGGCTGCGCCCGCTCGCCAGGCTGGAGGCGTGGTAGGACATCACAAAGCCAAGCTCACTGGCCGCGGCGGTCACAGCTTCCCGTGCCTTGGTGGAAACACTGCCCTTGCCGCTCAAGGCACGCGACGCCGTCGCCTGTGAAACCCCCGCCAGCCGCGCTACGTCCCTGATTCCTGCCACTGGCCCTCTGCTGTTCCCCTTGATTACATTCGCAGCCAGATGCACTGCGCCGGACCCAGCTTACGCTGGTCGGCAGCGTCGCCGTCCGTGCTAAGGAGGATCTCCAAGCGGGGCAGATCCACCGGTTCCGCGCCCATGTTCATCATCACCAGGACCCCGTTGTTGACAAACGTGACGCAGTCGGGCGAGGTGAAACCGTCAAGCCATGCCAGGGAACCGGCACCGAGCTTCAGGGCACGGCGAAGCCCCAACGCGCGGGTGTACAGGGACAGGGCGGAGGATTCGTCCTGCCGCTGCACATCCCGGGACAGCGCTGACCAGCCCTCAGGCTGAGGCAGCCACGACTCGCCCGTGCCGTTGAAGCCGAAAGCCGGCCCGGCCGCCTCCCATGGCAGGGGTACCCTGCAGCCGTCGCGGCCAATGCGTTCTCCCGCCGTCCGCCGGAAGGACGGGTCCTGGCGGAATGTGTGGTCCATGGTGGTGTGGTCCGGCAGGCCCAGCTCCTCACCCTGGTACAGGTAGACGCCGCCGGGCAGCGCGAGCATAAGCATCGATGCCGCAAGCGCACGCCGCAGGCCAAGCTCAGCGTCCGGCTGGACGTCTTCCGCGCCCAGGCCGTCACCGGGACGGGCCGCAGGCTCGATGATGCCGAAGCGCGTGGCGTGCCGGACGACGTCGTGGTTTGAAAGCACCCAGGTGGTGGGCGCGCCCACGGAATCGAACATCCGCAGCGAGCTCTCAATCACCGCACGGAGCCTGGCGGGATCCCACGGCGTGCCAAGGTAGGCGAAGTTGAAGGCCTGGTGCATTTGGTCCGGCAGGACCCAGTTGGTCAGGCGGGAGAGGGGATCGATGCTCGCTTCGGCACACAGGATGCGCTCGCCGTCGAACTCTGCCAGGACCCTGCGCCACTCGCGGTAGATGTCATGGATCTCCGGCTGGCCGAACATGGGCGCGAGGTGGCCCGGGAACTCATCGGTGCTGACGCCGTCGGGCCGTCCGTGCCAGTCAGGCAGGCCGTCCGCCTTGACCAGGGCGTGGGCCACGTCCACCCGGAAGCCGGCCACGCCGCGGCTGAGCCAGAACCGCAGGATCCGCTCAAACTCAGCATGCACGGCCGGGTTGTCCCAGTTGAAGTCAGGCTGGGAGGAGTCGAAGAGATGCACGTACCACTGGCCGGGTTCGCCCGAAGGTTCCGTAATGCGCGTCCACGCCGGGCCGCCGAAGTGCGACTGCCAGTTGTTCGGCGGCAGTTCACCGGCCTCGCCTCGCCCGTCGCGGAAAACGAACATGTCCCGCTCCGGGCTCCCGGGTCCCGCCTGGAGTGCTGCCTGGAACAGGGCGTGGTCCGAGGAGCAGTGGTTGGGCACGAGGTCGATGATGACCCGGATACCCAGGGAATCCGCCCGGGCAACCAGGGCGTCAAAGTCGCTGAGGGTGCCGAACACGGGATCGACGTCGCAGTAGTCGGCAACGTCGTAGCCACCGTCCCGTTGCGGCGAGACGTAGAACGGGGACAGCCAGACGGCGTCGACGTCGAGGGCGGCCAGTTCATGGAGCTCCGCCGTGATGCCCGGAAGGTCGCCTTCGCCGTCGCCGTTAAGGTCCCGGAACGAGCGCGGGTAGATCTGGTAGATCACCGAGGACCGCCACCACTCCGAGCCTTCGTCCGCCGGGTGGACCGGCACCAGGCGGGCGGCGGAAACGTCGGGCTCTGCAGGGGAAAGTGTGTTCGTCATTGGCATATCGTAGCCCGCATTGTCCTGAAATTGGAACAGCTTCCATCCAGTAACTGCAAGGGATGAACAACTTTCAACTGCGTGTAGACGGAACCTTTGGAATCGCTTACAGTTGTGACTTGTCTCACCGCGCCCGGATCGGCATATCACCGCCCCATCCCCTGGCCGCGGTTTCCACACCGGGCATTTTGCCCAATTCATGAAGGAGGCGCACTGGTGCGCACAACTCTCATCACGCCCTTGGCCCGCAAGGCGCGGCTTTCCATTACGACGGCGGCAGCCGTCTCCGTGATGCTCCTCGCGGCAGGCTGCGCCGGCGGCCAAGCGCCGTCGGGAAATGCCTCAGGCGCAGCATCCGAAAGTGCAGCGGCCGCCACCGGCGAAGCCCCCGCGACTGGTTCTCCCGTCCGGGGCGATGCGGACCTCGTCATCTGGGCCAACGGCCCGGTGGTCCAGGCGCTGCAGCCCATCGCGGACAAGTTCGGCGAAGAGAACGGCATCACGGTGGAGGTACAGACCGTCGCCACCGAACTGCAGACCAACTTCGTGACGGCCAACGCTTCCGGCAACGGCCCGGACATCGTTATGGGCGCCCACGACTGGATCGGCAACCTGGTCCAGAACGGTGCCATCGACCCCGTCCAGATCACGGCCGAGCAGAAGGCCGCCTTCCTCCCGGTCGCCACCGACGCCGTCACCTACAACGGCCAGACCTACGGCATGCCCGCCTCAGTGGAATCGCTGGTCCTTATCCGCAACAAGGCCCTTGCCCCCGACGCCCCGGCCTCCTTTGAGGAGCTCCTCGCTGCGGGTGACGCCGCCGTTGCTGCCGGGAAGGCAGAGCGCGCGCTGAACCTCCAGGTCGGGGCAAAGGGCGACGCCTACTTCATGCAGCCGCTGTACTCCTCCGCCGGCGGATACCTGTTCGGCAAGAAGGCGGACGGCAGCTTCGACACCGCCGACCTCGGCGTTGGCAAGGAAGGTTCCATTGCCGCTGCCCGGAAGATCTCGGAGCTGGGCGACAAGGGCTCCAAGGTCCTCAGCACCTCCGTCAGCGCGGACAACGCCATTGCCCTGTTCAACCAGGGCAAGACCGCCTTCATGGTCAATGGACCGTGGGCGCTGGGCGACGTCAAGAAGGCCGGCATCGACTTCGGCCTGAGCCCCGTTCCCGGCTTCGCCGGCATGAAGCCCGCCCAGCCGTTCACCGGCGTGCAGTCGTTCTACGTCGCCTCCAAGGGCAAGAACAAGTCCTTCGCGGAAACCTTCGTCCAGACAGCAGCTTCGCAGAAGGAAACGCAGCGCGCGCTGTACGAGGCAGTGCGCATCCCGCCGGCCATCGCTTCCCTGGTGGACGAAGTAGCGCAGACCAGCCCGGAAACCAAGATCGCTGCCGACGCCGCGGCTGCAGGAATCCCCATGCCGTCCCTGCCGCAGATGGCCGCCGTCTGGGCCCCGCTGGGCCAGGCCGAAGCCGCCATCGCCGGCGGTGCCGACCCCGCGGCCACCATGACGCAGGCCGGCCAGACCATCGCCGGTGCGCTGAAATAACATCCCGATGACCACCCGATTCAAGAAACCTTCGGGGCAGGCGGTGGGGCCCGGTCTGTCGCTGGGCTCCACCGCGTCGGTCCCCGCCCTGCTGGCCAAGATCCTCGGGCTGGGCGCCGTGCTCGGCGCCGCCGTCTCGCTGACGCCGCTGCTCCTCGCCGGAGGCGAGTGGGGCATGCTGATCGGCCTCTGGGCCGGCGCGGCCGGGCTGCTGGCCGTCTACTCCACCAAGCGCATGGTTCCCCTGAAGTACCTGGTTCCCGGCACCCTGCTGCTGACCGTCTTCGTCCTGCTTCCCATCCTGTCCACCATCCAGCTCTCCTTCACCAACTCAGGAGACGGAACCCGGGGCTCCAAGGAAGACGCCATTTCCACCATCGTCCGCAACTCGGTCACGCAGCTGCCCGAATCCCGGACATACAACCTCGCCGTGGGCACAAAAGGCTCCATCACTGACGGTCCCTTCACGTTCTTCCTCGTCGAAACACCGTCAAACGACGTCTTCGCCGGCGATGAAAAGGGACTCCGGCCGCTGGCCGGCAGCGATGTGACGGTAGCAAACGGCTACGTCCGCGGCGCTGAGGGATACCAGATCCTTACCGGCAAGGAAGTCAACGCCGCCGGTGCCAGGATCAGCGGCCTGACCGTTCCCACGGACAAGGGAGCCATCCGGGCACAGGGCATCAACCGCGCCTTTGAAGGCGTGCAGACACTGAAATACGACGCCGGAACGGACAGCATCACCGATTCGGTCACCGGAAAGGTCTTCACCGTCCAGGAGTTCGGCGACCGTGAATACTTTGCCGACGCCAACGGATCCAAAGGCTTCGACCAGAGCTGGGAGCGGAACGTCGGTTTCGCCAACTACGAGCGGCTGTTTACGGACCCGCAGGTGCGTGATGCCCTGCTCGGCTCCTTCGTGTGGACGCTGGTCTTCGCGGTGGGCTCGGTGGGGACCACGTTCGTCGTCGGACTCCTCCTGGCCGCCGCCCTCAACGACCCCCGCGTCCGCGGACTCAAGCTCTACCGGGCCGTGATCATCATCCCGTATGCCATCCCGGTGTTCATTTCGTTCATCGTGTGGCAGTCCTTCTACAACAAGGACTTCGGCCTCATCAACTCCATGCTGGGCGGGGCGAAGATCGACTGGCTGGGGGACCCCGTCCTGGCCAAGGTGGCCGTCCTGCTGACCAATCTTTGGGTGGGCTTCCCATATATGTTCCTGATCGCCACCGGAGCCCTGCAGGCGCTTCCGCAGGACATTGCCGAGGCCGCGAAGATCGACGGCGCCAGCTCCTGGACAACCTTCACCAAGGTCCAGTTCCCGCTGCTGCTGGTTGCCGTGGCGCCGCTGCTGGTGTCCTCCTTCGCCTTCAACTTCAACAACTTCAACGTGATCCAGCTGGTCACCGGCGGCGGCCCCTTCCCGGCCAGCGGCGGCCAGATCGGAGCCACTGACATCCTGATCAGCGGCGCCTACCGCATCGCGTTCGGAGGTGCCGGTGCCGAATTCGGCTTTGCCTCGGCCATCTCCGTTGTCCTGTTCATCGTCACCGCGGTGCTTGCAGGCATCCAGTTCCGCTACACCAAAGCCCTGGAGGATGTCCGATGACAAACCTGCTCACTGATGCGCCGGCAGAGACCCCGGCACCGGCCCGCCGGGCGGCGATGCGCGTCCGGAAGGACGGGCTCGAGATGCCCCGCGGCAGGCGCTGGTGGCGGGAAGTGGGCTGGCGCCATGCGGCAGGGCTGGCCGGCGTCGCCTTCGCCGGGTTCCCTGTCCTCTACATCATTTCCGCGGCGTTCAACCCCTTGGGAAGCGTGGCTACCACCGAGATCATCCCCAGCACCTTCAGCCTGGTGAACTTCGAAACCCTCCTGGGAGGTTCCAAGGGGCCGTTCGGAACCTGGTACCTCAACACCCTGGTCCTGTGCGCGGTGGTGTCCGTCGCGCAGGTGCTGCTGAGCACCCTCGCTGCCTACGCCTTCTCCCGCTTCCGCTTCTATGGACGGCGCGGCGGCCTGCTGGCGCTGCTCCTGGTCCAGATGTTCCCGCAGTTCCTTGCCATCGTGGCGTTGTTCCTGATGATCGCCAACTTCGGAAAGGTTGTGCCGGCCATCGGCCTGAACACGCTCGCCGGCTACGGGCTGGTGCTGATGGGCGGGGCGCTTGGCCAGGTGTGGCTGATCAAGGGCTTCTTCGACTCCATTCCACATGAGCTCGATGAGGCCGCCAGGATCGACGGTGCGGGGCACTTCCGCACCTTCACCAGCGTGATCCTGCCCCTGATCCGTCCGGTACTGGCCGTGACGGGACTGCTGGTCTTTGTCTCCGTGATCGGCGAATACATCCTGGCGAGCATCTTCCTGACGGACAACGGCGTCAAGACCCTTGCCGTGGGAATGTTCGGCATCATTGCCGGGGACCGAAGCAACAACCTGGGCGTCTTCGCCGCCGGGTCCGTGATGATTGCGCTGCCGGTGCTCATCCTGTTCCTCTACCTGCAGAAGTTCATTGTTGGCGGACTGACGGCAGGCTCCGTGAAGTGAACGCACGGCTGCACCTAAATGCTCAGCTTGCTTATCACTTTCGGTGTTCCTAGGCTGGAAACTGTCAGGCAATAACTTCCGGTGCGCGGTCCGGTGCCCACAAGGCGCCGGGCCCGCCCCAGCCGAGGAGGAACAATGGCAGAGCAGAGCATCGCAGGCAAGAAGGTCGCCTTCCTGCTGACGGACGGCGTCGAGCAGGTTGAACTCACCAGCCCGTGGCAGGCAGTGAAGGACGCCGGCGGCCAGCCCACGCTGGTGGCGCCGAAGAGCGGCAAGCTGCAGGGTTTCAAGGGCACGGAGAAGGGCGACACGTTCGACGTCGACCTCACCGTTGCCGACGCCAATGCCGGGGACTTCGACGCCCTGGTGCTTCCCGGCGGCGTCGTGAACGCCGACCACCTCCGGGTGGACAAGGACGCCCAAAGCTTCACCCGCAGCTTCTTTGAGCAGCACAAGCCGGTGGCCTCCATTTGCCACGGCCCGTGGCTCCTCATTGAAGCCGGCGTGCTGCGCGGACGGAACGTCACCTCGTACCACACGCTCCAGACGGACCTGAAGAACGCAGGCGCCAACTGGACCGACGAGGAAGTGGTGGTGGACCAGGGCCTGGTGACCAGCCGCACGCCGGACGATCTCCCCGCCTTCAACGCCAAACTGGTGGAGGAAATCGCGGAAGGCCAGCACGCCGGCCAGACCGCCTAGCTCCCAAACAACCCCGGCTGTTCCCTCAGGCTTTGGAAAAAGTTCCGGCGCGGAGGAATTACTCCACCCGGTAGAGTGTTGGCATCTGCAGCGGCCATGTTCGCGCATCATCCATACACTCCCTGAGGGAACACCCATGTCTACCGAAGTCTCTCCAAACGCCAACGGGCAATCCGTCCAAACCGAAGGAACCAGGCCCGCCGCGCAGGAGAAGATGTCCCGTGAATCGGTGACCATCATCAGCACGCTGCTGGTGGCCACCTTCGTGGTGATCCTCAACGAGACCATCATGAACGTGGCGCTGCAGCGGCTCATGGTGGACCTCCGGGTGGATGCGCCCACCGTCCAGTGGCTCTCCACCGGCTTTATGCTCACGATGGCCGTTGTCATCCCCACCACGGGATTCATCCTGCAGAGCCTCTCCACGCGCGCCGTCTTCATGCTGGCCATGGGGCTCTTTGCCGGCGGCACCGGGCTCGCGGCTGCAGCCCCCGGGTTTGAGGTCCTGCTGCTGGCGCGCATCGTCCAGGCCGGCGGCACGGCCATTATGCTGCCGCTGCTGATGACCACCATCCTCACCCTGGTTCCGCTCGCCAAGCGCGGGGCCGTGATGGGTAACGTCAGCATCGCCATTTCGGTGGCTCCGGCCATGGGTCCCACGGTTTCCGGGCTAATCCTTGAACACTTCACCTGGCGCTTCATGTTTGTGTTCGTCCTGCCGGTGGCGTTGGCTGCACTGGCCATCGGCGCCAAGTACCTGACCAACGTGGGGGAGACGGAGAAGACCAAGCTCGACTTCCTGTCCGTCCTCCTCACCGTTCCGGCCTTCGGCGGCCTGGTCTACGGGCTCAGCCAGATCGGCGGCGGCCACGGCGGCCAGGCCGGTCCGGGCGCGGGTGCCATCGCGGCACTGGTGATCGGCGTGGCCAGCCTTGCCGTCTTTGTCCTCCGCCAGCTGCGGCTGCAGAAGGCCGAAGCGCCGCTGCTGGACCTGCGCGCGTTCAACTTCCGCATGTTCACCGTCTCGGTCCTGCTGATGGTGGTGGCCATGATGGCATTGTTCGGCGGCGTGATCCTGCTGCCGCTCTACCTGCAGGAAATCCGCGGCCTCGGTTCCCTCGAAACCGGGCTCGCGCTGCTGCCCGGCGGCCTGGCGATGGGCCTCCTCGGCCCTGTCATCGGCCGCCTGTTCGACAAGGTGGGCCCGCTGCCGCTCACCGTCACCGGTTCGGTTCTGATGGTCCTGGCCTTGTGGCAGTTTTCAATGCTCGACGCCGGCACGTCCGTGGCGTGGATCGTCACCCTCCATGTGGGGCTGAGTTTCGGCCTGGCACTGCTGTTCACGCCGGCGTTCACCACCGGCCTGAACCCGCTGCCCCCGCACCTTTACTCGCACGGGTCCGCGATCATGAGCACCACCCAGCAGGTCGCCGGTGCCGCCGGCACGGCCCTGCTGGTGTCCATCTTCGCGGTGGTGTCGGCAGCGTCCGGCCTCGTGGCGGGGATGAGCGCGGCGTTCCTGACGGCAACCGTCATAGCCTTCGCCGCCGTCGTACTTTCCGCGATGATGCGCAAGACCGAAGGTGCCGGGCCGGGTCACGCCGCCCACTAGCCCAACTAGGTAGCGCCAAGTGTCGTTTTGACTGCCCAAAACGACACTTGGCGCTACTTACTTGGGTCAGCCGGCGAAGAAGTCCGCGAGCTCCTTGATGAGCCGGTCCGGGGCCTTGATGACGCCGTCGTGCCCATAGCCCGGGAGGATGGTGTAGCTGGAGCCTGAAAGGACGTCGTGGATCTGGCCGCAGGCCACCCCGAAGTACGCCGGGCTCTTTTCGCCCACCACAATCAGCGTCTCCAGCGGCAGTTCCAGGAACGGCTCGGCCGGCATGTCCGCGGCGATGATCGCCTTGATTTCGCGGACGCCGGTCCGCATCATTTCGCGCTGCTGCTTGCCTTCTGAGGTTCCCGCGGTCAGTTTGTTGGCGAGCGTCAGCATGGACAGCGGCATACGGGACGAAAAGGAGCCCCCGGCTTCAAGCCCGCGCTGCAGGACGGCGAGGGCGCGGTCATCGTCGCCGGCTGTAGCCGCATGCTCGTACTCGGCAATCCAGTCCGCCTTCACGCTGTGGTTCACGGAGACCGCGGGGTCGTATACCGCGAGGCGTTCCACCGGCAGGGTCCGCGCCGCGTGCAGGGCAACCGCCCCGCCGAAGCTGTGGCCGAACACGTCCGTGCTCGAGGTGTGTTTCATGACCGTGTCCAGGTCGCGGATGTCCACATCAAGGGTGTAGTCCTCGGGCTGGGGTGAGGACGAACCGCGGCCGCGGCGGTTGAACGTGTGTACCGGACGGCCCAGCGCCGCACTGAGCTTCTGCGCAAACTTGGTGTAGTCCGCGGCGGTCACCATGGAGGGCGGGACAATAACAACGCCCGAACCGGCGGAAGCGAGCTCCGAGCCCGTGGAGAAGAGCTCCAGCGTGCCGCCGTCGGGGGTCCTGATGTTCTCACGCGTCATGTTCCGAGCCTAGCTGAGCAACCCCGCCGCAGGACACCACGCCGCAGCCGCCCGGCCGGCCGCTGGCCGTCACCCCAGGCGTGCGATGAGCGCCGTGCTCTGTTCCCGGATGGCGGGCAGTTCAGTGCCAAGCCCGCACAGGATGAGCCCGGCGTCGGCCGCCTGGAGCGGTGACTCCGGTGTTGCCATGCCGTCCGCCCGCAAATTGACCAGGGATTCGACGAGGCGGAACGCAAGGTCCCCCGGGTTCCCCGTAGCGGCAGGACCCGCGGCGGAGAGGGCGCCGCCCAGGTCCCCGTACAGGCTGCGCAGTTCCTGCCGCTCCGCCAGGAACCGGGCGAAGCGGCCGCCGCGGGCCTCGGGCAGGTGGTACAGGATTCCAAGGTTCCAGCGGGAGCTGCAGAGTTGCGTGCCGTCATAAAGCGCGACGGCGTGAAGCCGGCTTCCAGGAGTCCCCTCACCGCCGGGCAGGGCGGCAACCGCGCGGGCAAACGCGAGCCCGCCCAGAACGGTGCCCTCGAGCAGGTCCTCGAGGATGTCGTCCTTGGTTTTGAAGTGGTGGTACAGCGAGGACTGCCTGATCCCCACGGCGTCGGCTATAGACCGGGTGGAGGTGTTGGCGAAGCCGTGCGTCGTGAAAAGCTCGGCCGCCGCGTCCAGGATCTCGTCCCGGGCAGTCGCCCCCGGCCTGGAGGGCTGTTGGCTGCGGGGGCGTCCCGGTCCGGCTGAAGTCACGGCATCATTCTTGCACCAGGGCCGGGAAGCCATCGCGCCCGGGTCCGGGGTGAGGAGCCGGAAATACGGCGGAAACAAGATGTCTATGCGCCTTTTACAGAGGCGAAACTAGCCGGGGACATGGGGCTGGAAAACTATCAAGTGACCGGTATTCCGCAGCTTTCGGCCGAGTGCTGCAGTACCGGCGGCCCTCCGCCATTCCAGCCCCTGGAGAATCCGATGACCTCAACCATTGCTCCCGCCGTCCACGCGGACGACGCGGATCTGACGTCCCTTGGCTACGAACCCACGCTCCACCGGAAACTCGGCCGCTACGCTTCCTTTGCCGCCGGCTTTTCCTTCGTCTCGATCCTGACCACCATCTTCCAGCTGTTCGCTTTCGGCTACTCCTTCGCGGGCCCGGCCTTCTTTTGGACCTGGCCGGTGGTGCTGGTGGGCCAGCTCCTCGTTGCCCTGAACTTCGCGGAACTCGCCGCCCGCTACCCGCTGTCCGGCGCCGTGTACCAGTGGGCCCGGCGGGTCGGGGGCGAGGGCGTGGGCTGGTTCGCAGGCTGGTTCATGGCCATCGCCCAGGTGGTGACCGCCGCAGCCGCAGCGATCGCCCTGCAGGTGGTGCTGCCCCAGCTCTGGGACGGCTTCCAGGTGGTTGGCGGCGACCCGGCGCTCAACACCGTCAGCGGCGCCGCCAACGCCGTCATCCTCGGCGCCGTGCTCCTGGTGGCCACCACCATCATCAACTCGCTCGGCGTCAAGCTCATGGCCCACGTTAATTCAGTGGGCGTCACCTGCGAGATCGTCGGAGCCGTGGCCGTCATCCTCGCCCTCATCAGCGCGGCCCAGCGCGGACCGGAAGTTGTCGCTGACACCACTGTGCTCCAGGGCTCGGACCTCGGCGCCGTGGGGGCCTTCCTGGTCTCCGGCCTGATGGCCGCCTACGTCATGGTGGGCTTCAACTCCGCCGGCGAGCTTTCCGAAGAGACCAAGGACCCGCGCCGGACAGCCCCGCGCACCATTCTCTCCGCCCTGCTCATCTCCGGCATCGGCGGTGCGCTGATGATCATCACGGCCCTGATGGCAGCACCCACCCTCGACGACGGCCGGCTCGCCACCGAGGGCCTGCCCTACGTCCTCACCGCCGTCCTGGGCACGTTCTGGGGCAAGGTCCTGCTGGTGGATGTTGCCATCGCCATCTTCGTCTGCACCCTGGCCATCCAGACTGCAGGGTCACGGCTGGTGTTCTCCATGGCCCGCGACGGCAAGCTGCCCGCCTCGGACCTGCTCTCCTCGGTCCACCCCACCCGCGGCACGCCGATGTGGCCGTCGATCGCCATCGGTGCCCTCGCCGTCGGCGTCCTTGCCATCAACGTTGGCAACGCAGCCCTGTTCACCACCCTCTGCAGCGTCTGCATCGTCATGGTCTACATCGCCTACCTCCTGGTCACCGTGCCGCAGCTCCTCAACAGGCTCCGCGGCGACTGGAACCGGGTGGGGGAGGCGCTGCCGGAGGGACTGTTCTCCCTGGGACGCTGGGGGATCCCGGTGAATATCCTCGCCGTCCTCTACGGCGCCCTGATGGTGGTCAACCTCGCCTGGCCGCGGCCCGAGGTCTACGACCCCTCCGGCGAAAACGGACTCCTCCTCTACTCGGCGCCGCTGATGGTTGCCGTGGTCCTGCTCCTGGGGATGTGGGTCCGGCGGCGGAACCTGGCTTCGAAGGCCTGACGGGCCGGCGTTTCACAGGGCTTCCGAACAGCAGCTTCCGGAACAACCACGCGCAGCAAACCACGCTCCAGAACAACACGGGATTGACATGACACAAGTAACCGAAAGCCCGGCAGCAGCCGGCACCGCCACCACGGCAGGCGCCCGCGCCCACGCCAGGGAGCAGCACGGCAGGACCGTGGACACCATGCGGCATGTGCCCGCCTCCACCGCCCCGGCCCGCCTTCTGGCCGGAATGCCCGACGGCGCGTCCCCCACATGGGCGGAGTCCCTCGCCTTCGGCCGCTACACCACCATGGCCCTGGCCCGCGGCACCCGGATCCGGCTCACCGACACCGCCGGCGACGCCTGCGTGCATGCCCTGCTGTACAGGACCGGCGCCCTGCACGAACGGCTCAACATCGCGGATACCGTCAAGGTGCCCTGGCAGGCCTACCCTGCCACCGGGCACCCGCTGCTGTCCGACGCCGGCCGCCTGATGGCCACGATCGTCGCGGATACGTCCTCGCGCCACGACGCCCTGACCGGCGCCACCACGCTGGCAGGAAACACAGCCAAGTACGGCGCGGGAACTGCGCACAGCGCCGCACCTGCCGCACGGGAACTGCTCACCCTGGGCGCACTGAAGAGCGGGCTGGGACCCCGCGATGTGGCGCCGTCGCTGACCCTCTTCAAGGGCATCACCGTGGACCCCGCCGGCAGCATCACTTTCACCGGAAGCGCCGGGCCGGGTGCCGCCGTCGAACTCCTCCTCCAGCTGGACGCCGTCCTGGTCCTTGCCAATACCGCCCACCCGCTGGACCCGCGCCCGGACTTCACCGGCACGGCCGTGGACATCGTGGCCTGGCACGCGCCCCAGGACCTGGCGGCACTGGAATCCGGTGCCCTGACCGGGCCCCTGGCTCCGGAACACCTGCAGGCACTGCACAACACCGAACACGACCTGACCGCAAGGAACGCCCGATGAACACCGCCACATACACCGCTCACGCACCAGGCGCCCGCGGCATTGCCCTGGCACCCGGCGAGGTGGTCCTCGACGAGCTCGTCGAAGCGCGCGGCCCCTGGTCCGCCGTCGTCTCCGCCGGAGACGTGCTCACCATTGTGGATCTCGAAGGCAACCAGGCCGTGGACTGCCTGCTGTACGCCGCAGGCGACACCACCGTCCGCTACTCCGCCGCCGTCACCATCGCCCGGCAGCAGTCGATCGTCCTCACCACCGGGTCCGTCCTGAGGGCGGAAACAGGGGCGCCCCTGATGACGGTTGTTGCTGACGAAGTGGGCGTGCACGACACCATCGGCGGCGCCTGCTCGCAGGAATCCAACACCCTCCGCTACGGCCAGCACACCCGGGAACAGCACGCCTGCGTGGAGAACTTCCTGATCGAGGGCTCGCGCTGGGGACTCGGCAAGCGGGACCTGGTGTCCAACATCAACTGGTTCATGAACGTGCCCGTGGACCCGGACGGTGCCCTGGGCATCGTGGACGGCCTGTCCGCACCCGGCAAGCGCGTTGCCCTGAAGGCGGAGGTGGACACCCTGGTGCTTGTCTCCAACTGCCCGCAGGTCAACAACCCCTGCAACGGCTTCAACCCCACTCCTGTCCGCATGATCGTCACCCGGCCGGAGGCTGCGCTGTGAACACCTTTGACACCCTCCTGATCGCAAACCGGGGCGAGATTGCCTGCCGCATCATCGAGTCCGCGAAGAAGCTGGGACTGCGGACCGTCGCCGTGTTCTCCGAGGCCGACCGGGGCGCCAAGCACGTCCGGCTGGCAGACGAAGCAGTGCTCCTGGGGCCCGCGCCCGCGAAGGAGTCCTACCTCCGCGTGGACGCGCTGCTGGAGGCCGCCAGGACAACGGGAGCGGGAGCCATCCACCCCGGCTACGGCTTCCTCTCGGAGGACGCCGCGTTTGCCGAGGCCGTGGAAGCAGCCGGGCTGGTCTTTGTGGGACCCACCCCCGAACAGCTGCGCATCTTCGGCACCAAACACACAGCGCGCGACGCCGCCAAAGCCGCGGGGGTGCCCATGATTGCCGGATCCGGCCTGCTGGCGGACGTGGACCAGGCTGTTGCCGCGGGCGCCGCCATCGGTTTCCCGCTGATGCTCAAGGCCACCGGCGGCGGCGGGGGCATCGGCATGACGGTCTGCCGTGACGAGGCCGAACTCGCGGAAAGCTTCCCCCGCGTGGCCCGGCTGGCCGGCGCCAGCTTCGGCACCGCCGGCGTCTTTGCCGAACGGTATGTGGAGAACGCGCGCCACATCGAGGTCCAGGTCTTCGGCGACGGCGAAGGCCGGGTGGTCAGCCTCGGCGACCGGGACTGCTCCCTGCAGCGCCGCCACCAGAAGGTCCTTGAAGAGGCACCCGCACCGGACCTGCCGGACGAACTGCGGGAAGAACTGCACCGCAGCTCCCGCGCCCTCTGCGCCTCCCTCAACTACCGCTCCGCCGGAACCGTGGAATTCGTCTACGACTCCGCCCGCCGCGAGGCGTCCTTCCTCGAAGTCAACGCCCGGCTGCAGGTGGAGCACCCCGTCACCGAGGCCGTCACCGGCGTGGACCTGGTGGAGTGGATGCTCCGCCTGGCCCAGGGCGGCGGCGCGGCGCGCAGCATCCTTGAAGGGGCGCCGGACAGCCTGCCCGTTGCAGGCCACGCCGTGGAAGCCCGCGTCTACGCCGAGGACCCGGCCCGGGGCTTCCAGCCCAGCGCCGGCACCATAACCAACGCCGCCTACCCGGGGGCGGCAGAAGCGAGGGTGGACGCCTGGGCCGAAACCGGCACCGAGGTGTCCACCAACTACGACCCGCTCCTGGGCAAGATCATCACCTCCGGCGCGCACCGCGCCGAGGCTTTTGACCGGCTGGCCGCCGCGCTCGCCGGCACCCGGATCGACGGCATCGAGACCAACCTCGGCATGCTGCGGGCCGCCACTGCGCTGGATGTGGTCCGCCAGGTCCAGCACTCCACCGGCACCCTGGACAGCGTGGGGGATCCCGAGCCGCGCATCACCGTTGGCCGCCCCGGCCTGCAGACCAGCGTCCAGGACTGGCCCGGCCGGACCGGACTCTGGCAGATCGGTGTCCCGCCGAGCGGGCCCATGGACGATCTCTCGTTCCGGCTGGGCAACACCGCGCTCGGCAACGCGGAAGGCGTTCCCGGCCTGGAATTCACCATGACCGGGCCCAGCTTGACCTTCACCCATGCCACCACCGTCTGCGTGACCGGCGCGGAAGCCACTGTGACGGTTGACGGGGCGGAGGTGCCCGCGTGGACGCCGGTGACGGTGCCCGCAGGAGGAACGCTCGACGTGGGAACGGCCGCCGGCAGCGGCCTGCGTGGCTACATCCTGTTCCAGGGCGGCCTGGACATTCCCCAATACCTGGGCAGCGCCTCCACCTTCACGCTGGGCCAGTTTGGCGGGCACGCCGGCCGGGTCCTGCGGGCGGGCGACGTGCTGCGTGCAGTCACCCGGGCTGACGGTGCCGAAGACAAGTCAGCGACGGCGCCGGCAGTTCCGTTGGACAGCCGCCCGGCCCTGACGTCGGCCTGGGAACTCGCCGTCACCGAAGGCCCTCACGGCGCCCCGGAGTTCTTCCAGCGCGAAGACATCGAGGAGCTGTATGGCGCCGAGTACGAGGTCCACTTCAACTCCGCCCGCACCGGCGTCCGCCTCATCGGCCCCAAGCCGCGCTGGGCACGGAACGACGGCGGCGAAGCCGGCCTGCACCCCTCCAACATCCATGACACCGCCTACTCGGTGGGGGCCTTGGACTTCACCGGCGACACCCCCATCCTGCTGGGCCCTGACGGGCCGAGCCTGGGCGGGTTCGTGTGCCCCGTCACCGTGGTGACGGCCGACCGCTGGAAGCTTGGCCAGCTCCGGCCGGGGGACAAGGTCCGCTTCGTTCCGGTCAAGGCCAGCCAGGCGCCGTCGGCAAAGGACCTTGGCCCCGGCCGGCAGCTGGTCCTGCCGGGCGACGCCGGCTGGTCTGCGGACGTGGCGAACGCAAGTGCCTCAGTCACGGCGCCCGCCATCAGTACGGCGCGGGGAGATGGCGACGACGGCGTGCTGGGCCGGGTGCCGGAAGGTTCCGGCCGGCCTGCGGTCACCTACCGCCGCTCCGGCGATGACAACCTGCTGGTGGAGTACGGCGAGATGGTGCTGGACCTGGGCCTCCGCGCACGGGTGCACGCCCTCCACCAGCACCTGGAACAGCTCCGCGTGCCCGGCATCGTGGACCTTACCCCGGGCATCCGCTCGCTCCAGATCAAGGTGGACCCGTCCGTTCTGTCCATAAAGCGGCTGCTGGGCCTGGTCCGGGAGATCGAGGCGGCACTGCCGGCCAGTTCAGAACTGGTGGTGCCCAGCCGCACCGTCCGGCTGCCCCTGTCCTGGGATGATCCCGCCACCCGCGAGGCCATCGAACGGTACATGGCAGGCGTCCGCGACGATGCCCCCTGGTGCCCGTGGAACATCGAGTTCATCCGCCGGATCAACGGGCTGGACTCAGTCAACGACGTCTTTGACACCGTCTTCAACGCCGAATACCTGGTCCTGGGCCTGGGCGACGTCTACCTCGGCGCCCCGGTGGCCACCCCGCTGGATCCGCGGCACCGCCTGGTCACCACCAAGTACAACCCGGCCCGCACCTGGACCCCGGAAAACGCGGTAGGCATCGGCGGGGCGTACATGTGCATCTACGGCATGGAAGGCCCCGGCGGCTACCAGTTCGTGGGCCGCACCACCCAGGTCTGGTCCCGCTACGCGGACTCCGCCCCGTTCGAGCCGGGTTCTCCCTGGCTGCTGCGCTTCTTCGACCGCATCTCCTGGTACCCGGTCAGCCCCGAGGAACTCCTGGACCTGCGCGCGGACATGGCTGCAGGCAGGGGCCGCGGCGTGGAGATCGAGGACGGCACCTTCTCGCTCGCCGAGCACGAGGTGTTCCTTGGGGAGAACCGTGAATCCATTGCGGCGTTCCGCGAAAAGCAGGGCGCAGCCTTCGCCATTGAACGGCAGGCATGGGCCGACGCCGGTGAGTTCGACCGTGCCGACGCCCTGGCCGCTGTCATCCCTCCGGTGGCAGACGAGGTGACCGTTCCGGACGGCGGTTCCCTTGTTGCCGCGCCGTTCGCCGCCAGCGTCTGGAAGGTGGACGTGAAGCCCGGTGACCGGGTGGTGCAGGGCCAGGCGCTGGTCTCGCTGGAGGCGATGAAGATGGAGACCGTCCTGGAAGCGCCCTGCGACGGCGTGGTGCTGCAGGTCCTGCCGGCCGCCGGTTCGCAGGTGGTTGCGGGAGAGGCTGTGGTGGTCCTCGGAATGGAAGTGGAGCCCGGGGCCGTCACCGAAGCACACGAACTGGAAGAGGCAGCCGTATGAACACCGCAACCCCCGGCCCCGCCACCCAACGGGTCAAGGCCGCCCTCGCCGCCCTGGCCGCCGTGGACCGGCCGGAAATCTGGATCACCCTCCGCGGAACTGACGAGCTGCTGGCCGAGGCCGCCGGCATTGACACAGCCGTGGCGGACGGCGCCCACCTGCCGCTGGCCGGACTCCTGCTCGCCGTCAAGAACAATGTTGACGTGGCAGGCATCCCCACCACGGCGGGGTGCCCCGGCTTCGCCTACCTTCCGGAGAAGGACGCGGAGGCCGTGTCACGGCTCCGGGCCGCCGGCGCCGTTGTCCTGGGAGCCACCAACCTTGACCAGTTCGCCACCGGCCTGGTGGGGACGCGCAGCCCGTACGGAGCTGTCCGCGATTCCCGCCGTCCCAACTTCATTTCCGGCGGCTCCAGCTCCGGCTCAGCAGTGGCCGTGGCCCTGGGCCTGGTGGACATCGCCATCGGGACGGACACGGCAGGCTCGGGCCGCGTGCCGGCCGGGCTGCAGGGCATCGTGGGCATCAAACCCACCCTGAATGTTGTGTCCACCGCCGGCGTCGTCCCGGCCTGCAAGTCCTGGGACGCCGTCACCATCTTTGCCCGCCACCTCTCCACTGCCGAGCTCGCCATGGGCGTGATGGCCGGCGGAGCCCGGTCCTGGCCGCCGGACATCCGGCTGGCGGCGCCGGAGAAGCCGCGGGTGGCCTACCCGGCAACCCTGCCTGCGCTGCCGGAGACCTGGGCCGCGGAATTCCACCGCAACGTTGGCAGGCTTCAGTCCTTGGGCGTGGAGGCGGAGGCGATCGAATTCGATGCCTTCCTCGAAGCCGCCCGGCTGCTGTACGACGGCGGGCTGGTGGCGGAGCGCTATGCCGCCGTGGGCGGGTTCCTGGACAAGTACGACGGCGGCACGGACAGCCAGGCGGGTATCGACCCCACTGTGGAACGCATCATCCGGGCGGCCGGGACTGTGCCCGCCCACCGGTACGTCTCTGACACCGCCAGGCTCGAGGAACTGAAGCGCAAGGCGATGGCGCGGCTGGAAGGCTTTGACGCCCTGCTGGTCCCCACCGCCCCGTTCCACCCCACCCTTGCCGAGGTGGCTGCGGATCCGGTGGGGGTGAATTCGTTGATGGGGACCTACACGAACTTCTGCAACCTGTTTGACCTCAGCGCCGTTGCCGTCCCGGCCGGCGAGGTGGACGGCGCGCAGTTCGGGCTGACCGTGGTGGCGCGGACGTTCCAGGACGCCGTTGCCGCGGACATCGCCCGGCTCCTCGAGGCAACCCCCGAAGCACCCGCACTCTTCGCTCCTGCCCTTCCCGCTCCGGTCGCGGCAAAGGAGGCTGCGCGCACAGGCGCCCGCCCGGCGTCGTCCGTTCCCTGGCCCGTGGCTGCAGGCGCAACCGCCGTCCCGCTGGTAGTGGTCGGCGCGCACCGGAAGGGGCAGCCGCTGGCCCCGCAACTGGAGGAGCTCGGCGCCGCCTGGGACGGCCCCGTGCGCACCGCGGCGCGCTACCGGATGGTGTCCCTGGACACCGTACCGCCGAAGCCCGGCGTGTACCGTTCGGACCGCGGCGGCGCCGAGCTTGCGGGTGAACGGTGGCTCGTCTCCGAAGCGGGCCTGGGCAGGTTCCTGGACGGACTTCCGGAACCCATGCTGCTCGGATCGATTGAACTGGCCGACGGTTCCAGGGCCGTGGGCTTCGCCTGCGATGCCGTGGCCGCCGCGCAGGGGGAGGACATCACCCGCTACGGCGACTGGCTGGCAGACCGGAATGCGCTGCTTCAGCTCTTGAAGTAGCGGGAGATGTCGGTGACCAGTTCGCCCACGGCGGCCGGGATGGAGCCGTGGAAGCACTTGGGGGAGAGCTCGTAGCTGCTGCCGGGGACCGCGGCATGCAGCCGCTCGGCTGTTGCCTTGTAATAGCTGGGGCTCTTGCCGCCCGCCATGAAGTGCGTGTTGGCCGGCAGCACGCTGAAGTCCCTGGCATGGTCCGCCTCCTTGTAGGCAGCCCGCAGCTCGCCCACCCCGCTGGGCATGACTTCCTGGAACATCCTGTTCACCTTGGTGCGGGACAGCACGGCCATCAGCCCGGCAAGGACAGGCTCGGGGATCCGCGCCATGGCCGAGCCCGGTTTGGTGGCCCTCTTCATGTGCGCCAGGGCGTGCCCCACCTTGCCGTTGTCCACGGCATCCTCGAATCCGTCCAGCCAGCCAGTATCGATGCTGCCGTCGATGTTCACTGCGGCGTCGTACACCGCAAGCTTGTCCGGCACGTACGCGGTCCCCGTGAACTCCTGGACCGCGTTGAGGGCCACGGATCCGCCCAGGCTGTGGCCCAGGATGTTCCGCGCACCGGTGGCGTCCAGGACCGTCCGGACATCCTCAATCTCGGTGGCCATGGAGTAGCCGGCCGGCTGTTCCGAGGAGCTGCCTCGCCCGCGGCGGTCATAGACGTCAACGGCCCACCCCTCGCCGAGGCCCTCGGCCAGGGCCACGGAGAACGGCCGGTAGATCAGGGCGGTGAGGAAGGCCCCGCCGATCAGCAGCACCCGGCGCTCTCCCGGCGCATCTTCGGTGCCGTAGCTGTACAAAGCCAGCCGGCCGCCGTCGTGCGTTGGAAGTACCTGTTCTTTCACCACCCCATCCTAGGCAGGCGCCCCCAAGGCGCCGCGAAGCCCGGCTGCCCAACTCCCGGTAAACTTGGAAATTGTGACTTCCCAAAACACCCCCGCGCCCAAGAACGCCCCAGAGCCCCTCGACGCCAGCGAGCAGATGCGGATCCGCATGGAGAAGCGCGCCAAACTGATCGAGCGCGGCACCGAGGCGTACCCGGTGGGCGTGGAACGGACGCACTCCCTCGCCGAAATCCGCGAGAAGTACGCCCACCTTGAGGCGGACGACACCACGGGGGACACCGTGGGCGTCACCGGCCGCGTGGTGTTCGTCCGCAACACCGGCAAGCTGTGCTTCGCCACCCTCCAGGAAGGCGGCACCGACGGCAAGGGAACCCGGCTCCAGGCCATGCTCAGCCTCGCGAATGTAGGCGAGGAAGCGCTCGCGGACTGGAAAGCTCTGGTTGACCTGGGCGACCACGTTTTCATCAAGGGCGAGGTCATCTCCTCCCGCCGCGGCGAGCTGTCAGTCATGGCAGAGTCCTGGTCCATGGCCTCCAAGGCGCTACGTCCCCTGCCGGTGCTGCACGCGGAACTGAATGAGGAGACCCGGGTGCGCCAGCGCTACGTGGACCTCATGGTCCGCGATGAAGCCCGCGAAATGGTCTACACCCGCGCGGCCATTACCCGCTCCATCCGCGAAACCCTCTTCCGCCACAGCTACGTGGAGGTGGAGACCCCCATCCTGAACCTGGTCCACGGCGGCGCCCTGGCCCGCCCGTTCGAGACCCACATGAACGCCTTCGACCAGAAGATGACCCTGCGCATCGCCACCGAGCTGTACCTCAAGCGTGCCGTTGTGGGCGGCATCGACCGCGTGTACGACATGGGCCGCGTGTTCCGCAACGAGGGCGTGGACTCCACCCACAGCCCCGAGTTCACAACGCTTGAGTGCTACGAGGCGTGGGCTGACCAGTTTGTGATGGCCGAGCGCATCAAGGAGATCATCCTCGACGCCGCCGACGCCGTGGGTGCCGGACGCACCATCCAGACGGAAGCGGGGGAGATCAACCTCGACGGCGAGTGGGCATGGCTCGCTGTCTACCCCGGGCTTTCCGACGCCGTCGGCCAGGAAGTCACCCCGGACACCCCGCTGGAGGTGCTCCGCGAAATCGCCGAAAAGCACGAGGTCAAGGTGGACCCGAAGTGGGACGCCGAGAAGCTGGCTGTTGAGCTCTTCGGCGAGATTGTGGAGCCCACGCTGCTCAACCCCACCTTCGTCTACGACTACCCGCCGTCCGCGCAGCCCCTGGCCCGCCCGCACCGCGAGGACGGCCGCCTGATCGAAGCCTGGGACCTCATCATCGGCGGTATGGAGCGCGGCACCGCCTTCTCCGAACTGATCGACCCGGTGATCCAGCGCGAACGCCTGACCGAGCAGTCACGGCATGCCGCCGCCGGCGACGACGAGGCCATGCAGCTGGACGAGGACTTCCTGCGCGCCCTTGAATACGGTGCTCCTCCGATGGGCGGCATCGGCCTGGGGATCGACCGCCTGGTGATGCTCTTCACGGGCGCCGGCATCCGCGAAACCATCCTCTTCCCGCTGCTCAAGCCGGAAGGACACTGACCATGGAATACGTGGCTGTCCTTCTTCCCTCGGTGGTGGTGGGCCTGCTTTTCTGGTTCGCCATGAAATCGATTTTCAATGCGGACAAAGCCGAGCGGCAGGCGGAAGCCCAAGCCCAGGCCGAAGCCGAAGCTAAAGCGGCTTCCCCCGTTGACCGGCCGGACCCTGAATCGAATAGATAAACCCTTGGCTTTTCCCCCCAATATCCCCCGGAACCATTTGGCGCTTTGACGCGTTGCCATAAAGAGAGTCATACTTTTAGGGAAACATCCTGCTTTTCTGCACACCGAACCCTTTCCAAAAGGAAGTCTTTTAATGGCACAGAAAGTAAACATCATCCTCGTTGATGATCTGGATGGGGGATCCGCAGACGAGAATGTGAAGTTTGGCCTTGACGGAACGAACTACGAGATTGATCTTTCGGCGGCAAACGCCGCTGAGCTTCGGTCTTCGCTGGAACGTTTTGTTGCAGCCGCACGGAAAACTTCCGGTGGCCGCCCGGTCCGGGCCAAAGCGGCATCGGGGGGACGCAGCCACGACTCTGCAGCGATTAGGCAATGGGCCCGCGAAAACGGCTACACGGTCAACAGCCGCGGCCGAATTCAGGCCGAAATCCAGGAAGCCTACCAAAAGGCAAATTCCTAGTTCCGGCGCCTAACGGTTATTAGGTCCTGCTTCCCATGCCGGGAGGCAGGGCCTTTTTCCTGCGCAGGAAACTTGCCGCGGCAAGCTGCTCGGCGACATAGAACACAAACGGCGGGATGTCCCCGGTTTTTGCCAGGACCGTCCCGGCCCCCAGCGCCGCCAGGCCGACGGCGGCCGCTTCCTTTTCCCTGTCCGGCAGGCTCGCCAGGGCGCCGGACAGTGAGCCGACGGCCAGCACATGCAGCCACGCATAGCTGAGGAACGGCCACCCCGGGAGCCGGCGCGCCGCAAAGCGCTCCGGGTCGGAGGCACGCAAGGCCAGCTGGGAAACAAACAAGGGCGCCCCCGCGGCAAGGGCGACGGCGGCTGTGCCCACCAGCGTCCTGGCCCGGCCGGCCGGGAGTGCCAGGGCAAGGCGTGCGAACGCGGCAGGCATGGCCGCGGTGCCCGCCGCGGCGACGTGCTGCCCCGCGACCCAGGAGCGCCGTCCCTTGAGCAGCATCGCGAGGCGTCGGGCGGGATCCGGCTCAAGATAGACGCCGGACACCGGACTGATGCCTGCAAGCCACACAACCCCGGCCGCCACGGCAACTTCCGCCGGACGCCGCACGCGTTTCGGATCCACCTGGAACATGTCCTTGCCTCCCTAGACCCCTTTCAAGGTTATTCCCAAACTGCCCCGGTTTCCCCTGTGGCGAACACGCTCCACAACCAGGGGCCAGCCACGTAGCATCAAAGTACGTCGTAGCTAGGAGTGTGGCGAAATGTTTGAGCGATTTACGGACCGTGCCCGTCGCGTAGTTGTGCTTGCCCAAGAAGAGGCACGCATGCTGAACCACAATTACATCGGTACCGAACACATCCTCTTGGGTCTGATCCATGAGGGTGAGGGTGTTGCCGCCAAAGCTCTTGAGTCCTTGAGCATTTCGCTCGACGGCGTTCGCGAGCAGGTGCAGGAGATTATCGGACAGGGCCAGCAGGCGCCGTCCGGCCACATCCCCTTCACGCCCCGTGCCAAGAAGGTGCTGGAGCTCTCGCTGCGCGAAGCCCTCCAGCTGGGCCACAACTACATCGGCACGGAGCACATCCTGCTGGGCCTCATCCGTGAGGGTGAGGGTGTTGCCGCCCAGGTGCTGGTCAAGCTCGGCGCCGACCTGAACCGGGTCCGCCAGCAGGTCATCCAGCTCCTGTCGGGCTACCAGGGCAAGGAGACCACCGGCGCTGGCGTCGGCTCCGGGCAGCCCGAGGGCACCCCCGCCGGGTCCGTGGTCCTGGACCAGTTCGGCCGCAACCTGACCCAGGCTGCGCGCGAGAACAAACTGGACCCCGTCATCGGGCGCGAGCAGGAGATGGAACGCGTCATGCAGGTCCTCTCCCGCCGTACCAAGAACAACCCCGTCCTGATCGGTGAGCCGGGTGTCGGCAAGACCGCCGTCGTCGAGGGCCTTGCCCAGGCGATTGTCCGCGGCGACGTCCCGGAGACCATCAAGGACAAGCAGCTCTACACCCTGGACCTCGGGTCCCTGGTGGCCGGCTCGCGTTACCGCGGTGACTTCGAAGAGCGCCTGAAGAAGGTCCTCAAGGAGATCCGCACCCGCGGCGACATCATCCTCTTCATTGACGAAATCCACACCCTCGTGGGTGCGGGTGCCGCTGAAGGAGCCATCGATGCTGCCTCGATCCTGAAGCCCATGCTGGCCCGCGGCGAGCTGCAGACCATCGGTGCAACCACGCTGGATGAGTACCGCAAGCACATCGAAAAGGACGCCGCGCTGGAGCGCCGCTTCCAGCCGATCCAGGTCAAGGAACCCTCCGTGGCGCACGCCATCGAGATCCTCAAGGGCCTGCGTGACCGCTACGAGGCACACCACCGCGTCACCATTACCGACGGTGCCCTGGCCTCTGCCGCCAGCCTCGCCGAGCGCTACATCTCGGACCGTTTCCTCCCGGACAAGGCGATCGACCTGATCGACGAAGCCGGTGCCCGGCTGCGCATCCGCCGCATGACCGCTCCGCCGGAGCTGAAGGCCATGGACGAGCGCATCGCCAAGCTGAAGATGGAAAAGGAGTCCGCGATCGACGCGCAGGACTTCGAAGGTGCTGCTGCGCTCCGCGACAAGGAGCAGAAGATGATTTCCGAGCGCTCGGAGAAGGAGCGCCACTGGAAGTCCGGCGGCATGGACGACATCTCCGAGGTTGATGAGGATCTCATCGCCGAGGTGCTGGCGAACTCCACCGGCATCCCCGTGTTCAAGCTGACCGAGGAAGAGTCCTCGCGCCTGCTGAAGATGGAAGACGAACTGCACAAGCGCGTGGTGGGGCAGAACGAGGCCATCAAGGCACTCTCCCAGGCCATCCGCCGTACCCGTGCAGGGCTCAAGGACCCCAAGCGTCCCGGCGGCTCGTTCATCTTCGCCGGCCCCACCGGCGTCGGCAAGACCGAACTCGCCAAGGCACTCGCGGAGTTCCTGTTCGGTGAAGAGGACGCCCTCATCACGCTGGACATGTCCGAGTACTCCGAGAAGCACACCGTTTCCCGGCTCTTCGGTGCCCCTCCGGGCTACGTCGGCTACGAGGAAGGCGGCCAGCTGACCGAGAAGGTCCGGCGTCGTCCGTTCTCCGTGGTGCTGTTCGACGAAGTGGAAAAGGCCCACGCGGACCTCTTCAATTCGCTGCTGCAGATCCTGGAAGACGGCCGCCTGACCGACTCCCAGGGCCGCGTGGTGGACTTCAAGAACACCGTGATCATCATGACCACCAACCTGGGTACCCGGGACATCTCCAAGAGCGTCGCCACCGGCTTCCAGTCCGGCACAGACACGCAGACCGGCTACAACCGCATGCGTGCCCGTGTCACGGAGGAGCTCAAGCAGCACTTCCGCCCGGAGTTCCTGAACCGTGTGGATGACGTTGTGGTGTTCCCGCAGCTCACCCAGGACGAGATCATCGAGATCGTGGACCTGTTCGTCACGCGGCTGGAGAAGCGCCTCAAGGACAAGGACATGGGCATCGAGCTCACCAAGGCCGCCAAGGTGCTCCTCGCAACCCGCGGCTACGATCCCGCCATGGGTGCCCGGCCGCTGCGCCGCACCATCCAGCGCGAGATCGAGGACCAGCTCTCCGAGAAGATCCTGTTCGGCGAGATCCACCCCGGCGACATCGTCGTTGTGGACGTGGAAGGCGACGGCGACGACGCGAAGTTCACCTTCGCCGGTAATGCCAAGCCCCGCATCCCGGAAATCGCCCCGAGCGTCTAGTTTCCACAGCCAAAGCCCCGCCACTCCACAAGGAGCGGCGGGGCTTTCGCTTTGCCCTCCGTCCCATCAAAGGGTTGGCGTCCGGCGGTGTCCGGGGCTGGGTCGCTGCAGCTGGGTCCGGTGCCGGGCATCAGAGATTTCCCGGCGCCTGCTCCTTCGTCACTTTGACGGCGCCTACATAAATCCCTGATGCCCGGCACCTCGTGCGCGGCGGCACTTAGCGCAGGCGCCGGGGTCATTTGTGTAGCTTGCGTCAAAGCGACGAAGGAGCAGCAAGCGGCAAATGGCGCCGGTGGCGGCGCAACCCAGCCAGACGCCGCTCAGGGGAGCATCGTTAAGGGTGGCCGGGTGCGGTCGAGGGGAGCTTGGTGGATGTCGCCGTCGCTTATTTTGTGATGTGGGACACGGTCCGGTTGAATCGGGGGCATGGCTAACTTGGAACCGGCGATCCCGGATGAGCAACCTTTGACCCCTTTTCATGACCTGGACCATTACCTGTCCATTCCGCGGGTAAGCGGACTGGCCCTGAGCCCGGACGGCACCCGCCTGGTCACTACCGTGGCAACCCTCAACGGCAAGGGCACTGAATTCGGCACGGCCCTGTGGGAGTTGGATCCCGCGGGGCAAAAGCACGCCCGGCGGATCACCCGCAGCGCCAAGGGTGAGGCCGGGGCTGCATTCGCTGCCAACGGGGACGTCTACTTCACGTCCGCGCGGCCGGACCCGGACAGCCCCGAGGAGGAGCCCGTCAAGGCGCTCTGGCTGCTGCCGGCGGACGGCGGCGAAGCCCGCGTGGTGTTGAACCGCCCCGGCGGAGTGGGCGCCGTGCTGACGGCCAGGAATGCGGATGCCGCCTTCGTTACGGCGGAGGTGCTGGCCGGTTCCGCCGACGAAGAGGAGGACGCCGAGCGCCGCAAGTCGCGGAAGGACCGCAAGGTCTCGGCCATCCTGCACAGCGAATATCCGGTACGGTACTGGGACGCGGACCTGGGGCCGGGCCAGCCGCGGATCTTCGCCGTCGAGCCCGGTAAGGAACAGGACGGCGGCAAGCCGGCGACGGTAGATGCCACGGCGCCGCTGGTCCTCCGAAACCTCACGCCGGACGCCGGACCCAGGCTGCGGGAGGCGGAAACCGTGGTCAGCCCCGACGGCAAGACCATCTACACGAGCTACACCAAGCCGCTGGCCAAGGCTGACAGCCGTTCCATCCTGGTGGCTGTGGACGTGGCCTCCGGCAGCATGAAGGTGCTTCTGGACGAGGAAGGCACGAGCTACTTCCCGGGTCCCGTCAGCCCCGACGGCACCACGCTGGCAGTGGTCAGCGAAACCGACACCACGCCGCAGGAGGCCCCGCAGGTCAAGCTCCATCTGCTGGACGTAGCAGGGCAAGGCGGAGATGCCCCTGGCGGGCTGGTGCCGCTGGCCCACGGCTGGGACCGGTGGCCCAAGCCCGCTGCCTGGCTTCCGGACGGGTCCGCCCTCCTGGTCACCGCGGACGACGACGGCGCGTCGCCGGTTTTCCGGATCAGCGTCCCCGCCGCCGCGGCTGAAGTAAGTGTCACCCGGGTGACCCAGGACGCTGCGGCATACTCCGACGTCGTGGTTTCACCGGACGGACGCACCGCCTACGCCCTGCGGAGCTCCTATGAATTCCCGCCGGAAGCAGTCCGCCTGGACCTGCGGACGGGCGAAGCCACGCGGCTGCCCGCCCCCGCGGAGCGGCCGATCCGTCCCGGCAGGCTGGAACGCATCGCTGCTACGGCGGCGGACGGCTCCCGCGTCCCGGCCTACCTGGCCCTGCCGGAGGGCGCGTCGGCAGAGTCTCCGGCACCCATGCTCCTGTGGATCCACGGCGGGCCGCTCGGGTCCTGGAACGCCTGGACCTGGCGGTGGAACCCGTGGTTGATGACTGCCAAGGGCTACGCGGTCCTCCTTCCAGACCCCGCACTCTCCACCGGGTACGGCCAGGCCCACATCCAGCGTGGGTGGGGAGCCTGGGGCAAAGCACCATTCGCGGACCTGATGGCGGTCACGGACGCAGCAGTGGAGCGGCCCGACATCGACGCCGGCAGAACCGCCGCCATGGGAGGTTCCTTCGGCGGCTACATGGCCAACTGGGTGGCAGGTCAAACTGACCGGTTCAGGGCGATCGTGACGCACGCCAGCCTGTGGGCCCTGGACCAGTTCGGCCCCACCACGGATGCCTCCCAGTACTGGCTGAAGGAAATGACCAAAGAAATGGCGCTGGACAACTCGCCCCACCTGCACGTCGAAAACATCGGCACGCCCATGCTGGTGGTCCACGGAGACAAGGACTATCGGGTACCCATTGGCGAGGGGCTGCGGCTTTGGTACGAGCTGCTGTCGAAGTCAAAGCTTGCCGCGGACCAGGACGGGCAGACGCCCCACCGGTTCCTGTATTTCCCGGACGAGAACCACTGGGTGCTCCAGCCGCAGCATGCAAAAGTCTGGTACCAGGTTGTGGAATCATTCCTGGCCAAGAATGTCCTTGGGCAGGACGTGCCACTTCCTGCCGAGCTCGGGCTGTAGCTCTTCGGGGCAGGTTTAGGGAAGCCCCTTTTTGGCATTGTCCCGCCCGTCAGGGAAAGCAGCGGGCGGGACAATGCAAAGGCCTTTATGCGCCGTCCCGGCGTGGGCTGGAAAGAAAAGCGGTCCGGCCAAAGAAAGCCGGCTGCAATAGAGCCAAGTAGCCCCAAATTCATCGACGCCGGTGCAGGGAGGCGGAATACGGGACCAGCCAGGCGGGGGACGAATAAGTGCGTCGGCATTGTCGCGGAAAGAATTGGCGGCCGGGTTGGCGGGTTTCCTGCCGTACTCCCGTAAAAACGTCCCACCCGGAATGCCACAAAGGACGGCCAGCCATCATGTGCGGAGTCCCGCAATTCGATGGGGAAGCAAACCCGGAGGCACTCCCGGCTACGTGGCTAACGCCCTTTGCGCTTGACTGGGAGGCATTTCTTCCCGCCCGGACAAAGGCCGGGACTGCTGCCCGGCGGTCTGCAAGGAAATGCCTGCGGAAGAAGGCACGGTGGGGCGCCGTGGGTTGTGCGAACTAGGATTGCCCTGTGACTGAGTCTTTCCATATTCGTCCGGCCCGCACCGGTGACGTCCCCGCCATCAAGAAACTGGTGGCGCCGCTGGCGGAGCAGCGGATCCTTATGGCCAAGGAGACGGTGGCCTACTACGAAAGCCTGCAGGAGTTCCGGATCGCTGAATCCAGCGACGGCGAAGTCATTGGCTGCGGGGCGCTGCACGTCATGTGGGAAGACCTTGCCGAAGTCCGCACGCTTGCTGCTTCCCAGGACTGGCGCGGTAAAGGAGTGGGGCACGTGCTGGTGGAGAGCCTCCTGGATGAAGCCCGGGCCCTTGGCGTCTCCCGTGTTTTCTGCCTGACGTTCGAGGTGGACTTCTTCAAGCGCCACGGGTTCGACGTCATGGCCGACCAGTCAGCGGTTGATCCGGTGGTGTATTCCGAACTCCTCCGCTCGCACGACGAGGGTGTTGCCGAGTTCCTTGACCTCGCCCGGGTCAAGCCCAACACCCTGGGCAACACCCGCATGATCAAAGTGCTGTAAACCGCGTTTCTCCGCACAACCTGTTCAGGGGTGCCATCCTGCCCGCCGTCGGCGCGAAACACCTGCTGCTTCGGCCTGACCTGCGAAGACTTGTTTTATTCGATTTGATGGATAAACTGGCTAAGGCCGGGATGGGGGGCCCACAGGAAAGGGACAGTCATTGGGGGCTGTCCCTTTGCTGCGTCCGCTCAAGGCCATTGCCAGCAGGGAGTCCCTACCGCGGTCCCGGCGCCGGTAGTAGGGTCAAAGTGACATTCTCCAGGAACCAGAACCAGGAGCGCCGCCATGAAAAAACTCATTAATGATCCCCGTGCCGTAGTCGATGAATCCGTCCAGGGCTTTGGCCTTGCCCACGCTGACTTGGTTAACGTCAGCCCGGATCCCACGTTCATCACGCGCAAGGACGCGCCCGTGAACGGCAAGGTGGGGCTGGTCTCCGGAGGCGGCAGCGGGCACGAACCGCTGCACGCCGGCTTCGTGGGGCGGGGAATGCTCGACGCCGCCGTGCCGGGGGCGGTATTCACCTCACCGACGCCGGACCAGATCCTTCCGGCGACGCTCGCGGTCAACTCAGGCGCCGGCGTCGTGCATATCGTGAAGAACTACACCGGCGACGTCCTGAACTTCGAAACCGCTGCCGAACTCGCCGAAGCCGAAGGCGTCAGCGTCCGCACGGTCCTGGTGAACGACGACGTCGCCGTCGAGGACTCGCTGTACACAGCCGGGCGCCGCGGCGTAGGCGGCACCGTGCTGGTGGAGAAGATCGCCGGTGCCGCCGCCGAGAGGGGCGATGACCTGGAAGCTGTGGCCGCCGTTGGCGAACGGGTCAACGCGAACGTCCGCACCATGGGTGTGGCACTGTCCGCCTGCACCGTCCCGCACGCGGGCTCGCCCAGCTTCGACCTGGCCGAGGACGAGATTGAAATCGGCATCGGCATCCATGGCGAGCCCGGGCGCCACCGCATGCCCATGGAGAACGCCGACGGCATTACCGACAGGCTGCTGGAACCAGTACTGGCGGATCTCGGAATTACGTCGGGGGACAAGGTCCTGCTGTTCGTCAACGGCATGGGCGGCACGCCGCTCAGCGAGCTGTACATCGTCTACCGGCGCGCCGCGCAGGTCCTGTCCGAGCGCGGCGCCACCGTGGAGCGTTCGCTGGTGGGCAACTACATCACCTCCCTGGAAATGCAGGGCTGCTCCATCTCGGTACTGCGGCTGGACGACGACCTCACGGAACTGTGGGACGCGCCGGTGCACACGGCGGCACTGCGTTGGGGCGTGTAGCAGTGGTGCTGGATGTCACCTGGGCGGTGAAGTGGCTGACCCTGTCCGCCCAGGCAATGGCTGAACACCGGGTGGAGCTGATCGAGCTGGACCGTGCCATTGGGGATTCGGACCACGGGGAGAACATGGACCGGGGCTTCCAGGCCGTCCTGGCTAAGTTGGCGGAAGCGCCGCCGGAGACGCCCGGGGCTGCCTTCAAACTGACAGCCATGACACTGATGTCCAAGGTCGGCGGAGCCGCCGGCCCGCTCTACGGCACGGCCTTCCTCCGGGCGGCCGCCTCCGTGGGGGACTCCGCTGAGATCGATCCGGCGGCCTGGGCAGGCGCCCTGGCCGCGGCGCGGGACGGCATTGTGGCCCGTGGGAAGGCTGAGTCCGGGGACAAGACAATGGTTGATGCGTGGACTCCGGCGGTGGAAGCAGCGCAGAAGGCTGCGTTGAACGGCGGTTCGGATGTCCTGACGGTTCTGGTCGCGGCGGCCGAGGCCGCCGAAGCCGGAGCCGTCGCCACCGATCCCATGGTGGCGCGCAAAGGCCGCGCGAGTTACCTGGGGGAGCGCAGCGCGGGGCACCGGGACCCCGGAGCCGCCTCCTCGGCGCTGATTCTCCGCGCCGCCGTGGGGGCAGCTGCGTGACGGTCAGCCTCGTGGTGGTGTCCCACAGCGGGAAGATTGCCGACGGCGCTGCCGAACTTGCCGCCCAGATGGCGCCTGACGTGGTGGTCCTGACTGCCGGCGGCACCACTGACGGCAGGATCGGCACCAGCCTGGAAAAAGTCCTGGCCGCACTGGACAAAGCGGGCAGCGGAGGCACTGTGATCCTTACCGACTTGGGATCGGCGGTGATGACGGCCGAGTCCGCGCTGGAGTTCGCCGAGAACGCCGAAGACATGGTGCTGGCCGATGCACCGCTGGTGGAGGGACTCGTGGCAGCAGCCGTGGCGGCCCAGGGCGGCGCGGACGTGCAGGCGGTCAAGCGGGCCGCTGAAGCTGCGGGCGGCGGGATCCACCAGGAGGACTCGCCCCGCAAGACTATTGAGGAAGGACGCGTCACCGGAGCGGGCCCGGACTTCACCGGGGACTTTGAACTGGTCAACCTGGCGGGGATGCACGCCCGCCCGGCGGCGAAGATCGCCGGGGGCCTCTCCGCGCTGGACGCCGAGGTAACGGTGAACGGGGTGGACGGCGCGTCAATGACGGGGCTGATGACGCTTGCCGCGGGGAAGGGTTCCGTGCTGCATGTGGAAGCCTGGGGCGCCGACGCGGAACGCGCCGTGAACTACGTTGGCGGGCTGGTGCAGGCAGGGTTCGGGGAACCCTGAGGCTGCCTGGGAGCTGATTGTTCGGCCGGTCTAAATCAGCGCCAGCCCGCATCAAGCGGCCCCTCCACATCCAGTGCTGGTCCAAATCAACGTCCGGCGGTGTGTTCCAGGCAGCCATGGCCGCTCCTGCGAATATGCTCGATGCCATGGAATTGCCCCAGCCCGAAGACAGCCCCGCGGAGATCGAAGTACTGGACGGGCAGACGTCCTTCGAGGAGCTGCTGGCAGACCTGGGGTTTGAGTGGCGGCACGGCACGCCGGCGCAGGAGTCCGCCCCCGCAACTGCTGACGGCAACCCCTTCGGCCAGCCGGCACTGTTCTGAGCATCCCCATCCCAAGGGCCTGGTTCCCAAGGCAGGCAGCCCGGGAGTCAGTCGCGCTGGTGCAGCCCTTCGGCGTCCAGCACCAGTGACGCGGTAATGAACCGGCCGCACTGCTCCCCGAACGGATAGTCACCCCGCGGGCGGAAATCCAGCATCCGCACCGGCAGGGCAGTCCCGTCCGCGGCCGTCCCGGCAGCGGTCACAGCCATCGGTGATTCGGTCAGGGTTTGCAGGAACAATGTGGCAAGTTTCGTTCCGTCGGGGGAAGCCGTGGCGGAGCAGACGCCGTTGGTGCAGCCCTGGTCGATCGACGCACTTCCCGGCCGGAGCTCCACGTCTTCTTCCGTACAGGCGCCGTCCTGGCAGGCTTTCAGGTGAAGGGCCGCAACCTGCTGGGCGTAGCTTGCCGGCACCGTTACCGAGACGGCAGTTGCCTGGGCGATGGCAGGGCACGGGGCGGCGCCCGGGCCGCAGGCCGTGGTGAGTCCCGCCGTCGTCATCAATGCCAAAAGCAGCCCCTGCCTGCGCATACCTTCAGCGTATGGCGCCGGGGCTGCGGTGCCGGGCCTCCCGGGCAACTGGTGCCCGCATTGTTATTGGCCCCGGGGCAGTGACTGCCAAAAGGAGACCAGGGCGCATCGGTTTCAGTCCACGGGAAAAATGCTGATGAACCATAAGGAGGCCGCCGCGAAAACGGCGAAGAACGGTACGAGGCATCCCAGCGCTGTCCGGGGTGAGGAGGAAACCTGGCGCGACTCGTTGGGGTTGGCTGGGTTGTAGGCCACCTCAATGCGCGAGCCGGGCACCGGCTGGCCGGCAAAGGAAATTTCCGATTCGCCGGCGAACAACGTGCCGTGCGGATCCGTGAACTGGTACGTGGGATAGTAGCGCCGGCTGCGGCTGGAACCGCCTCCGCCCTTCGTCCAGCCCGCTACGCTGCCGGTGATGGTTGCCTGTACCTTGGGCCAGGCGGCAACCAGCTGCTCCTCGCGCCTGGTCTTGCGCACGGCATGGACAACGGCAAAGACGGCTGCCGTGACGAACAGCGCCCACACGAAGTACAGAATCAGTTTCACGTTTCCCCCGGTTCCCCTGCTTTGCCCGGCCCAGCCACCGGAACGTGGTGTGCCTAGGCAGGAAGCCGAAAGCCGCCGTCGTGGATCTCCGCCAAGCCGTCGGCGAGCAGCCCCGCCAGCGCCCGCTCCAGTTGCTCCGGGGCGGAATTAAGCCTGTGCAGTGCCGCGAGAGGGACGCCCATCCCCGCCGGCGCGAAACCCAGGTCCGCGGGCTCCCGATAAAACATCTCCGGCGGCACCGGAGCCTCGGCCAGCCGCAGCACAGCCACCACGGCGCCCCGGACCTGGCGGTCCGTCCCGTGCCACGCCTGGCCCTTGGGGACATACGACGGCGGCGGCTCGCCTGCTGCCCGCCAGGCACAAAGGTCGTTGACGGGGCAGGCGGCGCACTTGGGCGCCCGTGCCGTGCACACGAGTGCGCCCAGTTCCATGACCGCCGCGTTCCACCGGACTGAAGAATGGTCCGCGGCGGGCAGGAGTGAAGCTGCCAGCCGCATCTCTGCCGCAGTGAGTGCAGGGGCCGGGAGGGCTGTGCCGGTGACCAGCCGGGCGTGAACGCGCCGGATGTTGGTGTCCACCACGGTTTCCCGCCGGCCGTACGCAAAGGCCGCCACAGCGGCAGCGGTGTAGCTGCCGACCCCGGGAAGGGCCAGCAGTTCCGGGTACGTGTCCGGGACCTTGCCGTTATGGTCCTGGGCTATTGCCACTGCCGCCGCATGCAGCCGGAGCGCGCGGCGCGGATACCCCAGCCGGCCCCAGGAGCGGACGGCCTCCCCGGCAGGTTCGCCGGCAAGTCCTGCCGGGGAGGGCCAGCGCTTCAGCCACTCGTGCCAGACCGGCAGCACCCTCACCACGGGTGTCTGCTGCAGCATGATCTCGCTGACCAGGATGCCCCAGGGGGAGCACCCCGGCTCGCGCCAGGGCAGGTCACGGGCGGTTTCGGCGAACCAGGCGTTGATGCGTTCGTGCAGCGTGTTGAGTTCTACGGCACTTCCGGCGGGGCCGGCAGGAAGCGCGGAAAAGGCGGCAGTGGAGGATGCAGTGTCGATGCCAACACTGTAATGGATGCGTCGTGGCTGGCTGAAAACCGGATGTGACCAGATCGTTGGCGGCGCGGCGGCGTGGTGGTTAGCAGATGTGGGGCAGTTCCCTAGCCTAGAAGTATGGGCAGGCAAGGCAATTCATCACCACGCGGCGGGGCACCGGCATCCGGTTCCAGCGCCGTCCGCAAGCCAAGCGCGGCAGTCTACCGCCGCCGTCGGCTGTTTGTAGGCGGGGCGCTCCTGTTGGTCATAGCGCTGGTGGCCGCCTTCGCCGTTGCCGGTGCGTTCAGCGGCAAGTCGGAGCAGGTTTCCTCCGCCGACCCCGCGGCCGGAGCCACGGCGCCCGCCGATCCTGCCCCCGGGGCACCGTCCGCCTCCGCCACCGAACCTGCGGCGACGCCCACGCCGTCGGCCACTCCAACCTGCAACCAGAACCTGGTAACGGTTTCAGCCTCCACGGACAAGGCAGCCTACGGGCCGGAGGAGAACCCGATGCTCACGCTCAAGGTGACCAACGGCGGCACCATGCCGTGCGAGGTCAACATCGGCACGTCCCAGATGGAGTTCCTGGTGACCAGCGGCGCGGACCGGATTTTCTCCTCCCGTGACTGCCAGGCAAAGAGCGAGGACCTGCTGAAGGTGATTGCGCCCGGTGCCAGCGAGACCGCCAATTTCCCCTGGTCCCGCAATCGGAGCGTGGAGGGCTGCCAGCCTGTCGAAGCCAAGCCGGGCGGGGGCGGGGCGTACTACATTTTCACCGCGAAGCTTGGTTCCAAGGCCAGCCCCAAGGCCGTTTTCCAGCTGAATTAGCATCGATTGCTCCATAGATGCCGTTGTCAGCCTCCAAAAGGACGTCTGCGGAGCACTCGATGGAGGCTAGAGGAAGCGGTCCAGCAGGCTTGCTTCCGCCATCCGGCTGAGGCCTTCACGGACAGTGCGGGCGCGCTGGTCACCGATGCCGTCCACGGTCATCAGGTCATCGATGGTGGCGGCCATCAGGAACTGGAGCCCGCCGAAGTGGTCAACTAGGCGGTCCGCGACAGCCCGGGGAACCGCCTTCAGCCCTGACAGCAGGCGGTAGCCGCGCGGCTGCACAACGGCGTCGAGGTTGGCTTCGCCGCCCGCAAACCCCACGATTCCGGAAATCTTTCCGAGGTCGATCAGCTCCGTGGGGCCAAGGTTGACCAAGGCGCTGACGGCCTTCTCGATGTCCTCCGGAGTGGCATCCGGAGAACCATAGTCGCGGATGATGACGTCGCTGCCGGGGCCCCTGCCCACCGTGAGTTCGTCGAGCTGCAGGGAGAGCAGCCGGCCGTCCTCGCCGAGCTCCAGGACGTACTGGGCAATTTCCTCGGAGATGCGCCGGACCATTTCCTGCCGCTGCAGCGTGACAGCCACGTCCCGCACGGTGACCATGGCTTCGATTTCCAGGGCCGAGAGGGAGCTGGTGACCTGGTCCAGGCGCGAGCGGTAGCGCTCCAGGGTGGCCAGGGCCTGGTTGGCGCGTGCCAGCACCTTCTCCGAGCCCTCCAGGACGTGGCGCAGGCCGTTGACGTAGAGGGCGATGATCTGCATGGACTGGCTGACGGAGATGACCGGCACGCCGGTCTGGATGGCAACGCGTTCGGCTGTGCGGTGCCGCGTGCCGGACTCCTGGGTCTCGATGCTGGAGTCCGGGACCAGCTGGACGGCTGCGCGGAGGATGTTGCCGGCGTCCTTGTCGCAGATAATGGCGCCGTCCATCTTGGCGAGTTCGCGGAGCCGCGTGGGGGAGAAGTCAATGCCGATGTCGAAGCCGCCGGAGCAGATGGAGTCGATGGTCCGGTCTGAGCCCAAGACGATCAGTGCACCTGTCCGTCCCCGCAGGATCCGCTCGAGGCCGTCGCGAAGGGGAGTGCCGGGTGCCACCCTGCCAAGAGTTGCCCTGAGTGATTCTTCGGGGCTCCGCGCCATAGGTGTTCCCTTCAAAGGTGCAGGCGGCCGCCCGCAAGAATGCCGGCTTCAGCAGGTTGCCGGCAGGACCAGAAAGTGCTCTGTTTCCCGCAAGCTCAATGATAGGGGTAAGGAACACCATCTTCCGCACGGGTAAGCCCCAAAGTGCCCCGTTAGGGGGTGCGCGCAGGGGCTCAGGAACGCGTCCGACGACGGGTGGCTGGGTGGGCATTTTTGCCGTCCCCGTGCTGCGACGCTCTCTCACTTAATGTGGCCTTTTGCCGGACGCTCCCGCACTTCCGGCGCGGCACAGCGGGACGCGGCGGGTGGTGGCAGGGGAGGAAGGTCCCGGTAGGGGGAAGGGCTTCGGAAAGCGTTCGACGGCGGTGGCCGGGTGGGCATAGGGGTGCGCCTGCCCTTGGGCGGCACGGAGTATGGCCGGTTTACTGCCGGTGCTCCTGGATCCAGGGATTGATGGTTTCCGCCAGCCAGCCCGGGGACTGTCCGAGCTGGAAATCGGGGTTGGGAAGCTTTCCGCGGTTCTTCCAAACCCGGATAAGGCTGACGTCCTGGCCGATTGCTTCAGCTATCTCCATGTAGCCAAGGAGCGGGACTGTTGGTTTTTCTTCCTGCATGAGTCAATTCCATCCCGCCCTTGGGTGCCAGGCATAGTCCCTAGGCGATGCCGGTGGACTGTGAATAGGACATGGTGGGGGCGGACTCATCGTCTGCCTCAACCCATGCCCGGAAGTCCGAGTACGACATGAACGAGTAGTAGTCGCAGAACTTCAGCACGAGCTTTTCGCGCTTGCTCACGTTCTTTGTGCTCCTCCTTTCTGCTTTTCCTGTTGTTAAAGTGTAATGCCGCATTACAGTACGGTGCAATAGGGTGTAACGCCGGAGTCAGCGCATCCGGTCCCGCAGCATCCTCTCCAAGTCCTTGCTGACCTTCGAAAGAGACGCCGCCCTGAGGGCTTTCTGCTCGGCCGGAGTCTGCGTTCCCCGGCGCGGTTCCACTGCGTTCCCGCGTGAATCGGGGTCCTGCATCCGGGCGGGTGCCAGGCCGGTGGCCAGGGGATCGAAGAACAGGTTGCCAGAAAAGGAAACGCCCTGCACTGCCGCTCAGATCCGATCCGTGCGGCGCAGGTGGCATTTGCGCGCCGGGTTGTGATTGGTGTCCATGCGGGTCACGCTAGCGGGGCGTCGTTTCGCGGCTTTGAACGTTCCGTTTCGGTGGCGTTAAGTGGCGCCGGGGCCGGTTTGCCGCCCTGCGATAAACTGGAACTTGGCTGTTTGCCAGCCCGTTCCCCCGGCCCAACGCCTCAACGCCCCACGAGGCACCGCCCGGGCAGTCCCAAACCGCAGCGAAAGTAGCACCGTGTCCCAAGATGTCCTGACCCCCGCCCGGATCTCCGGTATCCACAAAGAGGCGGGCCGGCGCCGGACCTTTGCTGTCATTTCGCACCCCGACGCCGGCAAGTCCACGCTCACCGAAGCGCTCGCCCTGCACGCGAAGGTGATCGGCACCGCCGGCGCCTCCAGCGGCAAGGCCAACCGCAAGGAAACCGTCTCCGACTGGATGCAGATGGAGAAGGACCGCGGCATCTCCATCAGCTCCGCGGCGCTGCAGTTCTCCTACCGGGACACCGTCATCAACCTCCTGGACACCCCCGGCCACGCCGACTTCTCCGAGGACACCTACCGGGTGCTGGCCGCCGTCGACTGCGCCGTGATGCTCGTGGACGCCGCCAAGGGCCTGGAAACCCAGACCATGAAACTCTTCGAGGTCTGCAAGCAGCGCAACCTGCCCATCATCACCGTCATCAACAAATGGGACCGCCCGGGCCTGGACGCCCTGGCCCTGATGGACGAAATCACCGAACGCACCGGCCTGCAGCCCATGCCCCTCACATGGGCCGTGGGCATCTCCGGCGACTTCCGCGGCGTCTGGGACCTCCGCAATGACCGCTTCGCCCGGTTCCAGCGCAACAACGCCGGCGCCCAGATTGCCATCACCGAGTACTTCACCCCCGAGGAAGCTGCGGAAAGCCAGGGCAGCAACTGGTCCGACGCCGTGGACGAGGCCGGCCTGGTCATCGAATCCAACCTGGAGTTCGACGTCGAGGCCTTCCACGCAGGCAAGGCCACCCCCATCCTGTTCAGCTCCGCCGCGCTGAACTTCGGCGTCAAGGAACTCCTGGACGCGCTTGTGGACTTCGCCCCGCCGGCAGCTCCGCGCCCGGACATCGAGGGCAACCCCAGGGCGGTCGAATCCCCGTTCTCCGGCTTCGTGTTCAAGGTCCAGGCGGGCATGAACAAGGCCCACCGGGACCACGTAGCCTTCATCCGCGTCTGTTCAGGTGTCTTCGAGCGCGGCATGGTGGTCACGCAGACCCGTACCGGCAAGTCCTTCGCAACCAAGTACGCCCAGCAGGTGTTCGGCCGTGAACGCGAAGTAATCGACGAGGCGTACCCCGGGGACGTCGTCGGCCTGGTCAACGCCTCCTCCCTTCGCGTGGGGGACAGCCTGTTCCTCGAAGGCCCCGTGGAGTATCCCGCCATCCCGCTGTTCGCCCCGGAACACTTCCAGGTGGCTCGCTCCAAGGACCCCAGCAAGTTCAAGCAGTTCCGCCGCGGCATCGAGCAGCTCGAACACGAGGGCGTCATCCAGGTGCTCCGCTCGGACGTCCGCGGCGACCAGGCTCCGGTGCTTGCCGCCGTCGGGCCCATGCAGTTCGAAGTGGTGGAGGACCGCATGGCGCATGACTTCAGCGCGCCCATGCGCCTGGAACGCCTGCCCTACTCCCTGGCCAGGATTTCGACGGCGGACGCCATGCCTGCGCTCGCCAACGTACCGGGCGCAGAGGTGCTTTTGCGGTCCGACGGCGAATACCTCGCCTTGTTCAATGACGTCTGGGCGCTCCGGCGCATCGAAAAGAACCACCCGGACCTCACCCTCGTGCCCATCGGCACCCACAACCCAGCAAAGTAGCGAACCATGAACGCAGTTCAAGCCGGTGCAACACGGCCCCGCGCCCTAATCACCGGCGTCGGCACCATCAACCCGGTCGGCTCGTCCGTGCCCGAAACCTGGGCCGGCCTGGTGGCCGGAAAGTCCGGGATCGCGCCGCTTGCGGAGGCGTGGGCTGAGCAGTTGCCGGTGAAGATGGCGGGACAGGTCACGGCTGACCTTTCCGGGCACCTCAGCACCCGCGAAATGAAGCGCATGGACCGCTGCGGCCAGCTGGCGCTCATCGCGGCCCGCGAAGCCTGGAAACAGGCCGGCGCCCCGGACGTCGATCCCGAACGCTTCGCCGTGGTGATCGGCTCCGCATATGGCGGCCTCGGCTCCACCCTGGAACAGGACCGGACCCTGGCAGCATCAGGCCCGCGCAAGGTCTCGCCGCACACCCTTACCCGGCTTATGGTCAACGGCCCGGCGGCCTGGGTGTCCATCGACCTTGGGGCCCGCGGCGGCGCCCGGACGCCGGTCAGCGCCTGCGCCTCCGGGGCTGAGGCGATTGTCCAGGCAGCCGAGATGATCCGCTCAGGCGCTGCCGACGTCGTGATTGCCGGCGGCGTTGACGCCTCGGTCAACGACCTTGTGATCACCGGCTTCTCCCAGATCCGCGCCCTGTCCACCCGCAACGACGACCCGCAGCGGGCATCACGGCCGTTCGACGGCGGCCGGGACGGCTTTGTGCTCGCCGAGGGCGCCGGCGTGGTGGTGCTGGAGAGCGAGGAGCACGCGCGGGCCCGCGGCGCCGCCGTGCTGGGCGCGGTGGCCGGGGGAGCGGTGACGTCCGACGCGAACGACATCGTGGCAGCCGATCCTGCCATGCAGCGGCGCGTGATGCAGAAGGCGCTCGAATCGGCCGGCATGGCCGCCGGGGACATCGGCTTCGTGCACGCGCATGCCACGTCCACCCCTGTTGGCGACCGGCTCGAGGGCCAGGCCATCAACGCCATCTTCGGCGCCGGTATACCCGTGACTTCAACGAAGGGGCACACCGGCCACCTGCTGGGCGGTGCCGGGGCGCTTGCCGCCGTCGTGGTGGTGGAAGCCCTGCGCACAGGAATGCTCCCGGGGACGTTGAACGTTGAGGAACAGGATCCCGAGGTCGACCTCAACGTCGTCACCGAACCCGCCCGCCCGCTCCAGCCGGGAACTCCTCCGGCCGGGCTGGTGAACGCCTTCGGTTTCGGCGGGCACAGCGTTGCCCTGGTGATTACGGGCGCATAGCAGCCCCGACCTCGAGTGGAATGAGGATGGTCCGCGGTGCCATTACCCCGGGCTGCCCACGTGCTCCTTCAGCGCATCCAGGATTGGCAGCTGGCCCTTCACCAGCTTGAGCCGGGCTTCCGGTTCCGGGAACCAGCGGGCGTCGTCAATTTCCGGGTACTGCTGGATCCTGCCTGAACCCCTGGGCCACTCCAAGGCAAACGTGTTGCTGACGATGCGTTCCGGCCGGAAGTCCTGCTCCGCGGCGAACACCGTGATGACCTTGCCCGAGGGCTGCCGGAACTGGCCGAGGTGCTGGTAGTCCGCGTGGGGTGCGGGAGTTCCCATCTCCTCGGCGAACTCCCGCAAGGCGGCAGCCAGGGGGTCCTCGCCTGCGGAGTATTCACCCTTTGGGATGGACCAGGCGTGGGCGTCCTTGCGGGCCCAGAACGGGCCGCCCATGTGGGCAATCCACACCTCCAGCAGGCCCCCGGCACCCTGCCGGTACAACAGGAGCCCTGCACTCGTAACGGGCATTTGTCCTCCAGGGGATGGATGTTCCACAAAAAAACAGAAGATGCCGTCAAACGTTAACCTGCAGTTCACGGCGCTGCTTTAGGTTATTCCTTCAGGCACTCTGCTCGAAGGGACCCGTCATGGCCAATATTGCTGAGGTTTTGGGTCGGCTTACGCCGGAAGAACTTGAAGAGCTTCGCAGCCTTGGTCCTCAGGGCCACCTGCCGCGGTATCTGGTGGATGCCCTGGACCGGGCGGCCGGCGGGCCGGGCTCCGGCCGCGGCTACTACGTGCCCACCGGAAACGTCACCGCCACGGGCGGACCGCTGCTGGTGCTGCGCAGCGACGTGTCCGGCTGGCTATTCAACGCCCACCAGGACGATCCGGATTCCCTGCCGCAGCTTGGCTAGCTACCCGATCAGCAGGCTCAGGGCCTCGGTCAGGTGTTCCACTTCCCGCACGGAGAAACCTGCCGGTATTGGTCCGGGGCCCGCATGGCTCGCAGGAACCACCGCGTGCGTAAACCCGAGGCGGTGGGCCTCCTGGATGCGCTGGTTGATGCCCGGAATAGGACGGACCTCGCCCGCCAGGCCCACTTCTCCAAAGGCAATGAGCCGGATGGGCAGCGGCTTGCGGGCCTTGGCCGAGGCAACGGCAAGGGCAACGGCAAGGTCCGTGGCGGGTTCGCTGAGCTTTACTCCGCCCACCGTGGCCACGTAGGAGTCGTCCTTGTGCAGCAGTGTTCCCGCGCGCTGCTGCAGGACGGCGAGCAGCATGGACACCCGGGAACTGTCCAGGCCACTGGTTGCCCGCCGCGGCTGTGAGTTGGGGCTCTCGGCGAGCAGCGACTGCACCTCGGCCAGCAGGGGCCGCCGGCCTTCCATGGTCACGGTGATGCAGGTTCCGGAGACCGGTTCCTTGGTACGGCTGACAAAAAGCCCGCTGGGATCAGCGAGGCCTTCAATGCCGTTCTCGTTCAGGTCGAAGCAGCCGACGTCGTCGGTGGGCCCGTAGCGGTTCTTGACGGCACGAAGCAGCCGCAGCCGGGAATGGCGTTCGCCCTCAAACTGGCACACCACATCCACCAGGTGCTCCAACAGGCGCGGCCCGGCGATGGAGCCGTCCTTGGTCACGTGGCCCACCAGCAGGGTTGTCATGTTGCGGCGCTTGGCCGCGGCAATAATGGACGCGGCAACCTCCCGGACCTGGGACACGCCCCCCGCGCTGCCGTCGACATCGGCGCTGCTGAGGGTCTGGACCGAGTCCACGATCAGGAGCCGGGGCTCGATCTTCTCCACCTGCCCCAGCGCCTGGCCGAGGTCCGTTTCCGCGGAAAGATAGAGGGATTCGGCCACGGCGTCGATCCGCTCCGCGCGGAGCTTCACCTGCGCCGCGGACTCTTCCCCGGTCACGTACAGCACGTCCTGGGCCGTCCGCGCGAACTTGGCGGCCACGTCCAGCAGCAGCGTGGACTTGCCGACGCCGGGCTCGCCGGCCAGCAGTATCACCGCGCCGGGGACCAGGCCGCCGCCCAGCACCCGGTCCAGTTCGTCAACGCCCGTCGGCAGGAACGCCGCCGTAGTGGCATCCACCTCGGCAATGCGGCGGGCCGGCTCTACAACTGTTGTGGCCGCCGTCGTACGCGCAACGGCGGTGCCGGTCTCCTCAACAGTGCCCCACGCCTGGCACTCGCCGCAGCGGCCCACCCATTTGACGGTGGTCCAGCCGCATTCAGCGCACTTGTAGGCGGGCGCCTTGGATGCCCGGGAAGTCTTTGTAGCCATGCGTCCAACCCTAGTGGCGGGCTCCGACATTCCGGGCTGCCGCCCCCTGGAGGACCCTGCCGCGTGGGCCCAGCCCCCTACAACGCGGGCAGCACGTCCCGGGCCTCGCGGGCGTCCATGCCCGTGGCTTCCAGCAAATCCACCATCAGCGGCCGGTAGAGCATCACCACCGTTTCGCCCTCCAGCCGCTGCACCCCCAGGAGCTTCGGATGCAGGCGCAGGGCGATCTCGCTGAGGTCCTGGCGGGCCGTGCGCATGTGGGCGCGGCGGACGCCGTCGTGCGTTTCCGCCAAGCCGAGCGAAAGCTCGTCAATGGCGGCAGCGGTCTCCTGCAGCACCTCCGCGATGTTTTCCGTGGCCTCATCGGACAGTGCCGCGTGGTTGATGGCGCTGGTGAGGCGGCGGGCGAAGACGCGGCTGTTCCGCAGCGCAAGGTCGATGAAATCGAGCGAGCGTTCCAGCCGGTCCAGCTCGTCCCGGTGCCGGCGGTACGCGGGCGCGAGGCGTGCCACTTCGCCGGATGCGCGGAGGGAATGCCTCATCGCGTCCACCAGGGGCTGGCAGTTGCGGCCACGGACCAAGGCGTGCCAGGCCTGGGTGGAGTCGCTGTTGATGAGGGCGTCGGCGCATTCGCGCAGCACCTCCGCCAGCTCGTGCAGGAGTTTCTGCACGTCCCTGCGGGGCTCACGGCGGGGGTCCTTCGGCGCGAGGATGGTCACCAGCAATGCGAACAGCCCGCCCACCACGGCGTCGATGCTCCGGGTGAACGGCCCGCCGGACGGTGCCGGAAGGAGCACCACCAGCAGCGACTGCAGGGCCAGCTGGGTGGTGAAGATGTTTCCGCTGTCCAGGAAGCGGGCCAGCAGGATGGAAAACAAAAGGACGACGGCGGCCTGCCAGATTCCAGCGCCCAGCCAGTGCAGGAGCAGGTCGCCCACCGCGATGCCGATGGTGCAGCCCAGGCCGACCTCCAGGACGCGCCGCAGCCGGGGTTCCCGGGAAAACCCCAAGGCGATCAGCGAGGAGGTGGCCGCAAACAGCGGGCCGGAATGGCCCAGCACGTACTCAGCGAAGGCATAGGCGCCTACGGCGCACACGGTCATCTGGACCGCGGGGACCAGCGAGTTCCGGCTGCGGATCAGGCCGGTGCGGAAGCGGCCGCGCAGGAACCGTCTGCCTGCTGAGAGTCCTGCTGCGGGAGCCATGCCGTCCAGTGTATTTGCTGCCCGGCCCCTTTCATTTCCGGTGCGCGGCGCCTTACGGCCCAACATGTGATCTGCGCAATGGTGACCGGGCATATGTAAACGAATATCCGGCCGCCGTTAATCCTCCGTTAACCTTGGGCAGGCAATCCCGTTACCTGCGGACCCTAACTTCGATGAAGGTACAAAACGTACGCATCGCGCAACAGGGTTCTCCGTCCCTGCCCGCATATTGAAAACCCTGGAAGGGGTACATCCAGTGAAGGCACTCCGCTTCGGCCGCCACGCGGCTATCGCTGTTCTCGCAGCCGGCGCTCTCGCGCTTACCTCCTGCGGTTCAGACAACGCCACGAACACCTCGCCCACCGGCAACCAGGCGCCCGCAGGCCCCAAGGTCACCGGCACCCTGACCGGCATCGGCGCATCCTCCACGGGTGCGGCCATGGACGCGTGGAAGGCAGGCTTCGCTTCCGCAAACCAGGGCGCCACCGTGCAGTACTCCCCGGACGGCTCCGGCGCAGGCCGCAAGGCCATCATCGACGGCTCGGCCCAGTTCGCCGGTTCCGACGCCTACCTCAAGGACGAAGAGCTCGAGGCTTCCAAGGCTGTCTGCGGTCCCGAGGGCGCCATCAACATCCCGGTTTACATCTCCCCGATCGCCGTGGCCTTCAACCTTCCCGGCATCACCGAGCTGAAGCTGGACGCAGCTACCGTGGCCAAAATCTTCCGCGGCGAAATCGCCAAGTGGAACGATCCCGCCATCGCCGCCCTGAACGAGGGCGTCACCCTGCCGGACCTCAAGGTCACCCCCGTGAACCGCTCGGATGACTCCGGCACCACCACCAACTTCACCGATTACCTGGCGTCGGCCGCACCCGAGGTCTGGACGGACAAGGCCGCCGGCATCTGGCCTGCAGCCCTGCAGGGCGAGAACGCCAAGGGCACCTCCGGCGTTGTCAAGACCGTCACCGACACCCCCGGCGCCGTGACCTACGCTGATGACTCAGCCGTGGGCGGCAAGCTCGGCACCGCCTCCATCAAGGTGGGCGAGGACTTCGTCAAGATCTCCGCCGACGCCGCAGCCAAGGCCGTCGAGGCAGGCAAGGCCGTTGAGGGCCGTTCAGCCAACGACGTCGCCATCAAGCTGGACCGCAAGACCACCGCCTCGGGTGCATACCCGGTGGTGCTGGTTTCCTACCACATTGTCTGCAGCGCGTACGACAAGCAGGAAACCGTTGACCTGGTCAAGGCCTTCGAAAACTACGTAGTCTCCGAGGAAGGCCAGCAGGCCGCCGCGGATTCCGCCAAGTCGGCCCCGCTTTCCTCTACTCTTGCAGAGAAGGCAGCCGCGGCTATCGACTCCATCAAGGTCAAGTCCTAATAACCGCTCTGAAACCGGGTTCCCCGCCTGCCGAAAGGCAGTGCGGGGAACTTGGCTTTGGACAGCACATCTTTCCTGAATCAGCTACCGACCGAAGGGCCGTCGAATGACCGCCACCCCCCTGACAAGTACCCAGGGCGCCGGGCGCGCCGGGGACAAAATCTTCTCGGGCGCCGCGCTGGCCGCCGGCTGCCTCATTCTTGCCGTCCTCTTCGGCGTCGCACTCTTCCTGGTTGTTCAGGCAATCCCCGCCCTGACGGCGCCGGCCGACGAAATCCAGGGCGGTGCGGGCTTCTTCGCCTACATCTGGCCGATCGTAATCGGCACGCTCATCGCAGCGGTCATCGCCCTGGTCATCGCCACGCCCATCGCCATCGGCGTCGCCCTGTTCATCTCGCACTTCGCCCCCCGCGGACTCGCTTCCGGCCTGGGCTACGTGGTGGACCTGCTGGCCGCCATCCCGTCCGTCATTTACGGCGCTTGGGGTGCGGCCTTCCTGGCCCAGGAAATCTCGCCCGCCTACAACTGGCTCGCCGCCAACATGGGCTGGCTGCCGATCTTCCAGGGCCCGGCCTCCGCAACCGGCAAGACCATCCTCACCGCAGGAATCGTCCTGTCCGTGATGGTCCTGCCCATCATCACTTCCCTGTCCCGCGAAATCTTCCTCCAGACCCCCAAGCTGCATGAGGAAGCCGCGCTCGCCCTGGGCGCCACGCGCTGGGAAATGATCAAGATGTCCGTCCTGCCATTCGCACGGCCCGGCATCATCAGCGCCGTCATGCTGGGCCTGGGCCGTGCCCTCGGCGAGACCATGGCCGTTGCCCTGGTGCTCTCCTCCGGCGCCCTCACCGCCAGCCTGATCCAGTCCGGCAACCAGACCATCGCCGCGGAAATCGCCCTGAACTTCCCGGAGGCCAGCGGGCTCAAGGTCAGCACCCTGATCGCCGCCGGCCTGGTCCTCTTCGTCATCACCCTGGCCGTGAACATGATCGCGCGCTGGATCATCACCCGGCACAAAGAATTCTCGGGAGCCAACTAAATGACCTCCACGCTTACCCCTGTGCGCAGCAAGCGCTCGGCCCTCACCAAGGGCCAGTTGCCCAAGTATGCGCCGTACGTCGTCCTGGCCGCCGCGCTGATCCTGGGTGCTGCCATCATGGCCCTGGTGGGCTTCAACCCCGTCGGCTGGGGCATCGTCTCGGCGTTGCTGTTTGCCATCGGCTTGGTCTCCTGGAGCGGAGCCGTGGAAGGCTCCCGCAAGGCGAAGGACAAGCTGGCCACCTGCCTGGTGGTGGGGTCCTTCCTGATCGCACTGCTGCCCCTCATCTCTGTGATCTGGACGGTGCTGGTCAACGGCGTCCCCGGACTCCTCAACCCGGGATTCCTCACAAGGTCAATGAACGGCGTCACCGGTGTCTATGACAACCGTGCCGTAGAGGAAGGCGCCCCGGTCCTGGGCGGCATCTACCACGCCCTTATCGGCACCATCCAGATCACCGTCCTGGCCACGGTCATCTCGGTGCCGGTGGGCCTCCTGACCGCCATCTACCTGGTGGAGTACGGCAACGACGGCCGCCTGGCCCGCGCCATTACGTTCTTCGTTGACGTGATGACAGGCATTCCGTCCATCGTGGCAGGCCTCTTTGCCGCGGCCTTCTTCTTCGCCGTCGTGGGCCCCGGCACCAAGACCGGCGCCGTTGCCGCCGTCGCGCTTTCCGTGCTCATGATCCCCGTGGTGGTGCGTTCCAGCGAGGAAATGCTCAAGATCGTTCCCAACGAACTGCGCGAAGCCGCGTACGCCCTGGGCGTGCGCAAGTGGAGGACCATCGTCAAGGTTGTCATTCCGACGGCGATTTCCGGCATTGCCTCGGGCGTCACCCTGGCGATCGCACGCGTCATCGGTGAGACGGCGCCCATCCTGGTCACCGCGGGCTTCGCCACCAGCATCAACTCCAACGTGTTCAGCGGCTGGATGGCTTCGCTGCCCACGTTCATCTACACCCAGATCCTGAACCCCACCTCGCCGGCCAACCCGGACCCGTCATCCCAGCGCGCCTGGGGCGCAGCCCTGGTGCTGATCATCCTGGTGATGGTCCTCAACCTTGGCGCCCGGCTGATCGCCCGGATCTTTGCCCCCAAGACGGGCCGCTGACCGCTTCCAGCCCTCGTCCCTTCCGGTCCTACCCGCCGGAACCTAGACTTCAATTCATACCCAGTTAGTGAAGGAACACCATGTCTAAGCGCATCGACGTCAAGGACCTGAACGTGTACTACGGCGATTTCCTCGCCGTGGAGGACGTCACCATCAACATCGAGGCCAAGTCCGTCACCGCGTTCATCGGACCCTCGGGCTGCGGAAAGTCGACCTTCCTGCGCACGCTGAACCGCATGCACGAGGTCCTCCCCGGCGCGCGCGTGGAGGGTGAGGTCCTGCTGGACGGGGACAACCTGTACGGCCCGGGCGTGGACCCCGTGACCGTACGCTCGCAGATCGGCATGGTGTTCCAGCGGCCCAACCCGTTCCCCACCATGTCCATCCGGGACAATGTGCTGGCCGGCGTGAAGCTGAACAACAAGAAGATCTCCAAGGGCGAGGCCGACGTCCTGGTGGAACGCTCGCTGAAGGGTGCCAACCTGTGGAACGAGGTCAAGGACCGCCTTGAGAAGCCCGGCTCGGGCCTCTCCGGCGGACAGCAGCAGCGACTCTGCATTGCCCGTGCCATCGCCGTGGAGCCGCAGGTGATCCTCATGGACGAGCCGTGTTCGGCACTGGACCCCATCTCCACGCTGGCCATTGAGGACCTCATCAACGAGCTCAAGGACCAGTACACGGTGGTGATCGTGACGCACAACATGCAGCAGGCAGCCCGCGTCTCGGACCGCACCGCTTTCTTCAACATCGCAGGCACCGGCAAGCCCGGCAAGCTGATCGAGGTCGGGGACACGCATACCATCTTCAGCAACCCCACCCAGAAGGCCACCGAGGACTACGTCTCGGGCCGGTTCGGATAACCCGCTGGTTTTGGCCCACGCGCCCCGCAGCCCGAGCAGGAATCCTTCCTGCTCGGGCTGTCTGCTGCAGCAGAGAAGTCGTGCAAAAAGTGGTGGCGATGACTGGCAGTGTTTAGTACGCTTGGCTAGATACTTTGGGAACTAGTAAATAGAAGACTCAGGAGTTTTCCTTGACGCAGATGGCAAACGGCCTTCGGGTCCATCATCCCAACGGGCCTGAAACCTGCGCCGATGGGGAGCACCTCTCCGCCGTGTGGCGCACCAGTTCCTATCTGGAAAGCATCCAGTGGGAACTCGATGCCGCCCACGAGTCCCTTAGGCAGGCAGTGCGGCAGGCCGCCAGTTCCGGCGTGGACCACGGTGCACTCCTCCAGGCGGCCAACCTGACGTCCGAGGAACTGGAAGCGGCCCTGCTGGACGCCCCGCGCGCCTGAGCCGGCGCCGGACCGCCTGGCCCGCCTGGCCAGCAAGGGCTTCAGCGTCCGGGCCGTCGGCGGCTGCTAGTCCGGGATTTCAAGCTGGAAGCCGCACCGGCAGCGCATGACCTTGGTGGGCAGCGAGACAACGTTCAGTCCTCCTCCGCCGTTGCTGCTGCGGTAGCTGAGCCGTTCGATCTCGAACGCGGCTTCCTCCATGGGGAACCCGCAGTGGATGTAATCGTCCCCGAAGAGGATGACCTGGGCCATCCAGCGCACCTGGTGCAGCGCTGCGGCCACATCCCGTGCATAAGCGAGGTGTTCCTGGAACAGGCCGCAGTCATTGCAGGTGTACGCGGCAAGGACCAGGTCCCCGTTGGCCGCGCCCACCGACCTGATGGCGTGGATGGTCAGTTCATGTTCGGTTCCGCAGGTTTCGCAACGGAGCCGCCGGGGCTGTGGCAGGGAATGCCGGGAATCCGATCTGGACATGATGCCTGGTCTTTTCCGCGTGGTGCGTCCATGCCGCCGGATGCTGCAGCGGCTATCCGCGGCCGTGCACCCGGCGGCGGATGTCAGGACCCTGGCAACTTGCGCTGTAACCGCGAAATTCCGGGGACCTACTTTCGAATCTACGGCACGGTCAACGGCCTGTATAGGGGAAGCGAAGCCTTGCAGGAAGCCGAGCAGGCGCCGGGTTCAGCGGGCCACCGGAGTGAGTGCCAGGGCCAGCACGAATGCCAGCGCGGCCGTAACCGCCGGGGTGAGGATCCAAAGCCCCACGATCCGGATCACCAATTTCCGGTTGGTCACGGAAAAGTGCTGGTTCTCTCCGGCGCCGAGGACGGCCGATGTGACGGTGTGCGTGGTGGACAGCGGCCAGTGAAGCCCGATTGCACCCACAAAAAGCATCACCGCGCTGAAGATCTGGGCCACGGAGCCCCGCAGCGGGTCCACCCTGGTGATCTTGTAACCGATGGTGTGCGAGATCCGCCAGCCCCCGAACATGGTCCCGGCAGCTATCATCACCGCCGTCACCACCATCACCCACAGGGGCATGGCGCCGCCGTCGGAATACCCTGCTGCCAGCAGCGCCAGCAGGAGCACGGCGCTCACCCGCTGCCCGTCCTGCACACCGTGCCCAAAAGCCACCGCCCCGGCCGCCACGGCCTGGCTTCGGCGGAAGCGGTGGTTGACCACGTTGGGCTGGGTGTACCGTGCCGCCCATGTGGCCGGATAAACCAGCAGGAATGAGCCGCTGTAAGCGACAAGCGGGGACAGTACCAGCGGAAGCACCACCTGGAAGAGCAAGGATTGGTCCACGCCTCCAACGCCGGTTCCGCCCACTGCAAGGCTGGCCAGCCCGGCACCGGCAAGGCCGCCCACCAGGGCGTGGGTGGACGAGGCGGGAATGCCCCGCCACCACAGCAGGATTCCCCAGGCGCAGGCACTCGCCAGCCCGGCCACCAGGATGCTGAGGCCCTCGGGCCCCGGGGGAAGGCTGATCCAGGCCCGGCTGATGGCCACCGCCAGGCCGGCGCTTACCAGGGCGCCAAGGAAGTTGAAGAAGGCCGCCAGGAGGACCGCCACACTGGGTGTGAGTGCCCTGGTGCGGACGGCAAGCGCAACGGAGGTGGACGCGTCGCGAAAGCCGTTGAGGAATGCGAACGCCGCGGACAACAGGACCACCAGGCCGAAAATGAGCGGCGTCACCTCACGATTCCTTGACGATGAGGCTGCCCACCTGGGTGGCGATCCGCCGCATGTCCTTGGTGACTTCCACCAGCTGGTTGGCGATATCCCGATTGCGGGAGTACTGGGCCCATTTCATGTCCGCGATCATGTCCGCCACCCAGACGCGGTGGGTCCGTTCGGCGCGTTTGGTGAGGCGGAGGATTTCGATCCAGTAGTCCTCGAGGTCATCAAGGTTGTTGAGCCGGCGCATGGCATCCACCGTCAGTTCCGCCTGCCGGCTGATGATCTCCAGCTGGTCGGCGGCACGTTTGGGCAGCCGCTCCAGCTTGTACAGGGCCACCAGCTCTGCAGCCGCGTCCATCTTCTCCATCGCCTCGTTGAGGTAGCGGGAGAGCGCGTACATGTCCTCGCGGGGGAGCGGGTTCACGAAACTGGAGCGCATGTGCGTGAGGAGGGCGAAGTGCAGCTCCGCGGACTTCGCCTCGTGGTTGTGCATGTCCTCCACCAGTTTGCCGTGTTCAGCAGCAGGGACGCCAAGAATTTCGGCCAGGGTGGCGGTGGCCAGCACGATCTGCTGGGCCAACTGTGAAAGGAGGTCCAGCCCGGCGGGCTCCTGGGGGAAAAGGCGCAGCTTCACGTGTTTACCGGTCTCCGGGGAAAAGTACGGGCGGGGCGTTGCTGCCGTGTGACTTGACCCCGGCACGCAACTGAGCCAACTCTACCGGCCCGTAACTTGGCGCCCGCAAACAGGGCCGGAATGTCCCGAAGGACGGCAGGAAAAGTGGCAGAAAAATGGTGCCGAACCGGATACGCCTCTCGGCGGTAGGCCGCTCTAGGCGGCTAATTGTTGAAGCCCGGGGGTTTCGCGGCTCGGCACCGATTTCAGTTTTCTACTTTGGCTGGCGCAAGTCAATCTTGACAGATGGGGCAAGGACGGGGCAGGCCGCCAGGTTCAGTCGAGTTCGCCCAGCCGCCACGCGTTCGCGGCGTGCTCCAGGTCCTCAGCGGTCTTCACCAGCTGGTGCGAGTTCCGGGTGAGCTTGCTGGCCTGTGCTTCGTTGCCGTGCTCGGCACCGTCGGCGATGGTCGCCTGGCCGAGCGCCACAACCCGGCAGAAGGCTGCGGAACGCTCCAGCGCGACGTCGAACTCGCCGTCGAACGCGCCGGAGAGGATGGCATCGGCCATGGCCCGCATCTCATCGGCGCCCGGCGGCTCGGCCGCCCCGGCCACCACGTTGGACACCTGGGCGGTATCCTTGCCGGCCCTGAAGTACACAGAGATGCGCTCGGGGTCCTGGACCGTGGCAGCCCGCAATGCGTAGAGGCGCCACAACGCGCCGGGAAGTGAACGGGCCGGACTTTCCGCCCACATTTCCGCGATGGCCTCCAGCCCCTGCTCGTCGGCCAGTTTCACCAGGCGCTCAGTGACCACGGGATCGTCACTGTCGCGGCCATGGCGGACCAGGGCCTGGGCCGCGAGGTGGGCCGCCTCCGAAACGCGCGCGGGATCCGCGCCCCCGGCAAAGGGCTCGAAGTCGATGGGAGCGAAGGGCTTGGGCTTATGGTGCCGGTTCGCGCCGCCGTAAGGACTGGATCCTGCTTGCTCACTCATGCCCCCACGCTACTCCTGTGCCAAGGTGGAAATCGAGCATCCGTTCGCCTTGCCCGGCGCATGATTCCGCGCCCGACTGCGGATGGGCAGCTCCGTGCGAACGCGCCGGAACCATGGGTTAGAGTATTAACGTCCAGAAATGGATTGGGCCGAGGTGGGCAGCGCTTACAGCGTGAACCACCCGGCGGGGGCCTTTAGCTCAGTTGGTAGAGCATCGGACTTTTAATCCGTGGGTCGTGGGTTCGAGCCCCACAGGGCCCACTCTTTTAGCGAAGAGTGGAAAACCCCCGGTTCCTTGCAACAGCAGGGAACCGGGGGTTTTTATCTGTGGTCCGGGCAGAGCTGGCGTTCCTAAGCTTGTTCGCGGTTCCTGACCTTGAAGGTTCGGATTCGCGAACAAGCCCAGGACTGCCGGCAGGTCCGCAGCAGGCAGAATAGGCACATGGCAAAAAGCAGCAAGGGGCGGATGCCGCGCCTGGAGGACGTGGCGGACAAGGCCGGGGTTTCCCACCAGACCGTCTCCCGGGTGATCAACAACCACCCCAACGTGAGCGCAGCTACGCGGGCAAAGGTGGAGGCCGCCATTGCCGAGCTGGGGTACCGCCGGAATACCGCGGCCCGGAGCCTGGTGACCCGGCGCTCACAGACCATCGGCGTCCTGGCCAGCGAGCTGTCCCAGTACGGTCCGGCCAACACGCTCCTGGGGGTGGAACAGGCCGCCCGGAATGCCGGTTATTTTGTCAGCATTGCAGCCCTGAGAGAGGTAAGCAGGGATGCCATTTCCGACGCCGTCAACCACTTCATGGACCAGGCCGTTGACGGAATCGCAGTGCTGGTGCCCCACGCCGATACCCTGCTTGCCCTCGAAGAGATGCGGCTGCCAGTGCCTGTGGTGGCGGTGGGGTCCCTCGGCAGCAGCACTGTCAGCGGGGCCATGGTGGACCAGCGCGCGGGCGCCCAGTTGGCCGTCGCGCACCTCATCCGCCAGGGCCACCGCCGGATCGGCCACATCGCCGGACCGCAGGACTGGACGGACGGTTCGGAACGGGCCGAAGGCTGGCGCGAGGCACTCGGGGCCGCCGGTCTGGCGGACGACCTCCTGGTGCAGGGCGACTGGAGCGCCGGCAGCGGATACGAGGCCGGCCGGAAGCTCGCGGCCGGGCGGACCGCAACGGCGCTTTTCGTAGGCAACGACCAGATGGCGCTCGGCGTGCTGCGCGCCTTCGCTGAAGCGGGGGTCCGGGTGCCCGACGACGTCTCCGTGGTGGGGTTCGACGACCAGCCGGAATCGGGGTACTTCGCGCCACCGCTCACCACGGTGCGGCAGGACTTCGAGGAGCTGGGCCGGCGCTGCATGGACATCATGCTCAAGGAGATCGAAGCCGGCGCCGACGTCAGCTCCACAGTGGTCACGCCGGAACTGGTCCTCCGGGCGAGCACCGCCCCGCCCGCCGCCTAGCCGCACCAAAAAAATTCCTAACAAATTTCCATGCAAGTGCATCCAACTCTGATGCTGCGCCGGTAGTAGGGGTGTAAGCAAAACACGCCCGCACGGCGGGCCGATCAAGGAGAAGGACATGCGCAACAGGATCTTCACAGCAGGCGCCGGAGCAGCGGCAATCGCAGCTGCCATCGCTCTCGCCGGCCCTGCACAGGCGGCGGAAGGGGACGCCCAGCTTTCCGTCCTCCATGGCGTCCCGGGCCTTACCGTGGACGTTTGGGTCAACGGCGACCGAACGCTGGACGACTTCACACCCGGCAGCCTGGCCGGTCCGCTGGCACTGCCGCCAGGGGCCTACGAACTGGCCATCACCGCCTCGGATGCAGCCGATGCGTCCGCAGCCGTGATCGGCCCGGTCAGTGTCACCCTGGCCGCCAACGGCAACTACACCGCCGTCGCCAACCTTGACGCAGCGGGCAACCCCACGGCCAACCTCTTCACCAACAACGTTTCCCAGATCGAGGCCGGCAAGGGCAAGCTGACCGTCCGGCACACAGCCGCCGCCCCGGCCGTGGACGTCCTGGCCGGCGGTGCCCCCGTGGTGTCCAACCTCGCCAACCCGAACGAACAGACGCTCACGCTGGACCCGGGCACCGTTTCCGCTGCGGTTGCCGCCACCGGAACCACCGCGCCGGTTATCGGTCCGGCCGACGTCACGATCGCCGAGGGTACGCACACCATTGTGTACGCCTGGGGCAGCCTGGCGGACAAGAACCTCCAGCTCGCCGTCCAAACCATCGAGGGGCTGCACTCCGCTCCCGCCTCCGTGCCGGGAGCCCGTGACGGCTCCGGCGATGCTGCTCCGACCAACCCGGCCGCACTCACTGTCGGTCTTGGCGTCGCAGCCCTGGCACTGCTCCTCGGCGGCCTGGGCGTAACCCGCACCGCCGCCGCCCGCCGGGCAGAGTAGGCAGAGTACACCCCCACTGGCGGCCGCCCGGTGAAAGCCGGGCGGCTGTCCCCTTCCCATCAGGTGCAGGTTCCCGCCCAGGGACTGACGCGAGAAAGGCCGGACAGGTGGTCCCGATGCAAGTGAACGCCGGACAAGCACAAACAGGTACGACGACGGCAGGGGAGTACCGCCGTCGTCCTTCCGTTTTTTCCGGGGCCGCCGCCCTGTTGGCCGTGGCCCTGCTGCTTCCCGCCTGCGCGGCCGACCCCTCGCAACAGGCTCCGTCCTCCCCGCCGGCAGCCAGCCAGGCAGCTGCGCCGGCTCCAGTCCAGTCGGAAAGCCCCGCGGCCGCCGGGACTGCTCCCGTTCCGGACATTCCCGTGCGGCCCGCCACGCCGGAATCAACGGCAGCGGCACCTTCCCCGGTTTCGCTCACGGTGGCCGGAACCTCCATCGACATGCCCGTGGTGCCGGTGGGAGTTGTGGAGGGCGGGGCGATGGAAATACCCGACGCCTTCGACCGGGCTGGCTGGTACCGTTTTGGCCCGGCCCCAGGCGCGGCGGCGGGTACAGCCGTAATCGCCGGGCACATTGACACGAAATCGGATACTGCACCGTTCTCGCAGCTGAAAACGGTGGCCGCCGGAACGCTGGTGCAGGTGGGCCGCCAGGGTGCGCCTGCCCTGAACTACCGGGTGGTCAGCGTGGAGCTGATGGCCAAGGACAGGTTTGACGGCAGCTCAGTGTTCCGGCGCTCGGGTCCGCATGAACTTAAGGTGGTGACCTGCGGTGGCAAATGGCTGGACGAACGAATGGACTACAGCGACAATGTGATTGTCACCGCGGTCCTTGAGTGAGCGGTGATGCTGCCTTGATTTCCGCCACCGACGCCGCGAAGGAGCCACGTTTGGTACCTCCCGACCAGGCTCCGCGGGGTTGGGAAGACGAGCTCACACCCTCCTTCCTGGCCGGGGATGAACGCGCCCTGGCTGCTGCCTACCGTGAATTCGCGCCGCTGGTACACACCCTTGCACTGCGTTCGCTGCCCGACCGTTCGGCGGCGGATGATGTCACCCAGGAGGTCTTCATCCGCGTGTGGCGCTCCCGGAGCACCTTCAACCCGCAGGTTGCCAGGCTTCCCGCCTGGATCGTGGGCATCACCCGGAACGTCATCTCGGACACCCTGTCCGCCTCGGCCCGGGAAGCGCGGAAAGCCCTCGCGGCGGCGGGAGCCGGCATGGCGGACGAAGCCGGGAACGGCCTTGAAGATGCCGAACTCCTGGCCGACAGGCTCCTCCTGGATGGGGAACTGGACAGGCTTGGCGAACCCCAGGGCTCCATCATGAAGCTGGCCTTCTACGATGACCTGACCCATGAGCAGATCTCGCGGAAACTCGGCCTGCCTCTTGGTACCGTCAAGAGCCATATCCGCCGCAGCTTGTCCCACCTGAGAAACAGATTGGAGGTAAACCATGCCGCATCTTGATCCGGAAGAGTTGAGCCTCCTTGCCCTGTATGACGACTGGGACGACGGCGGCAGCAGGGAACACCTGCGGGCCTGCCCTGAGTGCGCGGCGGACTTCGCTGCGCTTCGCCGGGCCGTGGACGCGGTCAAGACGACGCCGGATGCCGGCAGCCTTGAGCGCCCCGGCCCCCAAGTGTGGGCAGGGATCCACAGGGAGCTGGGCCTGTCCGCGGCCGTGCAGGAAGATCCGTTGGTCAGGGCTGAGGCCGGGGCCGGGCAGGCAGCGGCAGGGCCCCAGGCGGCGGGCGAGCGCCAAGCGGGGGCCGAAGCCCAGGCGGCGGCCGAACGTGGGGCGGCGGAGGGCCGCAGGGAGGCAGCCGGCAGTCAGGCCGCGGCGGGGCCTGTTTCCCTGCAGGACAGGGCTGGAACCGGCCCTGCCCGGCGCCGGACCACAGCCTGGTGGCAGCGCCCGGGTACCTGGATGGCTGCTGCCGCGGCGGCTGTCCTGGTCACTGCGGGAGCTGTCTGGTCGCTCAACCAGGCGCCCCGGCCGCTTGCGGAAGCAGACCTTACGCCGCTTGCCCAGTTCTCCGCCGCCGGCTCGGCAAAGGTGGTGGAGGCAGCGGACGGTTCCCGTGCCCTGGAGATACAGCTCAGCAAGGACGAGGCGAAGGGCTACCAAGAAGTCTGGCTGATCGCCCCCGACCTCTCCCGGCTGGTGAGCCTGGGTGTGATGAATTCCGATTCGGGAACCTTCCAGTTGCCCGCCGGCCTGCAGCTCTCGGAATACCCCATTGTTGACGTCTCGGACGAGCCCGTGGACGGCAATCCCGCCCATTCAAGCGTCAGCATCGTCCGGGGCACGCTCAACACCTGAGCGGCTCCGCCCTTGGACCGCTGACAGCAACGTGGCCCCTTGCGTGGCCAAAACCGTGGCCGCCAGTGCGGCTGCGGCGTGGAGGTGCAGCATCAGGTGCGGGGAGTGGGCAGCGCCGGATCCTTCCGCGGAAGGTGTTGCCGGGTCCGGCGCCCGCGGGTCCGGCGCTCCTCCGTGGTGGCCGGGAAGGGAAAGGCCGCTGGCTGTGGAAAACGCGTCGAAGGCCAGGTGCAGCAGCTGCTGCACCAGGCCGGCGGCGAGCAGTACAGCCCACCCCGGGAGCCGGCGTCCGCCCGAGATCGAGGCAGCTATCGACGCGGCCATCCCCAGCAGGGCAGCCAGGGCGGTGACGATGAGGATGCCGGGTGCCTGGCCGCCGGCAACCACGTGGGCGGCCAGGCCCAGCCCGGCGGAAAGGGGGCCGGCGAGCCACGCAGGGGAAGCGCCCCGTGTGGTCCGGCTGGAGCCTGCAGGTGCCGGCGCGGTTGATGCACCCTCCATCGCTTCCTCCCGTGGCCGTCTTTCCAGTCTTCCTGCCTTTACCCGGGCTGGCTGCGAATATGCCTGGAACCCACAATCGTTTCCTCTTGACTTTCCCCTGTTGACTTCACTTCTGTTAGCGCTCACAATTGTGGTCAGGCCGCGAAGCTGCGGCAGCTATGGAGGAAGCTTCTTATGGACGCAGTGGGTACCCCGGATACATTCGTTGTCGGCGTAGACTACGGAACGCTCTCGGGCCGTGCGGTGGTGGTGCGGGTTCGGGATGGCAAGGAACTCGGCAGCGGTGTCTACGACTATCCGCATGCCGTGGTGACGGATTCCCTCCCGGAGGACGTGGCTGGCCGCGGCGATGACGGACGAACGGTGCGGCTTCCCGGCGAATGGGCCCTGCAGGTACCGAACGACTACCGGGAGGTCCTGCGCAACGCGGTTCCCGCCGCTGTTGCCGAGGCGGGGATTGACCCGGCCGCCGTCGTCGGCATTGCCACGGACTTCACCGCCTGCACCATGGTGCCGGCCAAGGCGGACGGCACGCCGCTGAATGAAGTGCCAGGGTTCGAACGCCGTCCGCACGCCTACGTGAAGCTGTGGCGCCACCACGCGGCACAGCCGCAGGCTGACCGGATCAACCAGTTGGCCGCCGAGCGCGGCGAAACCTGGCTTCCCCGCTACGGCGGGCTCATCTCCTCTGAGTGGGAGTTCGCCAAGGGCCTGCAGCTGCTGGAGGAGGATCCGGAAGCCTACGCGGCAATGGACCATTGGGTGGAGGCTGCTGACTGGATAGTCTGGCAGTTGTGCGGCGAGTATGTCCGCAATGCCTGCACCGCCGGCTACAAGGGCATCTACCAGGATGGGCGCTACCCATCCACGGACTTCCTGGCCGCCCTGAATCCGCAGTTCAAGGATTTCGTCAGCGCCAAACTGGAGCACACCATCGGCCGCCTGGGTGAAGCCGCCGGGTACCTGACTGCCGAAGCCGCGGCCTGGACCGGGCTGCCGGAGGGCATCGCCGTGGCTGTGGGCAACGTGGACGCCCACGTCACTGCCCCGGCCGCGAAGGCTGTAGATCCGGGCCAGCTGGTGGCCATCATGGGCACCTCAACCTGCCACGTCATGAATGGCGCGGAGCTGCGTGAAGTGCCCGGCATGTGCGGGGTGGTTGACGGTGGCATTGTTGAAGGGCTGTGGGGCTACGAGGCCGGCCAGTCCGGCGTGGGGGACATCTTCGGCTGGTTCACCAAGTACGGCGTGCCCCCCGAATACCACCAGGCGGCCGAGGCAGCGGGACTGGGCATCCACGAATACCTCACGGAGCTGGCTTCGCGGCAGGCCATCGGTGAGCACGGCCTGATCGCTCTGGACTGGCACTCGGGCAACCGCTCGGTCCTGGTGGACCACGAGCTTTCCGGCGTCGTGGTGGGGCAGACCCTCGCCACCCGGCCTGAAGACACCTACCGCGCGCTGCTGGAGGCCACCGCCTTCGGCACCCGCACCATCGTGGATGCTTTCCGCGGCTCGGGCGTCCCCGTGGAGGAGTTCATCGTGGCTGGCGGCCTGCTCAAGAACCCGCTCCTGATGCAGATCTACGCGGACGCCACCGGCCTGCAGCTCTCCACCATCGGGTCCGCCCAGGGTCCGGCATTGGGGTCCGCCATCCATGCGGCCGTCGCAGCCGGCGCCTACCCGGACATCCGGGCTGCGGCCGCCGCGATGGGCTCGGAACCGGGCGAGGTGTACACGCCGATTCCCGAAAACGTGGCCGCCTACGAGGAGCTGTTCCAGGAGTACAAGGCCCTGCACGACTACTTCGGCCGGGGCACCAACGATGTGATGCACCGGCTCAAGGCCATCCAGCGCAGGGCTGCCGGTCCCGTCTTTGCCGCCGGCGCTGCTGCCGAGGCTCCTGTGGAGGTGTCCGCATGAGCGCCGAAAAGGCAGCGGGAGCCGGAATCCTGGAAACCATCGCCGGCGTCAGGGAGGAAGTCTGTGCCCTGCATGCCGAGCTGACCCGGTATGGGCTGGTGGTATGGACGGCGGGAAACGTCTCCGCCCGGGTCCCCGGCTACGAGTTGATGGTCATCAAGCCCTCCGGCGTCTCCTACCAGGACCTGACCCCGGAACAGATGGTGGTCACGGACCTGTACGGCGAGCCTGTCGCGGGAGGCGCAGCAGGTGCGTGGGGCAACCCGCCGCTCTCGCCGTCGTCGGACACCGCAGCCCATGCCTACGTCTACCGGCACATGCCCGAGGTGGGCGGGGTGGTGCACACACACTCCACCTACGCCACGGCCTGGGCGGCGCGCGGTGAAGCCATCCCATGCGTGCTGACCATGATGAGCGACGAATTCGGCGGATCCATTCCGGTGGGGCCATTCGCGCTGATCGGTGATGACTCGATCGGCCACGGCATCGTGGAGACGCTGAAGAACTCGAACTCGCCGGCCGTGTTGATGCAGAACCACGGCCCGTTCACTATCGGCAAGGACGCCAAATCCGCTGTCAAGGCCGCCGTGATGTGCGAGGAAGTGGCCCGCACGGTCCACATCGCACGGCAACTGGGTGAGCCCATCGCCATCGACCAGGGCTCCATCGACTCCCTCTACGCCCGCTACCAAAACGTCTACGGCCAATAGCCGCCCCGCCCGGCCGGCCCCCACAACTTACTTCCAGGAGCATCCATGAGCACTGCAGCAAACACTTCCCTTGACGGTTTTGAGGTCTGGTTCCTCACCGGCAGCCAGCACCTCTACGGCGAGGACGTCCTTAAGCAGGTGGCCGCGCAGTCGCAGGAGATCGCCAACCAGCTCAACGCCGCCTCATCGGTTCCGGTGCGGATCGTGTGGAAGCCGGTCCTCACGGACTCGGACTCCATCCGCCGCACCGCACTGGAGGCCAATGCGGACGACTCCGTCATCGGCGTCACCGCCTGGATGCATACCTTCTCCCCGGCCAAGATGTGGATCTCCGGCCTGGACCTGCTCCGCAAGCCGCTGCTGCACCTGCACACCCAGGCCAACCGGGACCTGCCGTGGGCGGACATCGATTTCGACTTCATGAACCTGAACCAGGCCGCGCACGGCGACCGCGAGTTCGGCTACATCCAGTCCCGCCTGGGCATCGCCCGGAAGACCGTCGTCGGGCACGTCTCCAACCCCGAGGTGGCCCGCCAGGTCGGTTCCTGGCAGCGTGCCGCCGCCGGCTGGGCCGCCGTCCGCACCCTGAAGTTGACCCGCTTCGGCGATAACATGCGCAACGTCGCCGTCACCGAAGGCGACAAGACCGAGGCGGAACTGCGCTTCGGTGTCGCGGTCAACACCTGGTCCGTCAACGAGCTCGCCGAGGCGGTGCACGGCGCCGGGGAGTCCGACGTCGACGCGTTGGTTGCCGAGTACGAGGACCTTTACGACGTGGTTCCGGAGCTCCGCGCAGGCGCGGCCCGCCACGAATCGCTGCGGTACGGCGCGAGGATCGAACTGGGCCTGCGCAGTTTCCTTGACGCCAACGGCTCCGCGGCGTTCACCACCTCCTTCGAGGACCTCGGGGCCCTCCGCCAGCTCCCAGGCCTGGCCGTGCAGCGGCTGATGGCCGCAGGGTACGGCTTTGGCGCCGAGGGTGACTGGAAGACCGCCATCCTGGTCCGCGCCGCCAAGGTGATGGGCGCCGGCCTGCCCGGCGGCGCCTCCCTGATGGAGGACTACACCTACCACCTGGAGCCCGGTTCGGAGAAGATCCTGGGCGCGCACATGCTCGAGGTCTGCCCCTCGTTGACCGCCGCGAAGCCCCGGCTGGAGATCCACCCGCTGGGCATCGGCGGCAAGGAAGACCCCGTGCGGCTGGTGTTCGACGCCGATGCCTCCCCGGGCGTCGTCGTGGCCCTTTCGGACATGCGGGACCGGTTCCGCCTGGTGGCCAACGCCGTCGACGTCGTGCCCCTGGACCAGCCGCTGCCCAACCTGCCCGTTGCCCGCGCCCTATGGCAGCCAAAGCCGGACTTCGCCACCTCCGCCGCCGCCTGGCTCACGGCCGGCGCCGCGCACCACACGGTCCTGTCCACCCAGGTGGGCATGGACGTGTTCGAGGACTTCGCTGAAATCGCCAGGACCGAGCTGCTGACCATCGATGAAGGAACCACCATCCGGCAGTTCAAGAAGGACCTGAACTGGAACGCCGCCTACTACAAACTGGCCGTCGGGATCTAAACAATCCTGCGAGTTTTTGTCCAGGTGTGCCGATCTCATTGCCCGTGAAGCCTGCACAGCTGGACAAAAACTCCCGGGTCGGAGGCCGATTCACCGCCTATGCAGCCCCGCCTATGCAGCTCAGTGGCCGAAGTGGGCGCGGGGCGGACCCTCGGGCAACCGCTCCAGGATATCCTCCGCCACCCGGCGCACCTTGATGTTCCGGTGGCTGGAAGCCTTGGCGAGGATGGAGAATGCCTCGTGGTACGAGCACCGGTTCTGTGCCATGATCACGCCGCAGGCAACGTTGATTGATGTCCGGCTGTCCAGCGCGGAGCGCAGGTCGGTGGCCATGGACCTGGCCGAGTGGAGGCTGATGGCCATTCCCAGGCTCTTCGCGGCAAGTCCGGCGAAGGTGCGGGCTTCGGCGATGACCTGCAGCGGGAAAGCCTTGGCGTCCTGGGCGAAGAATGCCAGGCCGGCGGCTGTCTCGCCAAAAGCGGCTCCGTCCGCGGCCGCGCTTTCGGCGCCGTCGGTTCCCACCCGCAGCCGTACGCCCATGGCGCTGCCGAACCCCGCCAGTTGCAGCTGTGTGGAATACCGCGGCCACCGGAAGTCGCCGTTCCGCTGGAGTACCGCCACAGGATGGCCGCCGGACAGGACCTCGTTCAGCGGGCCCTCCTTGGTTTCCTGTTCCCATTCCAGGAGCCTGGCCACATCTTCCGAGGTGCCGGTGGCTGTTGGATTCCTCTTAGGCTGGTGCACCACCACTCCGCACTCGATCCGGAGCCCCGTGGCCTGGACTACTGTCCGGACGGTTGCGGCCGCCAGCAGGTCGAGGGATTCGAGCAGGCTGTTGGTGCCGGTGACCAGGTCAAGCAACAGCCCGTCCTGGGCGCCGGACTCGGCCGGGCTTCCAGGGGCGGGACGTGCCGGCGCCTGCCGGTGGTTCAGGCCCTGCTGGGAACGAAGAGGGCCGGCGACGGCTGGGGGAGAGGCCTTGGTCTCAAAGGCCTCCTCGTCGCCGGCCCCGCTCAATACCCGCGTCCGATGGACCGGGAAACCCGCGCTTACCTGCTGTGCGTGCATTGCCGTCTCACACCCCCTAGTGAGCCAAGTACTACAAGCCAGAACACGTCTTGTCTCTGAGAAAAACCTAGTTCGGACGCTGGGGCCGGCGAACGCGTAAGAAGTACCCGACTTTGAGATTAGGTACTACTTGGATTTCCGCCCCGCCACGAGGCCGTGGGCGTCCCCCCCGGTCGGCGTGCGGTGATCCGGGCCGATCCCCCTGCGGCCCCTCCCGCAGCCCGTGCGGACCGTGCTTGACTCCTGCCGCCGCAACACGAACAATGCTATCTATAACGTTGTAAAAGTATGAGACAAGGATGTTTTAGTGACAGAACCAGCCGCAGCCAAAATCACCATGGACCCCGCCTTCGTGGTGGGACCGGTCCGCCGGCGCACTTTCGGTGCCTTTGTTGAGCACCTCGGCCGGTGTGTGTACACCGGTATCTTCGAGCCGGAACACCCCGACGCCGACGAGGACGGGTTCCGCCGGGACGTGCTGGAGCTGACCCGTGAGCTGGGCGTGTCAACCGTCCGTTACCCGGGCGGGAACTTCGTTTCCGGCTACCGCTGGGAGGACGGCGTGGGGCCGGCGGACAAGCGGCCGGTGCGGCTGGACCTGGCTTGGCATTCCACCGACCCCAACCTGGTGGGCGTGGACGAGTTCGCCAAGTGGTCGGCCAAGGCCGGCGTCGAGCCGATGATGGCCGTGAACCTGGGCACCCGCGGCACGCAGGAGGCGCTTGACCTGCTGGAGTACTGCAACATCGACGGCGGCACCGCCTTCTCTGACCAGCGAAGGGCCAACGGTGCGGAGAACGGCTACGGCATCAGGATGTGGTGCCTGGGCAACGAGATGGACGGGCCCTGGCAGATTGGGCACAAGAACGCTCTGGAGTATGGCCGCCTGGCAGCGGACACTGCCCGCGGAATGAGGATGATCGACCCCGACCTGGAGCTTGTGGCCTGCGGCAGCTCCGGGCCCAGCATGCCCACCTTCGGAGAATGGGAGCGCGTGGTCCTTTCCGAAACCTACGAGCTGGTGGACCTGATTTCGGCCCACCAGTACTTCGAGGACTTTGGCGATCTGCAGGAGCACCTCTCGGCCGGGCACCGGATGGAAGCCTTCGTCCGTGACATCGTCAGCCACATCGACCACGTGAAGTCGGTGAAGAAGTCCGCCAGGCAGGTCAACATCTCCTTCGATGAGTGGAACGTCTGGCACATGAGCCGCGACGAGTCCCGCGTCCCCAACGGCAAGGACTGGCCCGTGGCCCCCGTCCTCCTCGAGGACACTTACACGGTGGCGGACGCAGTCGTTGTGGGCGACCTCCTGGTCACGCTGCTTAGGAACACGGACCGCGTCCATTCGGCCAGCCTGGCCCAGCTGGTGAACGTGATCGCCCCAATCATGACCGAGCCCGGCGGCCGCGCGTGGAAGCAAACCACCTTCCACCCGTTCGCCCTCACTTCCCGCCACGCTTCCGGAACAGTGCTGCAGCTCGCTGTCGAATCCCCGCTGGTCACCGGCGGCAAGACGGCGGACTTTGCCGCGGTGTCCGCCGTCGCAACCTATGACGCCGGCAAAGGCGAGGCGGTCGTCTTTGCCGTCAACCGCTCGGCCACGGAGGCGCTCAGCCTGGACGCCGCGGTGTCCGGCCTGGGCGGCGTGCGCGTGGTGGAGGCCCTCACCTACGCCAACAAAGACCCCTACTGGCAGGCAACCGCTGATGATTCGACGTCGGTCCTGCCGGCCGAAAACATCACGGCGAAGGCCGACGGCGGCCGCCTCACCGCCCAGCTCCCGCCCGTGTCCTGGTCCATGATCCGCCTGGCGGTCAACCAGTAGCCCTGCACCCGAGTTTTGTCCAGATATGCGGAGATAAACCGCGTATAACCCTGCATACCTGGACAAAAACTCCGCGGGGAGGGTGCATGGGGACGGTCGGGAGGGGTGCATGACGACGGCGGTCCTCCTCTGGGAGGATGGACCGCATGGAATTGCACATCACAGGGGATCCCGCCGCGGACAAGTTGCTGAGCGAGGACGCCTTCGCACTGCTGACCGGCATGCTGCTGGACCAGCAAGTGACCATGGAGTCCGCGTTCGCGGGGCCGGAGAAAATCAGGACGCGGATCGGGTCCATGAAACCCGCGGCCATCGCGGCGCAGGAGCCGGGGGCATTTGTGGAGATGTTCAAGGAACGGCCCGCAGTGCACCGCTTCCCCGGCTCAATGGCGGCTCGTGTCCAGGCGCTCGCCGAGACCGTCCAGGGCGAGTGGGGCGGCGACGCCACCGCGATCTGGACCAAAGGCGGCCCTGACGGTACTGAAGTGCTGCGCCGGCTGAAGGCGTTGCCCGGCTTCGGCGAGCAGAAGGCAAAGATCTTCCTGGCACTGCTCGGCAAGCAGTGCGGACTCCAGGCGCCGGGCTGGCGTGAAGCCGCGGGGCATTATGGGGAAGAAGGCTCCTACCTCTCGGTGGCGGACATTGTGGACCCGGAGTCCCTGGCCAAGGTACGTGCCAGCAAGCAGGCGGCCAAGGCAGCTGCGAAAGCCGCAAAGGCCTGACCTGCCGTTCCGTCGGGGCCGGTTCGCGCCCCGTAGCAGAATTGTGACTTGCTCCATAGCCCAAGCCCGGGTTAGGCTCGTGCACTGTTAGCGCTAACAGTGCCGACGCTTCCGGCCATGCCTTGTCCGGGTTCGACGGCGCCAGGCGCTGCTTGGAGCACCCGGGAACGCTGCAAAAATCCCGGCTCAGCGGGAGGCATCGATGCCTTCCGCTCCAGCACCGATGCGTGGCTGAAGTGGCCGCGGGAGGAGAATAGCGTGAAAATCAGGAAACTCGTGGGCGCCATAGCCGTCGCCCTGGCACTAACGGTGGGCGCCACCGGCTGTGGGACCCGCGGAGGGGCCGCTGAATCCGGCGGCACGGCCAACCCGAGCCAATCACTCGTCGGCATCTCCATGCCGACCCAGACGTCCGAGCGGTGGATAGCCGACGGGAACAACGTGGAGAAATCGCTGAAGGAACTCGGCTACAAAACCGACCTTCAATTCGCCAACGACGACATCCCGACCCAGGTGTCACAAATTGAGAACATGCTGACCAAGGGCGTCAAGGCCTTGATCATCGCCGCTATCGACGGCACAACCCTGACGGACGTCCTCGCCAAAGCCAAAGAGCAGGATGTCAAAGTGATCGCCTATGACCGGTTGATCAACGGCACGCCTAACGTCGACTACTACACGACCTTCGACAACTACACAGTAGGCGTTCAGCAGGCCACTTCACTCCTGACCGGCCTCGGGCTCCTTGATGCCCAGGGCAAGAAGGTGGACGGCGTTGGCCCTTTCAACGTCGAACTGTTTGCGGGAAGCCCTGACGACAACAACGCCAACTTCTTCTGGACTGGTGCCATGGACACCCTGAAGCCGTTCCTTGACGCAGGCGCCCTCAAGGTTCCCAGCGGCCAGACCAAATTCGAGCAGGCCGCCATCCTGCGCTGGCAGGCCCCTGTGGCCCAGAAGCGGATGGAAGACATCCTCACTGCCGCCTACAGTTCAGGGCAGAAGCTCGACGGCGTCTTGTCCCCTTACGACGGGCTTTCCATCGGCATCATCTCCGCTCTCACGAGCACCGGTGGGTATTCCGGAGGGAACCTTCCGGTCGTGACCGGCCAAGACGCTGAGAAGGGGTCGGTCAAGTCCATTATCGCTGGGGAACAGTACTCGACGATCTTCAAGGACACCCGGGAGCTCGGCAAGCAGGCCGTGAAGATGGTCGACGCCGTCCTCAAGAACGAGGAACCGGAAACCAACGACACCACCACCTATGACAACAAAGTCAAGGTTGTTCCGGCCTACCTGCTGGAGTCCGTGATTATCACCAAGGACAACCACAAGCAGGAACTGATCGACTCCGGCTACTACACAGAAGCTGACGTCAAGTAGGAGCCGGTGAGGTTGCGGCCGGGTGTTCCTGGCCGCAACCTCGGCAGCCCCTGCATGCAGGAGCCAGGCTTCCGCGAGTCAGCGGGAAATGACCATGAACGTACCCATTCTGCAAATGCGGGGAATCACCAAGACATTCCCCGGCGTGAAGGCCCTCCAGGACGTCACTCTGGATGTGAACCGCGGCGAGGTGCATGCCATCTGCGGCGAAAATGGCGCAGGCAAATCCACCTTGATGAAGGTGTTGTCCGGGGTTTACCCGCATAACACCTTCGAGGGGGACATATTGTTCGAGAACGAGCCCTGTGACTTTGCGAGCATCAGCGACAGTGAGAAACGCGGCATTGTCATCATCCATCAGGAACTCGCCCTCAGCCCCTACCTGTCGATCGCCGAGAATATTTTCCTGGGCAACGAACTGTCGACGCGGGGTTGGGTGGACTGGCGCAAGACGAACCTTGAGGCCGCCAAGCTGCTGGCCCGCGTGGGCCTGAATGAAAACCCCGTTACGCCCATCCAGCACATCAGTGTTGGAAAGCAGCAACTCGTCGAGATCGCCAAGGCACTCTCCAAGGAAGTCAAGCTGCTCATCCTCGACGAACCCACCGCTGCGTTGAACGACGAGGACTCCAATCATTTGCTGGATCTCATCCTGCACCTGAAGGCACAAGGCGTCACCAGCATCATCATCAGCCACAAACTCAACGAAATCCGGAAGGTGGCCGATGCCGTCACGATCATCCGGGACGGCAAGACGATCGAGACGCTGCGCCTGAACGAAGGGGAGATAACCCAGGAAAGGATCATCCGCGGAATGGTCGGCCGGGACCTGGAAAGCCTCTACCCGGAGCGGACTCCGGTCATTGGCGAGGAGGTCCTGCGCATAGAGGACTGGTCCGTGCAACACCCCCAGGACCACACGCGCACGGTAGTCCAGAATGCGAGCCTGCACGTGCGGAAAGGCGAGGTTGTTGGGTTGGCGGGGCTCATGGGAGCCGGCCGCACGGAACTGGCCATGAGCGTCTTCGGGCGTACCTACGGCCGGGCCGTATCAGGGCGGGTGCTCAAGTACGGCAAGGAGATCAATACCTCCACCGTTTCCGACGCCATCCGCCAGGGAATCGCCTATGCCACGGAAGACCGCAAGCACTACGGGCTGAACCTCATTGAGGACATTAAGCGCAACATCTCCATGGCCAGCCTGGGCAAACTCGCCAACAGGGGCTGGGTGGACAAGAACGAAGAAACGGCTGTGGCCAACCGCTACCGAACCAGCATGAACATCAAGGCTCCCACGGTTGCCGCGATTACCGGGAAGCTCTCGGGTGGAAACCAGCAAAAGGTCGTCCTCAGCAAGTGGATGTTTTCGGACCCCGACGTCCTGATCCTTGATGAACCGACCCGGGGTATTGACGTTGGGGCCAAATTCGAGATTTACACGATCATCGCGAGGCTTGCTTCCGAGGGGAAAGCCGTCATCGTCATCTCCTCGGAACTCCCCGAGCTCCTGGGCATCTGCGACAGGATCTACACCATGTCGGCGGGCCGCGTCACCGGCGAGATCCCCATTGCCGAGGCGTCCCAGGAGACGCTCATGCACTACATGACCCAAGAAAAGGAATAGCGACCATGTCCGCCTTACGAGAATCACTCGGTTTCCTGACGAGCCGCCTCCGCCAGGTCGGCATCTTTGTCGCCCTGATCCTGATCGTCCTGCTCTTCCAAATACTCACCGACGGCATCCTGCTCCAGCCGCAAAACGTGACAAACCTCGTAGTCCAGAACAGCTACATCCTGATCCTGGCCATCGGCATGGTGATGGTGATCATCGCCGGCCATATCGATCTTTCTGTCGGGTCCATCGCCGGCTTCATCGGTGCGGTGTCGGGGGTGATGATAGTCCACTGGGGCTGGGCGTGGTGGATCGCCATCCCCGCCTGCCTGCTGGTGGGGGCCTTAGTGGGTGCCTGGCAGGGGTATTGGATCGCCTATGTGGGCATCCCTGCCTTCATCGTCACCCTCGCCGGAATGCTGATCTTCCGCGGCCTGACCTTGATCACACTGAAAAACCAGCAGATCACACCTTTTCCTGAGGAACTGCGCGCGTTGGGCGGGGGCTTCCTGCCGGACATCACGGGGGGTAACTCGGTACTCGAAATCCTCACCGTCATCCTGGGAGTGGGCGGCACGGCGGCCATCGTGTTCCAAGCCCTCAAAGAGCGCCGCGTGCGCCGGAAATATGATCTTGAAAACGAGCCCATGGCGTGGTTCGCCATCAAGACGGCCTTCATCGCGGTGCTGATGCTCATCATCACGTTCCTGCTGGCGAGCTACCGCGGAACTCCGATCGTCCTGATCGTACTGGCAGCTTTGGTCATCATCTACTCGGCACTGATGAACAACAGCATCTTCGGCCGGCACATCTACGCAATCGGCGGCAACCTCCACGCGGCAGAACTTTCAGGTATTAAGACCAAGGCCGTCACCTTCCGGCTTTTCGTCAACATGGGTGTCCTGGCAGCCCTTGCAGGCCTGGTCTTCACCGCCCGCCTCAACTCTGCCCAGCCTGCAGGCGGTACGGGCTTCGAGCTGGACTCCATCGCGGCGGTCTTCATTGGCGGTGCTGCTGTGCAGGGTGGCGTGGGCACCGTCGCCGGAGCCATGATCGGCGGGCTGATCATGGGCGTGCTGAACAACGGAATGTCCATCCTTGGCCTTGGCACCGACTACCAGCAACTGATCAAGGGCCTGGTCCTCCTGGTGGCCGTTGCCTTTGACATCTTCAATAAAAACCGGGTCGGGGGAGGACCCGCAATGTCCACCCGGTTCAAGCTCCGGAGGACACCGCCGGCCAGCGAGCAGAAGACGGCAGCCACCGAGCCGGTCGAGCCCGTGGGGACTGCCCGCGGCCAGTGAAGCCGGGAGCATCGGCTCTTCCCCGGTGGGAACGCTGACGCTGAGGTGCCTCGTCCAACCGGACCGTAGCTGGTGCGGCGATACGTTCGAAATGTATCGCCGCACCGGCTTTTGGTCTTTCCTGGGTCCTGCACGGCTTCGATTTTCTGCAACGATGTATGGCAGGAACTGGCGGAACCACACAAAGGAGCCACGATGGCGGTCACCATGAACGACGTTGCGAGGGCGGCGGGGGTGTCGCTCAAGACCGTCTCCAACGTGCTCAATGACTACGAATTCATCCGGCCTGCCACCAAGCAGCGGGTCCTGGACGCCATCGCGGAGCTGGGCTACGAGGCCAACCTGACCGCGCGCAGCCTCCGGTCCGGGAAAACCAGGATGCTGGGCCTGATGCTCGCCGACCTCTCCGCGCCCTACTACGCGGAACTGGCGTCAAGGCTGATGAAGGCGGCGTCCCGGCGCGGGTACCGGGTCCTGGTGGAACAGTCGGACGCGGTGGGCGAGGTGGAACTGAACACCCTGCAGGGCCCGTTCCGCCAGCTCACCGACGGGCTGCTGTTCACTCCGCTGGTGATTGACGCGGACAGCATCGCCGGCCGCCTGGGCACGAAGCCCCTGGTCTTGCTGGGCGAGCACATCCTGGATCCCCGGTTCGACCTTGTCACCATGAAGAACGCTGAAGCTGCTGCCGCCCTCACCACGCACCTGCTGGCGGGCGGCCGCCGTCGGATTGCCGTGGTCGGTGCCCACCCCGGGGAGGCAGCGGGCAGCGCGGGCCTGCGCCTCAACGGCTACCGCAAGGCGCTGGACAACGCAGGGGTGCCGTTTGATCCGGCCCTGATCGCCCCCTGCGAGTGGCGCCGGGACAACGGCGCTGCTGCCGTGGCCGGCCTCCTGGACAACGGCGTGCAGTTCGACGCCGTGTTCGGCCTGAATGACGTCCTGGCCCTGGGGGCCATGCACGAGCTGCTGATCCGCGGCATCCGGGTTCCGCAGGAGGTGGCCGTGGCGGGCTTCGACGACATCGACGAGGCCCGGTTCGCCGCACCCTCGCTGACCACCATCTCGCCCGGCATGGAGGAAATCGCGGAACGCTCCATCGGGCTGCTCATCGACCGGATCGAGGGGCGCACTGCGGAGGAGCAAGGGGTGCACGTGGAGGCCGGTTTCCGGCTGGAGGTCCGCGAGTCGGCACCGTAGGGGTTGTTCCTGTCGAGGTTTCGCCGGGCACGCCACGGGGTACGGTTCCGGACATGATTGCACTTCTTGTCATCGACATGCAGAACGCATACTTCGAGGCGCCCGAACTTGCCGCGCAGCAGGAAAGGCTGGTGGCGTCCTGCAACAGGCTGCTGGAGGCCTTCAAGGCGAGCGGCCACAAGGCCCTGATGGTGGGGACGGAACACGAGCGGGACAAGTCAACCTGGACGCTGAACATGCTCGACGACGACCAGGGCTTCATTTTCCGCGGCACCGAGCAGGCGCAGGCTGTACCTGGACTCGCCCTCGACGGACTGCCGCAGCTGAACAAAACACGGGACAGCGCCTTCGTGGGCACCAACCTGCTGTCCCGGCTGCGCAACTGGGGCGCGGATGAGGTGGTCCTCGCCGGGGTGTCCACCCACAACTGCATCGCCCAGACCGGCGCAGACGCCTTCGCCCACAACATCCGGGTCACCTACGCCAGGGACGCGATGGCCTCCGAGGACACCCAGGACGCTGCGGACATGCTGCGCATCCTCTCCACCAGCTACCGCCAGCCCGTCCAGTCCACCGAGGAGATCCTCGCGCGGCTGGCCCGCTGAGTCTCCCCGCCTTTTGGAGCCGACGACGGCGTGTCCCGGCGACGCGCCGTCGTCATCGCCTTCCCTGCGCCGAGACCTGGGGAAATTCAGCGCAACGCCGGGCGTGCACGCGGAGAGCCGGCGCTAACAAACCTGAAACGTGGCCGAAACGTCCGCCACCTACTGTGGGTCCCACGCCGTCCGATGGCTGCCGAAGGGACCCTCATGCATTTGATGCCACGTGAGCAGGAAAAGCTTCTGATCGTGGTGGCCGCCGACCTCGCGCGCCGCCGCCAGGCCCGCGGGCTCAAGCTCAACTACCCCGAGGCCGTGGCCATCATCAGCTACGAACTGATCGAGGGCGCCCGCGACGGCCGCACTGTGGCCGACCTGATGAGCTATGGCACCACCCTGCTCAGCCGCGGGGACGTCATGGAAGGCGTACCCGAGATGATCCACGACGTGCAGATCGAGGCCACCTTCCCCGACGGCACCAAGCTCGTCACCGTCCACGATCCCATCCGCTGAAGGGGCAGGCCATGATCCCAGGAGAGTACGTCCTCCGGCCCGAGCCGGTGACGGCAAACGCCGGACGGGAGGCGATTGAGCTGCCCGTCACCAACACTGGCGACCGGCCCGTGCAGGTGGGCTCGCACTTCCACTTCGCCGAGGCCAACCGCGCCCTGGCCTTCGACCGGGAAGCCGCCTACGGGCGCCGGCTGGACATCCCCGCCGGGACCGCTGCACGGTTCGAACCGGGTGACTCGCGGAGTGTGCGGCTAATCGAACTGGCCGGGTCCCGCGAGGTGTTCGGGCTCAGCAACGCTGTGAATGGAAAGCTCGACGGCGGCGCCCGCACGGGCGGGTCCGTCACGGAAGGGGGCGGCAAGTGAGTTTCGAGATTCCCCGCCGGCAGTACGCCGATCTGTACGGCCCGACGACGGGCGACGCCATCCGCCTGGCGGACACCGAGCTGTTCCTCGAGATCGAGCGCGACCTCACCGTCTACGGCGAGGAAGTGGTGTTCGGCGGCGGCAAGGTGATCCGCGACGGGATGGGCCAGAACGGCCAAGCAGTCCGTAATGAGGATGTGCCGGACACCGTGATCACCAACGCCGTGATCCTGGACTACACCGGCATCTACAAAGCGGACGTCGCCCTCAAGGACGGGCACATCTTCAGGATCGGCAAGGCCGGCAACCCGCAGATCACGGACGGCGTGGACATCGTGATCGGCGCCAGCACCGAAATCATCGCCGGCGAACGCAAGATCCTCACCGCCGGGGGAGTGGACACGCACATCCACTTCATCTCCCCGGACCAGATCCCAACGGCCCTGACCAGCGGCATCACCACCATGATCGGCGGCGGCACCGGCCCGGCCGAAGGAACCAAGGCCACCACCGTGACGCCCGGAAAGTGGCACATCCAGCGAATGCTCCAGGCCGCCGAAGGCTTCCCCATGAACATCGGCCTGTTCGGCAAAGGCCATGCATCCGCCGTCGAACCCCTGGCCGAGCAGATCCGCGCCGGTGCCATCGGCCTGAAGGTCCACGAGGACTGGGGCGCCACCACCTCCTCGATCGACACCTCGCTGACGGTGGCTGACGAGTACGACGTCCAGGTGGCCATCCACACGGACACCCTGAACGAGTGCGGCTTTGTGGAAGACACCATCCGCGCCATCAACGGCCGGGTCATCCACACCTTCCATACCGAGGGAGCAGGCGGCGGGCACGCGCCGGACATCATCAAGATCGCCGGCATGCCCAACGTCCTGCCGGCCTCCACCAACCCCACCCTGCCGTACACCCGCAACACCATCGAAGAGCACCTGGACATGTTGATGGTGTGCCACCACCTCAACCCGGACATCCCCGAGGACGTGGCGTTTGCTGATTCCCGGATCCGGGCCGAGACCATCGCCGCCGAGGACGTGCTGCAGGATATGGGGATCTTCTCCATCACCTCCTCCGACTCGCAGGCGATGGGCCGGGTGGGCGAGGTCATCACCCGCACGTGGCAGGTGGCGGACAAGATGAAGAAGCAGCGCGGGTTGCTGACAGCTCCTGGCGGCGGGATTGAAGATGCCTCCCACGGCAGCGCCGGCAGCGACAACTTCCGGCTGAAGCGCTACGTGGCCAAGTACACGATCAACCCGGCCATCGCCCAGGGCATCGCGGACTCCGTTGGCTCAGTGGAGGTGGGCAAGTTCGCCGACCTGGTGCTGTGGGACCCGGCGTTTTTCGGCGTGAAACCCGAGCTGGTGCTCAAGGGCGGGCAGATTGCCTATGCGCTGATGGGTGATGCCAACGCCTCCATCCCCACCCCGCAGCCGCGCACAATGCGGCCGATGTTTGGCGCGTTCGGCAAAGCTGTCCGGCAGTGCTCCATCACGTTCCTGTCCCAGGCGGCCATTGACGCCGGCGTCCCCCAGGAACTGGGGCTGGAGAAGGTGATCCGCCCCGTCTCCGGCATCCGGACGCTCACCAAGGCCGACCTGAAATACAACGACGCCACCCCGGACATCCAGGTGGATCCGGAAACGTACCAGGTAAAGGTCGACGGCGAGGACGTCACCTGTGAGCCGGCCGACGTCCTGCCCATGGCCCAGCGCTACTTCCTCTTCTAGAACTTCGAACGTCGGAGCCACACGTGATCATCGAAAAAGTCCTCGGCAACCTGCACGAACTGCCGGACCCGCACGCCTACGCAGGGCTGCACCAGGAAAAAGTGGTCCTCCCCAGCGCGCAGTTGGTCAAACGCATCCAGCGGGCCACCACAGACCACGGCAAGGAAATCGGCATCCGCCTGCCCGCAGGCTCCGGCGACCTGCGGGACGGGGACATCCTCCACGTCGAAGAGACCAACATGATCGTGGTGTCAGTCCTGCCCACCGACATCCTGGTCATCGCTCCCCGGACCATCCACGAGATGGGCGTCGTGGCCCACTCCCTCGGCAACCGGCACCTCCAGGCCCAGTTCTTCGACTCCGAGAGCGAGTATGGGGCCGACGTCATGGTGTGCGCCTACGACCACACCGTCGAGGACTACCTTGTCCACGTGGGTGCGCCCTATACCCGCCAGGAACGCGTCATGCCTGTGCCTTTCCGCCATGCTGAGCACAGTCACTAACGCTCTCCCCGTTTCCCCGGCTTGGGACGCCGCGAGGGATATGGGGCCGTGCCCGCTCCGCGGTGCCCGCCACGCCGCGGCCCCATATCCCTCGCGTCGCTTGCGTTCCTCACCGCGGGTGCGCCTTCAGTGAGCAGCTACCAGCTTGCTCTTCAACAGTTGGTCGACTCTGCGCTTCCTACCGGGGCTTTTGCGCACTCTCTTGGGTTTGAAAGCTATGTTGACGCCGGGGTGGTCGCTGATGAGGCTGGTTTCGGGGAGTGGTTGTCTGTTTTTGCCTCGCAGTCGCTTACCTACTCTGACGGGCTGGCCATTCGCTTCCTTTATGAGGGCTGGGACTTGGCGGAGCTGGATGGTCTCTTGTCTGCTTCGCTCTTGTCGCGGCAGGTTCGGGAGGCCAGCCTCAAGATGGGCTCGCGGTTGCTCGAGATCGGTGGGGAGGTTTTTCCCTCGCCTGCGCTGGGACTGTACCGGGACCTGGTGGCCAGCGGGCGGGCCGCGGGGCACCAGCCGCTGGCATTCGCCGTCGTCGCCCGTTCGCTCGGCGTGCCGCTCCAGGAGGCGCTCGGCGCCTACCTTTTCGCCACCGCCACCTCCCTGACGCAGAACGCCGTCCGCGCCATCCCGCTGGGCCAGAACGCAGGCCAGCGGCTGCTGAGGCAGGCGGCCGACGGCGTTGCTGCCGCCGTCGAACGCATCCCGCACCTTACGCCGGACGACTTCGGGGCCGTCAGCCCCGGACTGGAAATTTCGCAAATGCGGCACGAACGCCAACGTGCCCGGATGTTCATGAGCTAACTGTGCTTTTTACTGAGGAGGAACAATGGCTGAACCCATCAAGATCGGCATCGGAGGACCCGTCGGTGCCGGTAAAACCCAGCTCGTGGAGCGGCTCACCCGGCACATGAGCGGCGGGATCTCCATGGCCGCCATCACCAACGACATCTACACCATCGAGGACGCCAAGATCCTCGCAGCCAACGGCATCCTGCCCGTGGACCGGATCATCGGCGTCGAAACCGGCGGCTGCCCCCACACCGCCATCCGCGAAGACACCTCCATGAACACCGCCGCCATTGAGGAGCTCAAAGCCCGGCACCCGGACCTGCAGGTGATCTTCGTCGAATCCGGCGGCGACAACCTCTCGGCAACCTTCAGCCCTGAACTCGTGGACTTCTCGATCTACATCATCGACGTGGCCCAAGGCGAGAAAATCCCCCGCAAAGCCGGCCAGGGCATGATCAAGTCCGATCTCTTCATCATCAACAAAACCGACCTCGCACCCCACGTCGGCGCCGACCTCGCCGTCATGGAACGGGATTCCAAAGAGTTCCGCGGCGCCAAGCCGTTCTGCTTCACCAACCTCAAAACCGACGAGGGGCTGGACAAGGTCATGGACTGGATCCGGCACGACGTCCTGATGCTCGACCTCGCAACATGAGCACGACGACGGCGCCAAGTTCCGCGCGTCCCTCGCCGGGCCCTGCGCCCGCGGGTGGAAGGGGCCGTGCCCGCTCCGCGGTGCCCGCCACGCCGCGGCCCCTTCCACCCGCGTCCGCTGATCGGGCCCCCACGGGGGAGCTTGAGCTTGTGGTCGCCTTGCGTGGGGAGCGCTCGGTTGCGTCGCATCAGTATCATCGGGGCGCTCTTCGGGTTTTGCGGCCGCATTATCTTGATGACTCTGGGCAGGTTTGCTATGTCGTTGTGAATCCTGGTGGTGCCTATCTTGGGGCGGATCTCTTTCTTGTTGATGTTGAGGTGGAGGACGGGGCTGACCTGTTGCTGACAACCCAGTCGGCTACCAAGGTTTACCGGACTCCTGGGTCTTTTGCTGAGCAGCGGATGACTGTGCGGCTGGGGGAGGGGGCCCGGCTGGAGCTGGTGCCGGACCAGCTCATTGCCTACCGGGAGGCCAGCTACCGGCAACGGACGCACCTCACTGTCCATCCGTCGTCGAGCCTTGTTATGGCCGAAGTTGTGACGCCGGGCTGGTCGCCGGACGGTGCTGCCTTCCGCTACGAGGAAGTGAGGCTGCGGAACGAGATCCACGTCGAGACGGAGGGCGGCACTGAGCTGCTGGCCTTGGACAACCTGCTCATCCACCCGCCGTCGGCCTATGTAACGGGTTTGGGATTCATGGAAGGCTTCAGCCACCTCGGGTCGCTGATCGTGGTGGACCCGCGCGTGGACCAGGCGCTCGCCGACGAGCTGCACGGCATCACGGGGGACGCAAATGCCCTGGCCGGGATCTCCCTCACCCGCACAGTGGGCGGAACCACGGGGCTGGTCCTGCGCTCGCTGTCGAACAGCACCGGGGAACTGAACAGGCTCTTGGGGGACTGCATTTCGCTCCTCCGGGAGCGGTGGCACGGGCAGGGACCGCTGAACCTGAGGAAGCACTGATGACTGCCCTCGGGACCATCACCACGCTGTACCGGCAGCGGGAAGCGCTGCCGCTGCGGACCCGCCTACTGTGGATGTTCGGTGCGGTGGCCGCCCTGCACACGGCCGCCGTCGTACTCCTGCTGGCCGGCAACGCAGGCGCCGCGGGCGGGACCGGCGCGCAGGCGCTCACCTGGGGGCTGGTCCTGACCGCCTACCTGGCCGGCGTGAAGCACAGCTACGACTGGGACCACCTGGCAGCCATCGACAACTCCACCCGGAAGTTCGTTGCGCAACGGCAGGACCCGGTGAGCGTCGGGTTCGCGTTCAGCCTTGGCCACAGCTCCGTGGTCACCCTGGCCGGCGTGCTGGTGGCCGCCGGCGCCGCAGTGGTGGGGGAGCTCATGCAGGACGGATCAACCGGCAACCTGGTGCTCGGGCTGATGGGCAGCGGCGTGTCCGGGCTGTTCCTGTTGGCGATGGGCCTGTTCAACGGTTCAGCGTTCGCGCGCTCGGCCGGCGCCTACCGCCGGGCACGGACCGGGGCGCCCATCAACCCCCTGGACCTGGAGCCGCGGGCACTTGTGGCGCGGCTCCTCGCGCGGCCGCTGGCCAGGGTGCGGCGGCCGCGGAACATCTATGTGGTTGGCTTCCTGTTCGGGCTGGGCTTTGACACCGCCACAACAGTCGGTCTCCTGATGATGACGACGGCGGCCTCGCTGGCCGGGGTGCCGGCATTCGCCTTGCTGGCGCTGCCCCTCGCGTTCACCGCCGCCATGACCCTGTGCGATTCGCTCAACGGGGTGGCCATGATGCGGCTGTACCGCTCTGCCCTCGACGATCCTCAAAGGAGGCTCGGCTTCAACGCCCTGGTCACCGGGATCTCGGCGGTGTCCGCCCTGTTCATCGCGGTCATCACCCTGGGTGGCTTCGTCAACGCCGCCTTCGCGCTGGAAGATCCCCTGACGGGGTGGCTGGGATCCATCGACCTGGGCGACGCCGGCCTGCTGCTGGTGGCGCTGCTGGCTGCTGTGTGGGCCGCGGCGGCCCTGAAGGCGAGGAGCCAGGATAAGCGGGCCCACGGATTTTCCGGCCCTGAGCCCGGGTGAAGCCAGGCCACGGCGCCCGCGACGGCGCCAATGGCACGGCTCAGGCAGCTATCCGGCCCCTGCCCTTGACGTGGGTCCGGTCCTTCCCAGGGACCGGCCGGGGGCGTTTCGCCTGCGAGCCGGACAGGACCTGTTCACCGTCGGGCACGGTAGCGTCCGTTTCCAGGTGGGTGCCGTGCTCAATCAGCACGCTGGAACCGATCCGGGAATGGCTCCCGATGTGCACCCGGTTTCCCACCACGGTCCCGCGGCCTACGCGCACGCCGTCGCCGATCACGGTCCGCTCGCCCACCGTGGCGTCGCGGTCAATCCAGCTGCCGTGGCCTATCCGGCAGCCCGGGCCGATCCGGGCGCCGCTCTCCACGTACGTCATGGCGCCGATCCGGGCGCTCTCGGCCACAACGGCGCCGGGCGCGATAAGCCCGCCGCCGTTGGCATGCCTGACGTACCGGGTGACCTTCCCGGCGTCGTCTTCTACTGATACAAACTTCGCGTTCATTCAATCCCTCGTTCGAATGAGCGGAACTTTCCGCACATTCAGTTAACGGCGCGGAACTCAGGGGGATTCCCGAAAGGCATCCTGGAGGTGCCTGGAAGCCTGTGCCCCTACGGCAGGACCGCCTCGGGCTGTCCACTTGCTTCCCGCCCGGGGGCGGCCTCCTGCTCTGCCTCCTGCTCTGCTTCCGGTTCGGTCAGCTGCAGGACCGTTCCGTGGAAGGCAGGCAGTTCCAGGAAGAAACTGTGCAGGTCGTCCACCTGGCCAACGGCGTCGCCACTGAAAAGGTCGTGGACGGCGGCCCCGGGCACCAGGTGGCTGGACTGGATGCTGCCCGCAATATCCTGGTCCGAGAAATTCAGCACGGTGACGCCCAGTGCACCGCTTTCCAGCCGGATGACCATCACCAGCAGGCCGCGGTTGGAAACGTCCGGTACATCGAGCAGGGCCCCGGTGGCTATCCCGCTTTCCTCGCGCACCGCCAGGATCCGCTGGAGCCGGCTGGCATAGGAGTCCGGGTTCCGCAGCTGCTCCGGGAGCGGGCCGTAGAGGCTGCGCGCCCTGGGCATTCCGGAGGAGGACGCTTCCGCGTCCGGGCTGGTGCCCATGATGTCGTGGGCGCCGCGGTTGATCCAGCGGGTGTCGCCCTGGGCAGTGAGCTCCTCGACGCTCTTCCGGTCCAGCGCGGTGATGCCGGCCAGGTCCCAGCCGGACAGGGCGAAGACTCCGGGCTGGAGGGCGTTGTACATCGAGAGGAGGATGTGCACGTCAAGGATCCGTGCTTCCTCCTCGGCGGAGATGGCGTGCGGGTCCTGGATTCCCAGTGCGGCCATGATGAAGCTGACTGAGGTGCAGGCGATGCCGTTCGTGGTGAACACCGCGTTGTAGGGTGCCTTCTCGCCGGTCAGCCGTTCGCGCATGGTCTGCTGCACCTGCTCAGCGAGCTGGGCGCCGGTGAGCTCCTGCCCGTTGAGTTCGAACAGCTCGTCCCGGTGCCCGGCGGCGAAGTGCATCAGCTCGTAGGTCAGCTCATCGTGGTTCTGCAGGGCATGCACCAGTGAAGCCTGGTCCACACCGATCTCCATGGAGAGACGCAGCGTGAGCCGCAGGAGCTCGGTATCCGCGGTGACAAGGGCGTAGTGGTAGGCCGGCCTGGTGATGAAGTCGTAGGAAAGGTCGGGGCCTGCCTCGGAGGTCGCCTTGATGTCGTCGATGGTCAGGTTCAGTTCCTGGAAGGAGAACCCGCCCACCTTCCGGATCATGGAGCCGATGAGCTGGTTGGCCGCCTCGGACAGCGGGTGCCCCTCGGACCAGCCGGGCTGCTCTTCGGCGCTCTTCTCCACTCCGAGGAATCCGTTGGCATCCAGCCGGAGCGCGCCGGTGCCCAGGTCAACCAGGGAATGCAGCGCATCGCCTACCACCAGGCGCATCCCCGCAAACGTGGGGTCCAGCCAGTTGATGGACGGCTGGCCTGCCTTGAAGTAGTGGAGGTAGACCCAGCGGCGCGTCTTCCCCGTGGTGTCCACGATGGGCCGGGTTGCGCTCCAGTTGGTTTCCTTGACGCCGGGCTCATAGAAAATGACGCGCTGCAGCCTGCCGATGATGTAGCCGGCCTTCTGCAGTGCCTGCTCGGCGTCCGGGCTCAGGTTTACCGAGTCCTGCCCCTCGGGCACGTCCGGCAGCAGGTGCCAGTCCTCCTCGGGGATGTCCACCATGTGGTAAATCCCCGGATAGTCCCGGAAATTCATCTCGGCCAGGCGGAAGTCGGCTCCCTTGCCGGTGTGCCCGGGAACGATGTCGTCAATGATGGTGCCGCCGTGGTCCGCAGCAACCTCGCACATCCGGCGGAATTCATCCTCCGTGCCGAACACGGGATCAATCGCCATGCTGATCCTGTCGAAGTGGCCGTCCACGCTGGGCGTCTGGGACCAGCCGCTGATGCCGCCGGCCAGTTTGACCGGGCCCGTGTGGATGGCGCGGATGCCTATCTGGCTGAAGGCTTCCCACATGGCGGGGTCACCCAGGGCCGAGAGGAAGGACTGGCTGGACCTGGTGATGAAGGACAGGGGATATGCGGTGAACCAGACAGGCGCACGTTCAACGGCAGCCCGGGGATTCGGGTGGGCGTACGAGTTCTGCCACATGCTGGCCTGCCCTGAGAGCTGCCTGGCCAGTGTATTGGCGTCTCCCAGCATTGCCTGGTTCCGCAGCCATTCGACGTACGCCGTATTGCGCCCGTCGAATTCGAAGGACGGTCTCGTGGCAAAGTACTGGCGGCGCCGCGCCGTTGGCCTCAGGGCCTTGGGCCGGGCAGGGTAGAACTGTTCGTCGAAATTGACGTCAGGTTCTACCGAAGGTTCAGCAGCTGTTACTTCATCCTTGCCGGCAACGGTCTCCGCTTCATAAACACCGTCGCTGGCCATCGGTTCCCGCATACAGTCCTCTTCCTACACGTCGATTCCGCAGTCCCAGGGCGCACTGCCTGACACCTTTCCCATAGTCCCAGGTACCCGGGGGCGCCGAGACTATTCGGGTGAACTACGAAACTACCAAGAAACGGCTAGGCCACGAGGTTGGCCGCGGCAGTGTCCATATGTTCCCGGATGGTTTTCCGGGCCAGGGAGGCGTCACCGGTTTCGATGGCCGCCACAATGTCGTGGTGCCGGTCCACGCTCATGTTCTTCACGCCCTTTTCGAGCCCGGCGAACATGATGGACATCCTGATGGACCCTTCCAATGATTCCCAGGTGTGCAGGAGCGTCTCGTTGCCCGTGAGCCGGCACAGCGTCCGGTGGAACTCCAGGTCGGATTCGACGCGCTGCTGCAGGCTTTCCTTCTCGGCTGCCGTCATTGCATCGATGGCTGCGCGGAGGGACGTGATGACGTGCTGGCGGTCCGGCAGTTCACAGAGCGTGCGGGCGGCCAGCGATTCCAGGGCTGCGCGAACGGTGTAGATGTCCCGGATTTCTTTTTCGTCCAGGTGGCGGACGGAGAGCCTGCCGCGGGGCCCGGCGGAGACCAGCCCTTCCTGTTCGAGCTGGCGCAGGGCTTCGCGCAGGGTTCCCCGGCTGATCTGCAGCATCTCGGAAAGTTCGGTTTCCACCAGGTGGCGGCCCGGTTCGAGTTCTCCGCTGGTGATGGCGGTGCGCAGTGCCGAGAGTGCCTGTTCGCGCAGGCTCTTTTTTTGCAGTCCCAGCAGCGGGGCGGTCAGTCCGGCCATGGCCTCTGTCCTCAATGTTGTAAGTCGACTGTTTACAGTCGGTCGTACTTTCGATGGTACGGCAGAAAGCACGGGACCGGCCGGGCCGGCGCCGTGCTTTCTGCGATGCGGGACGGGTGCTAGCCGAGCTCGGCGAGAACCTTGGCCACGATGCGGTCCACGGTCAGGCCGTAGCGGCTGTGCAGGGTTGGCAGGGCGCCGGCGTCCAGGAACTGGTCCGGAAGTGCCACCGGCACCACCCGTTTGCCAATGCCTGCGGTGACGGCGGCGGAGGCGACGGTTTCGAACAGGCCGCCCACCACGGAGTGGTTCTCCAGGGTGACGGCGAGCCGGTCCGTGTTGATCTCCGCCAGGACCGTTGCGGCGTCGAACGGCTTGATGGTGGGGGTGTGCACGACGGCGACATCCACGTTGTGTGCCGCCAGTGCCTTGGCTGCCTGGAGGGCGCGCATGGTCATCAGCCCCGAGGAAACGAACACGACGTCATTGCCGCCGCGCAGCACCTTGGCCTTGCCGAGTTCGAACGTGTAGCCGTACTCGTCCAGCACGGTGGGCACGTTGCCGCGCAGCAGGCGCAGGTAGGTGGGTCCGTCCGATGCTGCCAGCTGGGGGACGGCCTGCTCGATGTCCACCGAGTCGCACGGGTCCACGATGGTCAGGTTGGGCATGCCGCGGAAAATCGCCATGTCCTCAGTGGCCTGGTGGCTGGGGCCGTACCCCGTGGTCAGGCCGGGAAGGCCGCCCACGATGTTAACGTTCAGGTTCGGCTCGGCCGCATCCAGGCAGAGGAAGTCGTAGGCTCGGCGGGCAGCGAACACGGAGTACGTGGACGCGAACGGCACCAGGCCTGTTTCCGCGAGCCCGGCGGCGGCGCCGAAGAGCAGCTGCTCCGCCATGCCCATCTGGAAGAAGCGCTCGGGGAAGGCCTGCGCGAAGATGTGCATGTCCGTGTACTTGCCCAGGTCCGCGGTGAGGCCAACGATCTTGTCGTTCTCCTGCGCGGCCCTGGCCAGTGCGTGCCCGAACGGTGCCGAGGACGTTTTCTGGCCGGGGTCCGCGAAGGAGGCGATCATCGCAGAGGTCTTCAGCTTCGGCTTCACAGCGGCCGTGGTGTTGGGGGCCTCGGTGGCGGTGGTGCTCACTTGGTGTCTCCTTCAGCGGCTTCGTAGCCGGCGGTCAGCTGCTCGCGGCAGACCTGCCATTCGTGTTCGTCGATGCGCATGAAGTGCGCTTTTTCGCGCTCCTCCAGCAGGGGCACGCCGCGGCCCACCTTCGTGTCGCACAGGATCACCGAGGGGCGTCCGACGGCGGCGGCCTGGGCGGCTGCGTTGTCGAACGCTGCCAGCAGCGCGCCGACGTCGTTCCCGTCCACCCGCTGCGTGTACCAGCCGAACGATTCCCACTTCTCGGTCACCGGCTCGGTGCGCAGCACCGTTTCCGTCTTCCCGTCCGCCTGGAGGGCGTTGATGTCCACCATGGCGGTGAGGTTGCCCAGCTGGTGGTGGTGTGCACCCATGGCGGACTCCCACGTGGAGCCTTCGTCCAGTTCGCCGTCGGACAGGAAGTTGAACACCCGGGCGTCCGAGCCCTGGTAGCGCAGGCCCAGGGCCATGCCCACTGCGATGGTGAGTCCGTGGCCCAAGGAGCCGCCGGAGATTTCCATGCCCGGCGTGTAGGTGGACATTCCGGACATCGGCAGCCGGGAATCGTCCGAGCCGTAGGTCTCCAGCTCCTCGACCGGGACAATTCCGGCCTCTGCGAGGGCCGCGTAGTGGCCGATCGCGTAGTGGCCGGTGGACAGCAGGAACCTGTCCCTGGGCTCCCAGTGCGGATCCTCAGCCCGGAAGCGGAGCTGGTCAGCGTACACCGTGGCCAGCATGTCCGCGGCTCCCAGGGCCTGGCCCACATAGCCCTGGCCCTGGACCTCGCCCATGTTGAGGGCGTGGTGCCGGATGCGGTAGGCCGCGGCGCTGACCCGCGCCAACCGGTCATGGACGATATCTGCGGACATTACTGGCTCCGTGGTCGATTCGTGGGTGATGGTCATTAGACCGTCACCGAATGCGGGGTGCTTTTGGTGGCTTCCTCAGCCAGCTTGCGTTCGCGCTTGCCCCAGGTCTCCCTGGTGACGAGGGCAGCCCAGAGGCCGATCGCTGCGTAGAAGCTGAAGAGGAGCGCGGGGCCCATCCAGCCGAGGGCTACGAACAGCAGGGTGGTCACGAAGGGCGTGAAGCCGGAGACCATAGCGGAGATCTGGTAGGCCAGGGAGGCCCCGGAGGATCGGGTCTTGGCCTGGAACAGCTCCGGGAACCACGGTCCCTGGGCGCCGGCAAGCGAGTTCTGGCAGACGGCGTAGGAGATGACGATCGTGGCAATGACGAAGATGAACAGTCCGGTGTTCACCATCAGGAACATGGGGATGCCGAACAGGGCAGCGAAGGCGCAGGACCAGATGTACAGGGGCCGGCGTCCGATGCGGTCCGTAAGGCGGGCCCAGGCCATGGTGGCGAAGATACCGATTGCCGATGCGATGCAGAGGGCCACGAGGGTTTCGGTCTTGTTTGCGAGCTGCTGGGTGTGCAGGTAGGAAATCATGTAGGTGACGGACACCGCGTAGCCTGCAGTCTCGGCGATGCGCAGGCCGATGCCGCGGACAATGTTCCGCCAGTCGGTCTTGATGACCTCCGTGATGGGCGACTTAACGATGGAGCCGCTCTCCTTGACCTCGTCGAAGACGGGGGACTCCGGGACCTTGGAGCGGATGATCAGGCCGACGGCCACGAGCACGATGCTTGCAAGGAACGGGACACGCCACGCCAGTTCACCGCCGAGGTTCACGCTGACCAGGAAGACGAGGTTGGCCAGGAGGAGGCCCACCGGGAAGCCGGCCTGGACGATGCCGGTGTACTTGCCCTTGGACTTCCAGGGTGCGTGCTCGTAGCTCATGAGGATGGCGCCGCCCCATTCGGCGCCGAAGGCGAGGCCCTGGACGATGCGTACAAACACCAGCAGCGCCGGTGCCAGCAGGCCAACCTGTTCGTAGGTGGGCAGCAGGCCTATGAGGAACGTGGCCACGCCCATGAGGATCAGGGAGGCAACCAGAACGGGCTTGCGGCCCACCTTGTCACCCAGATGGCCGCCGATGATGCCGCCGATGGGGCGTGCCGCGAAGCCGACGCCGAGGGTGGCGAAGGCTGCAAGCGTTCCTGTGACGGGATCGCCGGTGGGGAAGAAGGCTGTTCCGAAGTAGAGGGCCGCAGCGGTGCCGAAGCCGATGAAGTCGTAGGTCTCAATAACGGCGCCGACGCCGGAGCCGATGGCGACGCGCTTGGCATCCTTGGTGCCGTGCACGTGGCCACGCATTTTTAGAGCTTCGTTGCTCATGGAGTTTCCCTTTCGAAAAGCGGTCCGAGGGGATCCGGCCGCTGTCGACTGTTAACAAATGATATCCCCAGTGTGACGCGCCTCATGCTGACTGTCAACAGTCAATGTTGGAAGTTGACTGTTGACAGTAAAAGGGCTTACGGTGATTCACGTCACCACCCGCCCACCCAGAGGAACGACGATGTTCAACTCCCGACTCGGCTGCTCATCCATCAGCTTCAGGCACCAGGCCCTGCCTGCTGCCCTGAAAACGATCGGCGGCCTGGGCTTCGAAGAGATCGATCTCGGCGCCCTCCCCGGCGTCTGCGACCATGTCCCGTACAACCTGGACGCAGCCGCCGTCGGCGCGGTAACAGCCGAGGTTGGTGCCTCCGGACTGCGGGTCCGTTCCGTCAACGGGGACATCGGCGACCTCAACGCAGTGCTCGACGCCGGGCAGCAGGCCGGGCGCGAACGGCACCTGGAGGCGTTGCTGACCCTCACTCGGGATACCGGCGCGAAGGCGCTCGTCCTCCCGTGCGGTGCACTCAGCCACGAACCGGTTCGGAACCTCGACGGGGACCTGGACCTTATTGCCGCCCAGCTCACCTCCGCCGGGCAGCGCGCGGCGGAGTTCGGCGTCGAACTTTGGACGGAGTCCCTGCACTTCCTGCGGTTCTGCTGGAACCTCGACCGCGCGGAACTGCTGGCACAGCGCCTGGCGGGCACCGGCGTCGGAATCGTCATGGACTTCAGCCATATCGTCGCCGCCGGCGAGGACCCGCTGGAGTACCTCCGGCGCCACGAGGGCCGGATTTCCCACGTCCATCTCCGGGACGCCGTGCCGGGGAACATCAACCTCAGCATCGGCAACGGGCATGCCGACTTTGCCGCAGGCCTGAAGCGGCTCGCCGCGGATGGCTACCAGGGGCACTTCTCCCTGGAACTGGAGACCCGCGACGTCACCCATGACGAGCGTCCCGCTGCTGCCGCCAAAGCCGGCAGCTTCATCACAGACCTGATCTGACCATCGACTGTTCCGTACCTGCCGTTTTGAACGTCCAGAACGACAGCTGCGGAGCAATCGATCCACCGAAACAGAACCCAAGGAGCACATCATGACCACCATCCAGCGCACCGCCGTCCTCACCGGGGCAACCTCGGACCGGGGCATCGGCATCACCACCGCCCGCCGCTACGCCAACCAGGGCTGGGCCGTGGTGATCCTGGACCTCGACGGCGAGAAGTCCGCCAAGGTCGCGGCCGAAATCGGCAACGAATTCAACGTCCCCGCCTTCGGCCACGAGATCGACGTCGCCAACGAAGCCTCCGTCACCGCCGCCCAGGCCGCCGTCGCCGCCGAAGTTGCGGCCGGCAACCTGCCGCCGGTGGGCGCCCTCGCCAACATCGCGGGCATCACCTCCCCGGTCCCGTTCCTGGAGACCACCCTTGAGCTCTGGCACAAGGTCATGGACGTCAATGCCACCGGCACCTACCTGGTGACCAAGGCATTCCTGCCGGACATGATCGCGAACGGCTGGGGCCGCATCGTTAACATGTCCTCGGTCTCCGCCCAGCGCGGCGGCGGCGTGTTCGGCAAGGTCCCCTACTCCGCCGCCAAGGCCGCCATCCTGGGCTTCACCAAGGCACTGACCCGTGAGCTCGGCACCACCGGTGTGACCGTCAACGCCATCACCCCCGGCGCCGTGGACACCAACATCCGCGTGGGAAGCACCGAGGAGCAGGAAGCCGCCATCAACGCAGGCATCCCGCTGGGCCGCAACGCCACCACCGAGGAAGTTGCCGCGGTGATCACGTTCCTCTCCTCAGAAGACTCCGCCTACCTCACCGGCACCACCATCGACATCAACGGCGGCAGCCACATCCACTAAAGCGGCCGCATCTTTCGGAAGTCCCTCAGGTCCGCCCAGAAACACACGGCAGAGAGCTCATCATGACGAAAATCTTCAACGACCCTTCGGACTTTGCCGAGGAGGCCCTGGCAGGGTTCTGCGACGTCCACGCGGACCTGGTCCGCCAGGTCCCCGGCGGCGCCGTGCGGCGCTTCCGGCCCCCGCAGCCCAAGGTCGCCGTCCTGGCGGGCGGCGGGTCTGGACACTACCCGGCCTTCGCCGGCCTCATCGGACCTGGATTTGCCGACGGCGCAGTGGTGGGCAACATCTTCACGTCCCCTTCGGCGCAGCAGGCCTACGCCGTGGCCAAGGCAGCAGAGTCCGGCGCCGGCGTCGTCTTCACCTACGGGAACTACGCCGGCGACGTCATGAACTTCGGCATGGCCAGCGAGCGCCTGGCTGCGGAGGGCATTGCCGTGGAGAACGTCCTGGTCACTGACGACATCGCCAGCGCCCCGCCGTCGGAATCCGCCAAGCGCCGCGGCATCGCCGGTGACTTCACCGTCTTCAAGGTCATGGGTGCCGCAGCCGAGGCCGGCACGGACCTCGCCGAGGTGGTCCGCTTGGGCCGGAAGGCCAATGACCGGACCCGCACCATCGGCAGCGCGTTCTCCGGCTGCACCTTCCCGGGCGCGGAATCCCCGTTGTTCTCCCTGCCCGACGGGCAGATGGGGCTGGGCCTGGGCATCCACGGCGAGCCCGGACTGTTCGACACCGCCTTGCCGTCCGCAAAGGAGCTGGGCCGCGAGCTGGTGACCCGCCTCCTGGCAGAAACTCCGCCCAATGCCGGCGAACGGATAGCAGTCATCCTCAACGGACTCGGATCCACCAAGCACGAGGAGCTCTTCGTTCTCTGGGGCACCGTGGCGCCGCTGCTCCGCGCCGCCGGATATACCCTGGTGGCGCCCGAAGTCGGGGAACTCGTCACCAGCCTGGACATGGCCGGGGTGTCGCTCACCGTCACCTGGCTGGACGGGGAATTGGAACCGCTGTGGCTCGCCCCCGCCGAAACGCCCGCCTACCGCCGCGGGAACGCGGTCCGGGAGTCAGGCGCCGCCGCCGTTGAAGGAACGTCCGACGACGACCCAAGCGCTGCCCCGTTCGTTGCCGCCGAGGCCTCCCGCCAGTACGCCACCGCGTGCCTTGCCGCGCTGCAAGCGACGCAAGCCCTGCTGCACGACGCCGAGGAGCGGCTCGGCAGGATGGACGCTATCGCCGGAGACGGTGACCACGGGCGCGGCATGGTGCGAGGGATCGACGCCGCCGCCGCGGCTGCGTCCGCTGCCCTGAACCAAGGGGCCGGAGCAGGCGATGTGCTGGCAGCTGCCGGAGATGCCTGGGCCGACAAGGCGGGCGGGACATCCGGCGTCCTGTGGGGAGCCGGACTGCGGGCCTTCGGCGAATCTGTTGGAAACAGTTCGGCCCCGGAACCCGGGCAGCTCGCAGCGGCGGTCAGGGCATTCGCTGACCGGATCGTGCAGCTGGGGAAGGCAGAGGCCGGCGACAAGACCATGGTGGACGCGTTGCTGCCGTTCGCTTCCTCCTTTGCCGCCCTGGTGGCGTCAGGAGTGGAACCGGACCGGGCATGGGAGGACGCTGCCCGCGACGCGACGGCAGCCGCCGAAGCAACGGCCGGCCTCCTGCCGCTCAAGGGCCGGGCCCGCCCGCTGGCCGAAAAGAGCCTGGGCACACCGGACCCGGGCGCGACGTCGCTGGCCATGATCTTCACCGTCATGGGTCCGCACCTCACCGCAACCGCCAGCGAAGCTGTTGGAGCGCGGCAATGAACACTGAAGGGCAGCCCACGGGACTGAGGCTCGTTGTAGGCGCGGACGAGGCGGGAGTGGACTACAAGGACAAGGTCCTTCAGGACCTCCGGCAGGATCCCCGGGTCCGCGAAGTGATCGACATTGGCGTCAACCGGTGCGATGCTCCCGACGACTTCACCAGGCCATACCCCTATGTGGGAATCGCGGCGGGCGAAATGATCAGGGACGGCGCCGCTGACCGGGCCATCCTCTTCTGCGGCACCGGAATCGGGGTGGCCATCGCTGCGAACAAGGTGGAGGGAATCCGGGCCACCACCGCCCATGATTCTTTTTCCGTGGAACGCTCAGTCCTGTCCAACGACTGCCAGGTCCTCACCATGGGCCAGCGCGTGGTGGGCATTGAACTCGCCCGCCGGCTGGCCAAGGAGTGGATCGGTTACACCTTCGACCCGGCCTCCGCGTCCGCTGGTAAGGTCAAGGTCCTTACGGACTTCGAGGGCTGCTAAGCCCGGCCCGCTGCGGGAAACAGGTCACGATGCTGATCCGCGCAGCATTGGACAGTAAAGTTTAGAGGGCCCGTACCGGCGGGCAACTCTAGGGCAGGAGCCAAGGATGGGCCGCAGGACACTCGTTGACGACCTCGTCGACGGCCTGCTCGACGACATCCTCTCCGGCAAGCTGAAACCGCACGACGCCATCCCGCCCGAGGCCGACATCGCCAAGGCCTATGACGTCAGCAGGCTCACGGTCCGCGAGGCGCTCAAGGCGCTAAGGGCGCAGAACATCCTGTACGTCAAGGCAGGCCGCGGAACATTCGTGAACCCGACGGACAACTGGACGGGGCTGGACGCGATCTTCAAGGCCGCCTCGCATGGAAACGCTGCGGACCAGGTTTCAGTGGGGCTGATCGAGATGCGGCGCATGGTGGAAACCGGTGCGGCGTCCCTGGCCGCCAAGCGGCATACCCCCGAGCATGCCCGGCAGATGGAGCAGTGCATCGCGGACATGAAGCGCTTCCACGAGGCGCGGGACCTGGACCGTTTTGTGGAAGCGGACATCGCATTCCACGACGTGGTGCTCAGGGCCTCGGGCAATCCCTTCGTCCGGGCACTCTTCGCGCAGTTGGGGCAGCTGCTCTACATGACCCGGCGGGAAACCTCGGCTGTACCCGAGATCCAGCTCCACGCCATCGAGTACCACCAGAAGGTCATGGAGAGCATCGTCAGCGGCGACGCCGAGCTTTCCCGGCGGGTCATGGATGACCATATGGAACAGACGTACCGCGACTACGAGCGCTACGTCCAGCACCCTGAATCCCAGGGCTAGAGCTGCACGTGACCGTTGGCACCCCGAGCGCCACATCACCGGTTTGCGGTGCCCTTCTCCGCGGGGCTTGACGTAATCCGGATCACCCTTCTATGATCTTTCTCATGTTGCTTCGTCAGATGTCAGACATCTGATCCAAATTGCAAGCAGACGGAAAATCCCCACTTCCCCTCGGACGCGCCGCCCCCAATGCGCCGCGTCCGCCAGATAGAAGGTCGACGATGACTTCACTCTCCATGCCGTCCGCAGGACTGGGCGAACTCGGCGAGCGCACGCTCCGCAAGGTCCGCCGCCGCGTCATGCCGCTGATTGTCCTGCTTTACTTCATTGCCTACCTTGACCGCAATAACGTGGGCTTCGCCAAGCTCACCATGAGCGAGGACATCGGCCTCAGCGCCGCCGCCTACGGGCTTGGCGCCGGCATCTTCTTCCTGGGCTACGCCCTGCTTGAAGTTCCCAGCAACGCCGGAATGTACCGCTTCGGCGCCCGCAAGTGGCTTGCCCGGATCCTCATCACCTGGGGCATCTTCGCCACCGCCATGGCGCTGGTCAACGGCGAAAGCACCTACTACATCATCCGCTTCCTGCTGGGTGCTGCCGAGGCCGGGTTCTTCCCCGCGATCCTCTTCTACCTGACGCTGTGGTTCCCCGCCGCGCAGCGCGTCACCGTCCTGGGCATCTTCATCCTGGCCCAGCCCATTTCCAACGCCCTGGGCGCACCGGTCTCCGGACTCCTGCTGCAGATGGACGGCATCATGGGACTGCAGGGCTGGCAGTGGCTCTACATCATCGAGGGCATCCCCGCCATCCTGCTTGGCCTGCTGACTCCGATGCTGATGACGGACCGTCCCCGTGACGCCAAGTGGCTCAACACTGAAGAACGCGAATGGCTCGCCACCACCATGGAAGCCGAACTTGCTGCCAAGTCCAAGGTCGGGAGCCACAACTTCCTGGCCGGCCTCAAGGACAAGCGCACCCTCACCTACTCGGCCCTGTACTTCGGCCTGGTTTGCGGCATCTACGGACTGGGCCTCTGGATGCCCACCATTGTGGCCGCCCTTGGCAAGTTCTCCACCGCCGAGGTGGGCTTCATCGTCCTCATTCCGTACTCCATCGCCGCGGTCTTTGTCTACTTCTGGAGCAGGCGGGCGGACCGCACGGGCAAGCGCGCCTGGCACACCTCCGTCAGCATGGTTCTGGCCGGCATGGGCCTCCTGGCAGCGGGCTACCTGCTCCCGGTCAACCCCATCCTTGCCCTGATCGCACTGACCGCTTCCGCGATGGGCATCTACGGCGCCATTGCACCGTTCCTGTCCATGCCGTCAGCCGCACTCACCGGTGCAGCCGCTGCTTCCGGACTGGCCCTGGTCAACTCCCTCGGCAACCTCGGCGGCTTTGTGGCCCCGTACGCCGTGGGCCTGCTCAAGGACGCCACCGGCAACAACCAGAGCGGCCTGCTGTTCCTGTCCTTCTGCCTGTGCGTCACGGCAGTGGCCACGTACTTCTACGCCCGGAAACGGCCTGAGGGCGACGCCGCCCTGGACCCTGCAGTTGCCGCTGCGGCAGCGGTCAACGCAGCCAAAGTCTCCTGAACCGAACCCCTGACGAAAGATATACCTGTGACAACCACCGCATTTCCCGCTGAACGTACCGTCGTCCTGACCGGGGCCGCGTCTGCCCGCGGCATCGGCCGCGCCACCGCGGACCTGATGGCCAGCGAGGGCTGGTCCATCGCAATCCTTGACATCAACGCCGAAGACGCCAAAGCCGCGGCCGCGGAGATCGGCTCCAACCGTGCAGTGAAGGCAATCGGAGTGGGCGCGGACGTGTCCGACGCCGCTTCCGTGGACAGGGCCATCAGCGAAATCGAAGACTCGCTGCCGCCCATCGTTGCCCTCGCCAACCTTGCCGGCATCAGCTCGCCCACCCCCTTCATGGACACCACCGTGGAGGAGTGGGACAAGGTATTCGCCATCAACATGCGCGGCACCTTCATCGTGTCCCAGCGCGTGCTCAAGGGCATGATTGAGCGCAAGCTCGGACGCATCGTGAGCATTTCCTCGATTTCCGCGCAGCGTGGCGGCGGCACCTACTCCAAGGTGGCGTACAGCGCCTCGAAGGCTGGAATCATCGGGTTCACCAGGGCCCTTGCCCGTGAGGTGGGGGAGTTCGGCGTGACCGTCAACGCCATCGCACCGGGTCCCATTGACACTGACATCATGGGCGGCACCCTCTCTGAGGAACGCAAGGCCCAGATGTCCGAGGGCATCATGATGGGGCGCGTGGGTACCCGCGAGGAAGTGGCCGCACTGATTTCCTTCCTGCTCGGGAAGGACGCCGGCTACATCACGGCAGCCACCTACGACATCAACGGCGGCCTGCAGGTCAGCTGACCGCACAGCCATGATTCACGGCAGTAGCGCCCCGGCGGGTTTCGTCCGGGGCGCTGCTGCTGTTTGTCGTACAGGGACCGTGCAGGGCCATCCCCGGGGGTGTGCTTCCCGGGTGCCTGTTCCTACACTGGGGTGATGATCACAGTCACCGGAAGTGTGGAAACCAAATTGTCCGCAGAGAAGGCCTTTGCCTTCCTGAGCGCGTTCGAGAACACCAGCGAGTGGGATCCCAACACCCCGGTGATGGAGAAACTGACGCCCGGTCCGGTGGCGGTGGGGCACCGCTACCATGCAGAGTCCGAGTTCCGCGGCAAGCGGCAGTCACTGGAGTACGAGGTCATCGAGCTGACGGAGAACCACATCAAGCTCCGCGGCGAGAACAAGTCCGTCACCGCCTTCGACTCCATCGACGTGAGCCCCGCCGCCCAGGGGTCGGTAGTGAAATATACCGCCGAGTTCAGCATCAAGGGGCCGGCCAAAATCGTCCAGCCGCTCCTGAAGCCGGCCTTTATGTCCCTGCGGGACCCCGCGCTGAACGGGATCCGGGACACCCTCAACTCCCTGGCCGCCGCATAGGCTCCCAACGTACCTGGTCACCGTCGGACGCGTGCCGGGAGGCGGCGGGCAGAAGCGCCGGGGCCCCGACGGCGGCTGGGCGTCGGGAATCCCCATAAAGCGGTGGACCGTGGGTCCTTCCGCCGTCACCGTGCTGCCGCGAACAGCCCCCGTGCGCGGGCTGGCGTTTGTCATGGAGCACACATTATGACCGCCTCGCAGGTAGGCTGGCATGTACCGTTCGGCAGTGAGCGGCCAAGGCGTTCATTTAATGGACGACGTGGCCTACGTGCTGTTCGGGAGGGGAAAGTGGTGGCTCACGCCGAAGCCGCGAATGACGATGTCTTCGCCGACGTCGCGCTGCATCTTCAGGACCTGGTGCTGGACAGCGCCAATATTGACGAGTTCCTTCGGGACCTGGCCAGCTATTCGGCGCGACGGCTGAGCAGCGGGGACCGGGAAATTCTCTGCGGCGTTGCTGTCGAGAGGCAGAAGAAGGCCACCGCCATCGCTGGCAGCGATCCCTGCATCCGCGTCCTTGACCAGCTCCAGAACAAGTACGGCGACGGACCGGGCATCACCGCCATGCGCACCATGGACACGGTCCTGGTCCCTGACGTGAGCCAGGAAAGGCGATGGCCTGCCTATGCCAGCGCGCTCTCCGGCCAGGGACTGTTCTCCGCTGTCAGCGTGCCGCTCGCGCTGGGCGAAGATACCCGTGGTGCGCTCAGCCTGTACAGCGTCCGGTTGCAGGCCTTCAGCAGCGAAGACATTGCCACCGTGCGGGCCTTCTCCGGACAGGTTTCAAAAAGCCTGCGGCTGGCACTGCGGATAGGCAAGTTGCAGGACACGAAGGACAGCATGAGCGCCGCCATGAAGTCGCGGACCGTGATCGACCTGGCCACCGGCGCCATCATGGCCCAGAGCCGCTGCAGCCAGCACCAGGCGTTCAGCGTGCTGCTGCAGGCCTCCAACACCCGGAACATGAAGCTCAAGGAGGTTGCCGCCACCGTGGTTGCATCCATCGCCGGCAGTTCCGGCACCTCCACCTACTTTGACGAGTAGGGTTCCTGCGAGTCGCTTCCCGCCTGGGCCAGGAGGGAGCCGCTGAACGGTGCCCGGGACAGCAGGCCTGCGGCAGCACAATGCTCGTTGACGGCCTGGGCCAACGCGTCCCTGTCTTTCGGGGGAAGGGTTGCCAGCCCGCTGCTGTAGTCCCGGATGTCCTCCTCGGAAGCGTCGCCGCCGAGGGCCAGGTATTCCAGCCACAGCTGGCCCATGTCCAGGGCGTGCTCCCGTATCAGTGCGCCGGTAAGGGCCTGCTGGTCCGCTGCGTCCACTGCTCCGTCCTTTCCTGGAAGTATTTCTTCCCCAGTGGAGGTTCGGAGCGGCGGCGCTGCTGGATGGGCGGGTGGTGGCTCTTTTCCTAAACCGGCTGTACCGCTTTTTCGGTGGCTGCGGACGCGCCGCCCAGATAGATAACCTCGCCTATGGCAAGCACGAAGCCGCCACGAAGCTAGCTTCCAACAGCCAAAAGCCGCTGGATCTGCTCCGCCGCTTCGCTGTCCGGTGCCGGGGTGTAGACGACAATGTGGAGGTCCGGCCGGTCCGACGGTGAAACCTGGTGGTGCTCCAGCCTCATGACCCCCACCGAGGGGTGCCGGAACAGCCGCTCCCGGGATTCGAACCCAAGGATGTCGTACCGGTCCCAGCCCTCCTTGAACTCCGGACTCGTCTCCTTGAGCCGCTCCACCTGGTAGGCCACGCCCGGATCGCCCAGCCGTTGCCCCGCTTCCGCCCGGAACTCGGCAAGGAACCGCCTGCTGGTGACATCCCAGTCGGGGAGCAGCTCCTTCACATAGGGGTCGGTGAAGACCAGCCACAGCAGGTTCCGCTCCGGGGCGGCCACGTTGGCGATGTTGGGATACAAGGCGGCGTAGGGCCGGTTCCACCCCGTAACGCTCCAGTCCGGGGCAAGCGCGAATGCCGGGTTAGGCCCCAATGCATCGAGGAGCCGCTGGATGTGCGCCGGTGCGTCAGCAGCTGCCGGACCGGAGGACACCGGCACGGAATACCCGCCCAGTGAAAGGACATAGGAACGGCCTGCCTCCGAAAGGTGCAGTGTCCGGACCACGGCCTCCAGGACTTCCCGGGAGGGCCTGATGTCCCGGCCCTGTTCCAGCCACGTGTACCAGGTGACGCTGACCCCGGAAAGGAAGGCCACTTCCTCCCGCCGGAGTCCGCGTTCGCGCCGGCGCGCCACCGGCGGCAATCCATATTCGGACCGCAGTGCCTGGTCGCGGCGTGCCCGCAGGTATAGTCCCAGTTCCTTGCGCTTCTCGCCTGCCTCTTTCACGCCCACTAACACTAGTAGTCTGGTACTCCTGCTACTAGTATCACCACTGTCTTCCGCCGCGCCGGCCTGGACGGCAGGATCGGTACCATGCCTCCTCTCCGTTCACGCACTGTCACCCACGGCCGCAACATGGCCGGCGCCCGCGCACTGCTGCGCGCTTCCGGCGTCGCCAACTCCGACATCGGCAAGCCGATCATCGCCGTGGCCAACTCCTTCACCGAGTTCGTCCCCGGCCACACCCACCTCGCCCCCGTGGGCCGGATCGTCTCCGACGCCATCCTCGCCGCCGGCGCTGTGCCCCGCGAGTTCAACACCATCGCAGTGGACGACGGTATCGCCATGGGCCACTCCGGCATGCTTTATTCGCTGCCGTCCCGGGACCTGATCGCCGACTCGGTGGAGTACATGGTTAACGCACACTGCGCCGACGCGCTGGTCTGCATCTCCAACTGCGACAAGATCACCCCCGGCATGCTCATGGCGGCCCTCCGCCTCAACATCCCGGTGGTGTTCGTCTCAGGCGGCCCCATGGAGGCCGGCCGCGTGACCCTGACCGACGGTTCTGTGCGCTCCCTGGACCTGGTGAACGCCATTGCCGACGCCGTGGATGAGTCCATCTCCGACGAGGACATCAACCTCATCGAAGAGAACGCCTGTCCCACCTGCGGGTCCTGCTCCGGCATGTTTACCGCCAACTCGATGAACTGCCTCGCGGAGGCCATCGGCCTTGCCCTGCCGGGCAACGGCTCCGTGCTCGCGACCCACACCGCACGCAAGGCGCTGTACGAGAAGGCCGGCGCCACCATCGTCGAGCTGGTAAAGCGCTACTACGACGGCGACGACGACTCAGTGTTGCCGCGCTCCATCGCCACCGCCAAGGCCTTCGACAACGCCATGGCCCTGGACATCTCCATGGGCGGCTCCACCAACACCATCCTGCACCTGCTGGCCGCCGCCCAGGAGGCGGGCGTGGACTACGGCCTGGCCGAGATGGACGCCAAGTCCAGGCAGGTGCCCTGCCTGGCAAAGGTGGCCCCGAACGTGGCCAAGGACAAGACCTACTACATGGAGGACGTGCACCGTGCCGGCGGCATCCCCGCCCTGCTGGGTGAGTTGAACCGCGGCGGGCTCCTGCACAAGGACGTCCACTCCGTGCACTCCGCCGACCTGGACGGCTGGCTGGATGATTGGGACGTCCGTGGCGGCAAGGCCACCAAGGAAGCGAAGGCCCTGTGGCACGCTGCCCCCGGCGGAGTCCGCTCCTCCACCGCGTTCTCCCAGTCGAACGAGTGGACCTCCCTGGACACCGACGCCGCGGAAGGCTGCATCCGCTCCGTGGAGCACGCCTACTCCAAGGACGGCGGACTGGCCGTGCTTCGCGGCAATGTGGCCATCGACGGCGCCGTGGTGAAAACCGCCGGCGTGGACGAGTCCATCTGGACCTTCGAAGGCCCGGCCGTTGTATGCGAATCCCAGGACGAGGCCGTGGAAAAGATCCTGAACAAGACCATCATGGAGGGCGACGTGGTGGTCATCCGCTATGAAGGCCCCCGCGGTGGTCCGGGCATGCAGGAAATGCTCTACCCGACGTCGTTCCTCAAGGGCCGCGGCCTGGGCAAGAAGTGCGCCCTCATCACCGACGGCCGCTTCTCGGGCGGCACCTCCGGACTGTCCATCGGGCACATCTCGCCCGAGGCTGCCTCCGGCGGCACCATCGCCCTCGTGGAGGACGGCGACATCATCAGCATCAACATCAGTGAGCGCTCGCTCGAGTTGCAGGTATCCGACGAAATCCTCGCCGAACGCCGCGAAAAGCTCCTGGCCAACGGCGGGTACAAGCCCAAGGACCGGGACCGCCAGGTGTCCCCGGCCCTTCGTGCCTACGCCGCCATGGCACTGTCCGCCGACAAGGGCGCCGTCCGGGACGTCTCGCTGGTGGAGAACCTCGGCTAAGCCGCCTTGGGGCCGGGAGAAATCCCGGCCCGTTCTCCTTCCTGATCTGCGACGATGTGCGAAGGACCATTCCCAGGAGGATCCATTGCCTTACACGGTTGATTTCAAGAACGTGTCCACCACAGGCCTGGAGTCGTCACCCGTCGCGGAGGCGCTGGCAGGGCTGCGGGCCAACGAGGCGCGCTACTACAAAACCAAGTACGGCCACGACTTCACCGTCACGCCGGCCGGCGAGGCTCCGGAGACCCTGGAGTACATCAACCACATCCTCGCCACCGAACGAAATCTCGCCATCTCCTCCCGCGCGCTGGAAGTCTCCTCGTTCGAAGTGGACGGCCTGCGCATGGCGTACGTGTTCTACGAATCCGGCCTGTCCATCAACGTCATGTACGGCATCGAGGAGGGGGCGAAGCGCGCCGTTGGCTTCAAGCTGTCCGAAGAGATGGAGGTTCCCGAGGAACTGGCGTCCAGCTTCAGGTTTGCGCGCCAGAAGTCAAAGCTCGCAGGCGTCATCCGCGGCTCCTACTTCGTGATCAAGGGCGAGTACTGAACACCTTTCCTGCCGGGGAAGGAGCCAGGGGCTAGCTGGCCGACTGGCCTGAAGCGGGCGGCGGAGCGCCGGCCGTGCCCTGGTTGCTCGACCAGATCTGGCTCATCTCTTCGGTGGACTGCTCCACAATCCTGCTCATCGCCGCATGCGCCGCGGCCGCCTCCCCGCGCTGGATGGCGCTGGCCAGGTCCACGTGCAGCTGCAGGGCTTCGTGGTGCGGCAAGTGGGGCATCAAGCCGTGTTCCGTCCTGCCGGTGAGGACCTCCGCCACAAGGTTCTCCAGCTGGGAAAACATCGCATTGCCGGAGGCTTTGAGTATCGCGGCGTGGAATTCCACGTCCAGCCGGAGGAACTCCTCCTGGTCTCCGCGTTGGCCGGCAGCCCACAGCCTGGCCGCAAGGGAGACGAGTTCGCTGCCGGCATCCCAGGAGGCCCGTTCGGCGGCGAGGCGGGCAGCCTGCGGTTCGATGGCTCCGCGAAGTTCATTGAGGGACTGCAGCTGCTCCAGCCGGCGGGAGGACGCCAGGCGCCAGCGGATCACCTGCGGGTCGTAGAGATTCCAGCACTCCTCAGGCTGCACAATCGTCCCGAACCGCCGGCGGGACTCCAGCATTCCCTTTGATGACAGCACCCTGGCGGCCTCACGGACCACGGACCGGGATACGTTGTGCTGCCCCTCCAGCTCGTCCAGCCTCAGGACGGAATGCGGCGCCCAATGCCCATCGGCGATGCCAAGCCCCAGGCTCTCGACCAACGCAGCATGCAGGTCGGTAGGGGACTCCGCCTTTGGGGTTTTCATAAATAAATCATACGGCTCGCTGGCAAGGGCTTGTCTAAGTCTGCCTTATTTCCATATGATCGCTCCCAAGGCAGATGTAAAGATGCATTTGTAGGGCGGCTGGACAGTGACGTCAGCCCTCAGAAAGCAAAGGGAGTCGTAATGAAGCGACGTTCAATCGTGAAGTACGCGGCAGTCGCCGCAGCACTTTCGTTGGGGCTGACCGCCTGCAGCGGGGGCGGCGGAAGCACGGACGCCAAGGAATCAGGCACGGTACGGGTCACGCTGGCCAACCACGTCTGGACTGAAGGCATCAAGGCAGCCATTCCGGACTTCGAGAAGTCCAGCGGGCTCAAGGTGGAATTGACCCAGCTCGGCGAAGACCAGCTCTCGGACCAGTACAACGTCAAGCTCAACGCCGGCAGCGACGAGATCGACGTGATGATGTACCGCCCGCTCCAGGAAGGCAAGGCCTTCGCCAAGAACGGCTACCTGGCCGACCTGACCGAAAAGGTGTCCTCCGATTCCGGCTGGGACTGGAAGGACTACCAGGAAGGCCCGGTCAAGGCCACCACCGCCGACGGCAAGGTTGTAGGCGTCCCGATCATCACCGAGCGCGAGGTCCTCTACTACCGCAAGGACCTGCTGCAGGCCGCCGGCCTCCAGGTTCCCAAGACCATGGAGGAGCTCGAGGCGGCAGCCAAGGCCATCAAGGCGTCCAACCCCGACGTCGCCGGCTTCGTGGCCCGCACCGGCAAGTCCGCCGCCGTCACCCAGTTCTCCAGCTTCCTGTACAGCTTCGGCGGTGACTTCACCGACTCCAGCGGAAAGTCCGCCGTCAACTCGGACGCTGCAAAGAAGGCCTACGGATACTACGGCGGCCTCATCAGGAACTACGGCCCTGCCAACGTCAGCACGGACATGAGCTGGCCCGAGGCTATGGCGATCTTCACCCAGGGCAAAGCCGCCTTCTACACTGAGGCGGACTCGCTCTACAAGAACGCCACTGATCCGGCCAAGTCCAAGGTTGCGGACACTGTTGGGTTCGCACCCCTGCCCGCAGGTCCCGCCGGTTCCAAGCCCTACAACATCCCCTCATGGGGCCTGGCCGTCAACGAGGCGTCCAGCAACCAGGACAACGCATGGAAGTTCATCCAGTGGGCAACGGGCAAGGAACGTACCCTGGCCGCGCAGAAGGCCGGTGTTCCCGGACCCCGGACTTCCGTCTGGGCGAACGCTGAAGGTACCTCCACCTACCCGAAGGACCTCGCCGAAGCCATCGCCGTGAGCGCGAAGAACGGTGTTGGGCATGACCGTCCCCAGGTTGTCACCGTGGGCAAGGCCAGGGAAATTGTTGGCGAGCCGATCGTAGCCAGCATCACCGGCGCCGATCCCTCCGCGGCAGCCGACTCGGCCCACGAAGCGTTCCAGAAGTTCCTGGACAGCGAAAAGAAGTAACCCCGCAGGCGCCCGCGCCTGCGTCGGTCACACCCTGCACCACAGCCCGGCGGGACGGCGGCCCTGTCGCCGTCCCGCCGCGGACCGCACCCCCAACTCCTTAGGTGAACCATGTCCGTAACGAACGCTCCCCGCAGCGCTCCCGCCCGCAGCGCCGGCCGCCCTCCCAGCGTTGGGGGGAACATCTCCGCCTGGTCCAACCGGCACCGCAAGTGGCTTTTTGCGGCCCCCGCGATGATGTTCGTCGGCGTCCTGATTGTCTTCCCCCTGGTGTGGACCCTGTACTTGAGCCTCACCGATTCGCAGGGCTCCGTCCGCGCCGCCACGGAGTTCATCGGCCTCCAGAACTACCTCACTGTCCTCACCGACACGGAGCGGTTCTGGCCGGCAGTGGGCCGCACGCTGACCTTCACCGGCGTGGCGCTGGTCTGCGAGGTTGTGCTCGGCATGGGCATCGCCCTGCTCCTGTGGCGTCCCTTCCGCGGCGAAAAGTGGGTCCGCGTGGCAATCCTGCTTCCGCTGGTGGCCACCCCGGTTGCCGTCGGCATGATGTGGCGCCTGATCTTCGATCCGAACATCGGCTTCGCCAATCAGCTGCTGGGAATGATCGGCATTCCACCGCAGCCCTGGCTTTCCGGCCAGGACACCGCCCTTGGCACCACCATCTTCATGGACGTGTGGCAGTGGACCCCCATGGTGGTGCTGATCCTCCTCGCCGGACTGACGTCCCTCTCCGATGAGCCTGACGAGGCTGCCCGCGTGGACGGCGCCAACGCCTTCCAGCGCTTCTTCTACATCACGCTGCCCCTCATGATGCCCACCGTGATCGTTGCCATCCTGCTCCGCGGCATTGATGCCCTGAAGACCTTTGACATCCTGTACGCCACCAAGGGCAAGGGCGGCGGATCCTTCAACGAAGTGGAAACCCTGAACGTCTACGCCTACGGCCTGAGCTTCGACTACAACCAGTATGGGCTGTCCTCCGCCGTCTTGATCCTGTTCTTCATGATCATCATCGGCTCGATGTGGCTGCTGACCATGCGCAAGAAAGCGGTAAGCAAATGACCGTCCTGACCCCAAGCCAAACGTCCGGAACGCCCCAGGTGCTGCACCGCCGTCGGAAGCCCCTGTCCGTCAGGCTCTACAAGGTCTTCCGGGTTGCAGCACTCATTGCCGTGGTGCTGTTCCTCCTCGCCCCGTTGTTCTGGATGTTCCTCGCCTCCCTCAAGACCAACGTGGACATCTACGACACGGGCAAGGCCCTCTTCTTCACGCCCACCGGCGAGAACTACGCCAACGTCCTCCAGCGGAACAACTACTTTGTCTTCATCTTCAACAGCTTCTGGGTGGCCTTCGTTTCCACCGCGCTGTCGATCGTCCTTGGGGTTCCCGCCGCCTATGCGATGAGCCGTTTCACCATGCACCGCTCCGCCCTCGTGGTCCTGATGGCCCGCGTGATCCCGGGCGTGTCCCTGCTGGTGCCGTGGTACTACGTATTCTCCAACCTGCGGATGGTGGGCCGTTTCGAGGTGCTGATCCTCAGCCACATGTTCGTGGCCCTGCCGCTGATCGTCTACATCATGATGAGCTACTTCGATTCCCTGCCGCTGGAGCTGGAGGAGTCCGCGCAGGTGGACGGGCTCACCCCGATCGGCGCGTTCCGCCTCATCACGCTGCCGCTCTCGGTCGCCGGCATCGCCACCGCCGGGATCCTCTCGTTCATCTTTTCCTGGAACAACTTCATGTTTGCCCTGGTGCTTTCCGGCTCCAGCACCAAGACGCTGCCCGTGGCCATCTTCGACTTCGTGTCCTACGCCAGCATCGACTGGGGCGGCCTGATGGCCGCCGCCACCGTGGTCACCATCCCGATCATGATCATTGCGCTGTTCACGCAGAAATACATCGTTTCCGGCCTCACCGCCGGCGCCACCAAGGGCTAGGCAAAAATGACGCTCATCAGCAGGATTGAAACCTTCCTCGTCGCGCCGCGCTGGCTCTTCGTCCGGATCGAGACTGACAGTGGGATTGTCGGCTGGGGAGAGGCGACGTGCGAAGGCCGCAGCGAAACGGTGCGCACCGCCGTCGAACAGCTCGCCGAACTACTGATCGGCAATGACGCGCTGCGGATCGAAGACCACTGGCAGGTGATGACCAAAGGGTCCTTCTACCGCGGGGGGCCTATCCTCGCCAGCGCCGTATCGGGCCTGGACCAGGCCCTCTGGGACATCGCCGGCAAGTACTTCAACGCGCCCGTGCACCAACTGCTGGGCGGCCACGTCCGTGACCGCATCCGGATGTACGGCTGGGTGGGCGGCGACGAACCCAACGAGGTGGCCGACCAGATCAGCGCGCAGCTGGAGGTGGGCCTCACCGCGGTGAAGATGAATGCCAGCGGGCGGATGAGCCCCATCGCCTCGGTTGCAGAGCTCGACGGCGTTGTCCGCCGGGTGGCCGCCGCCCGCGAAGTCCTTGGTGAGCACCGCGACGTTGCCGTGGATTTCCACGGCCGCTTCAGCCTCGCCAACGCCCGCCGAGTGGCGCCGCTGCTGGAACCGTACCGGCCTTTCTTCCTCGAAGAGCCCGTGGTCCCGGAGAACACCCACCTCCTGCGGGAATTCACGTCGTCCACCACCACGCCGGTCTCCACCGGCGAGCGGCTCTACAGCCGGCAGGAATTCCTGCCCGCGCTGCAGGCCGGCATCGCCGTGGCCCAGCCGGACCTCTCCCACGCGGGCGGCATCACGGAGGTCCGCAAGATCGCCTCGCTGGCCGAGGTTTATGAAGTCCAGCTGGCACCGCACTGCCCGCTGGGGCCGCTGGCACTCGCCGCGTGCCTGCAGGTGGGCTTCGCGACGCCCAACTTCCTGATCCAGGAACAGAGCATCGGCATCCACTACAACAAGGGCGCCGAGGTCCTGGACTACGTGGTGGACAAAACGCCGCTGAAGTTCGTGAACGGGCACATCGAACGGCTCACCGGCCCCGGCCTGGGCATCGAGATCGACGAAGCCGTGGTTCGGGCGGCGGACAAGCGCGGACACGCCTGGCGGGGTCCGGTGTGGCGCCAGCCGGACGGCGCTTTCGCAGAATGGTGACGGCCTGGACTGCGGGCACGGACACGGACACCCCTCAAAAGGAGAAGCACAGCATGGAGAACACCCTGACCCCCGAGGACCTGCTGGCCGGGGTGCGCCGGACCAGGCTGGTGGCGATCGTGCGCGGAACGGACGGCGCGGCCGCGGGGAGGGCCGCCCTCGCGGCGATGGAGGAGGGCTTCAAGTACGTTGAAATCGCCCTCACCACGCCGGGGGCCCTCAAGGCGATCGGCGAGGTGCGCGCAGCTGCTCCCGCCGGGTGCTTCGTGGGTGCCGGGACCGTGCTGACAAAGCAGGACGCGGAAGACGTCGAATCCGCAGGCGGCCAGTTCATAGTCACCCCGTCGCTCGCTCCCTCCATCGAGGCGGCGGCCGGTCGGGGCATTGCCGTCCTGGCCGGGGCCCTCACCCCCAGCGAGGCCTTCGAAGCGATGAGCCGCGGCGCCGCGGCAATCAAGCTTTTCCCCGCCTCCATCGGCGGGCCCGGCTATCTGAAGGCGCTGCGCGATCCGTTCCCGGACATCCCTTTCATCGCCGTGGGCGGCGTCGGACTCGATGAAGCCGCCGGATACTGGGGAGCCGGTGCCATCGCGGTGGGGCTGGGAGGCCCGCTGTTCGGAGACGCCGCATCCGGCGGCGACCTTGCTGCCATGCGCGGGCGCGCGCGCCGCTTCGTCGCCCTTGCCGCGGAATACAACGGGCGCGCCGCGAAGGGCCTGCGGTGACTGCCGCCGTCGGACACCCCTCGGCGCCCGGAGCCGTTGATCTCCTGACCTTCGGCGAGTCCATGGTCTCGCTGCGCTCCGCCGGGCCCCTGTCCGCCGGCGGCGCCCTGGGCATGCACGTGGCCGGTGCCGAGTCGAACGTGGCCGTCGGCGTCGCACGGCTCGGGCACAGCGTCACCTGGGCCGGCGTTGTGGGTGCCGATCCGCACGGCGAGTTCATCCTCCGCCAACTCCGTGCCGAGGGGGTGCGGCTGGAGCACCGCGCGGACGCTTCCCGCCGGACCGGGTTGATGTTCCTTGAACAACGCACCGCCGACGTGACGCGCGCCTTCTACTACCGCTCCGGCTCCGCAGGGTCAACACTGTGCCCGGAGGATGTGGAACCTGCCCTCCACGCGGGCGCCCGCATCCTCCACCTGACCGGCATCACGGCCGCCCTCAGCCCGGAGTCCCGGAAGGCCGTGGAATACGCCGCCGAACAAGCCGCCGGCGCCGGCGCCGTGGTGTCCATCGACGTCAACTACCGCAGCAAGCTCTGGTCCCGGGAAGAGGCACGGAAGGTGCTGGCACCGCTGCTGAGGCATGCCAGCATTGTGATTGCTTCCGACGACGAACTTGGCCTGGTTGCCGCCGCACCGGATGGTGCGCCAGGAGCCGGCCCCGGTGAATCGGCGATGGTCGCCGAAATCCTGGGGCTCGGAGTGCGCGAAGTGGTGGTCAAGCGGGGCGCGGCCGGCGCCAGCGTCCACACCGCCGAGGGCCGGTGGGATGTCCCGGCCGTCCCGGTCACCAGCATCGACACGGTAGGAGCCGGTGACGCCTTCACCGCCGGCTACCTGTCCGCCTTGCTCGACGGTGCCGACGTGCCCGGCCGCCTGGAGCGCGGCGCCCTCACCGGGGCCTTCGCCGTGAGCACCGCGGGGGACTGGGAAGGCCTTCCCAACAGGTCGGAACTTGCCCTGCTGGGAACCACTCCCAGCGGAACCACCCAACGTTGATCCGTTCGAGCTCCACC